>JBFFSI010000023.1:0-31801 GCA_041572475.1 Woeseiaceae bacterium
AGCGATCGCGCATCTGCTTCAGCGACTCCAGGTCGAGCTTCTTCTGCTGATGCGCGGTCATCTGGCCCTCGCCGGCGCCTCCCATGCCGTAGCCTTTCACGGTCTTGGCAAGGATGATCGTCGGCTGGCCCGAGTGCCGCACGGCGGCATCGTAGGCCGCGTACATCTTGATCGGGTCGTGACCGCCGCGATTGAGGCGCCAGACGTCCTCGTCGGACATGTTCGCGACCATCGCCGCCGTCTCGGGATGCTTGCTGAAAAACTGCTCGCGAACATAGGCGCCGTCTTTCGACTTGTAGTTCTGGTACTCGCCGTCGACCGTCTCCTCCATGATCCGATGCAGGTGGCCTTTCTGATCGGCCGCCAGCAGCGGGTCCCAGCGGCCACCCCAGATGACCTTGATGACGTTCCAGCCGGCGCCGCCGAACGCGGCCTCGAGTTCCTGGATGATTTTGCCGTTACCGCGTACGGGCCCGTCGAGCCGCTGCAGGTTGCAGTTCACGACGAAGATCAGGTTGTCGAGGCCTTCGCGAACGGGCATCGTAATCGCGCCCATCGACTCGGGCTCGTCCATCTCCCCGTCGCCGAGGAAACACCAGACCTTGCGGTCCGAGGAGGCCACCAGGCCACGGTTTTCCATATAGCGCATGAAACGCGCCTGGTAGATGGCCATCATCGGCCCGAGGCCCATCGACACGGTCGGGAACTGCCAGAAATCCGGCATCAGCCACGGATGCGGGTACGACGACAGGCCGCCGCCGCCCACCTCGTGACGGAAGCGATCCAGGTGCCCCTCGTCGAGCCGGCCTTCCAGGTAGGCGCGTGCATAGATGCCCGGCGACGAGTGGCCCTGCACGAAGACCATGTCGCCGCCGTGTTCCTCGGTGGGACCACGCCAGAAGTGGTTGAAGCCCACCTCGTACATCGTCGCGCTCGATGCATAGCTCGAAATGTGGCCGCCGTACTCGGTGCTCTTGCGGTTGGCACGAACGACCATCGCCATTGCATTCCAGCGCAGGTACGCCTCGATTCGGCGCTCGAGCGTGCGGTCGCCCGGGTATTCCGGCTGGCGGCCCGGCGCGATCGTGTTGAGGTAGGCGGTATTCGGGCTGTAAGGCAGGTAGGCGCCCGAACGGCGGGCGAAGTCGATCATCTTGTTGAGCAGGAAGTGTGCGCGTTCCGGGCCATGCTGAGCCAGGACCGAATCGATCGACTCGATCCATTCACTCGTTTCTAACGGATCAATGTCATCAAATGGATTGAATCGGCTCATAAATGCTTCACAATAAGGGTTTCCGTAACCGCACCGGACAGTGCCGCTCCGCCATTTGGGGGCGACATATTCGGCGTTTCCGCCTTGCCGGTCAAGCACATAGCAAAGAATCCATCACTATGGTCAGCTATCTACCCGCATCCAGGGAAATCCGGGTCACCCAGCAGACGGGGGTCGCCAATTCTAAAGCACTTGAGGCCCTCGATCAGTTACTGCTGATACTACCCAGGCGAATTCCTGCCGCACTCTGGCGCCGCGTGCCGAAGGGCACGACTCTCCAGACGCTCCTGCGCAAGCGGCCTGCCGATCGGACACCCTCGTTGGTGACCCGCCTTCCGAACAAGCGGCAGACACTGGTCGTCGCCGGCAAGATCGGTCCCGACGCCGAGGCCTTCGAGCGGCTGAGCTTCGCCCGCAAGCTTGTCGCGGCGGCGACGCAGGAAAAGGCCGGCACGCTCGGCATCTGGGTCCTCGGCTTCGATACTGACGACCAGGAGCGCCTGTGCGAGGCGGCCGTGGCGGCCGCCCTGGCGGCGGGCTTCAGCCTGCCGGAGTTCAAATCCAAACCTGCGCCGCCGAAAATCAAGGCCGTGCGCGTACTTGGCCAGGACCACAAGCTCGACCTGCGGCGCGTCGCGGCCGAAGCCCGCGGCAACAACCTCGCCCGCTGGCTTACGGCCCTGCCCCCGAACAAACTCGACGCGATCAACTACGCCGAGATGCTCAAGGAACTGGCGGCCACAAACGGCTGGGACTACAAGCGCTACACGACCCGGCAGCTGGAGAAGCTCGGCGCGGGCGCGTTTCTCGCCGTCGCCCAGGGCAACGACGACGACAGCGCCTCCCTCGTCCGGCTCCGGTACCGCCCGGGCGCACGAGACGCCGCGCCGGACCTGGCGCTCGTCGGCAAGGGCATTATCTTCGATACCGGCGGCACTAATCTAAAACCGTTCAACGCGATGCTCGACATGCATGGCGATATGCAGGGCAGCGCCGTCGCGGTCGGCGCGCTGCTCGCCGTGTCGGAACTCGGCCTGCCGCTCGCCGTCGACTGCTGGCTCGCCATCACCGAGAACCGGACCGGGCCGCGGGCCTACAAGTCGCAGGACGTGATCACGGCGGCCAACGGCAAGACGATCCAGACGATTCACACCGACGCCGAAGGCCGGATGGTGCTGGCCGATGCGTTGACGCTTGCAAGTCGCGAGAAACCCGGCCTGGTGATCGACTATGCGACCTTGACGGGCGCCGTCATCAACGCGGTCACGACGCGTTACAGCGGCGTGTTCACCAACCAGCCGGACTGGCACCCGCGCCTCAAGCGCGCGGGTCGCTCATGCGGCGAGCGCGTCTGGCCCTTCCCGATCGGCAAGGAATTCCTGGAAGACCTCGAGAGCGATACCGCCGACATCCAGCAGTGCTCGGCGAAGGGTATGGGCGACCATATCCTGGCGGGCAGCTTCCTCGCCGAATTCGTCGAGAACGACACGCCCTGGATTCACGTCGACCTTGCGGCCAGCAGCCACAAGGGCGGTCTGGCCCACATCCCGACGACCATAACCGGCTTCGGCGTGCGCTACACGATGAGCCTGATACTCGACGACCGGATCCTCGAGGCGGGCGCCTGAGTGGTCGACAAGCCCCTGATGGCGGAACGATTCCGCGGCTTCCTGCCCGTCGTCGTCGACGTGGAAACCGGTGGATTCAATGCGCAGACGGACGCGCTGCTCGAGATCGCGGCGGTACTGCTCGACTTCGACGGCGAGGGGCTGCTCAGGCGCAGCGAAACCTATCGCTACCACGTCAAACCGTTCGAGGGCGCCAACATGGATCCGGCATCGCTGGCCGTGAACGGCATTGACCCTGACCACCCGCTGCGTCCCGCTATCGACGAGAGGGACGCACTGCAGCGCGTCTTCCGGGAGGTGCGACGAGCCGTGCGCGAGAGCCGCTGCCAGCGGGCCATACTCGTCGGTCACAATTCCTCGTTCGACCTCAGCTTCCTGAACGCGGCGGTCGAGCGCTCGGCGATCAAGCGCAACCCGTTTCACCCGTTTTCAAGCTTCGATACGGCGACACTCTGCGGCGTCGCTTTCGGACAGACGGTACTTGCGCGGGCCGTGCAGGCCGCCGGTTTCGAGTGGGATGAGGAGTCAGCGCACTCGGCTGCTTACGACGCGGAAATCACGGCCGACCTGTTCTGCGAGGTCGTCAATCGCTTCCAGCCGGTGTACGCAACGCGGGTGTAGGAGCGGCTTCGGACGCGATCACGCCGATTCCGGGGGCCCTTCCAGCAAGTCCTTCAGTTCCCCGGAATGGTACATCTCCACGATGATGTCGCTGCCGCCGATCAGCTCGCCCTTGACGTAGAGCTGCGGGAACGTCGGCCAGTTCGAGTACTCCTTGAGGCCCTGCCGGATCTCCTCGTCCTCGAAAATGTTGAAGTAGGCGAACGGCTTGCCGACCGCCTTCAACGCGGCCACCGCCTGCCCGGAAAATCCGCACTGCGGGAAGTCCGGGGTACCTTTCATGTACAGCAGCACATCGTGTGACTTCAGCTGCTCCTCGATTCTTTCGTTAACACTCACGTTTCTGATCCTTTGTCTCGCCTTGTTCGCACTCGGTCGTCGCTGAGCCGCCGACCAGCATGGCCGTGCAGCCTGACAGCAGAAGAAGTACGACGAGTGAAGCCAGTATTCGCATGGGCAGTCTCCCTAACTGTCGCGATTGTAACTGGATTTGGTCTAGAATAGTCGCCTATAACGACAACACCAAGCACGGAGAATTCCCTGATGAATTTCCTGAAAAGTGTCCCTGGCACGATCATCGGCGGCATCGTTTTTGCCGTCATCATCGCCGCAGCCACCCTCGGCATCGCGTTCAACTTCCTTAGCTTTATCGTTTGGATTCATGTACTTGCCGGCATTACGTGGATCGGGCTCCTGTACTACTTCAATTTCGTGCAGGTCCCTGCGCTGGCCGAGGCCGCCAGCGACGAAGGCGGTCCCGGGGGGGCGGGCATCACCAAGTACGTAGCGCCACGCGCCCTCTGGTGGTTCCGCTGGGGCGCGCTCGTCACGTGGATCTCGGGAGCCATCGCATTGTGGCGCCTGGATCTTCATCACGACGCCTTCACGCTGGGCCTGCTCGGCGAAGTCTTCAACCCGCAAGCCATGTTTATTGGCGTCGGCGCATGGTTCGGAACGATCATGCTGTTTAACGTCTGGGTTCTGATCTGGCCCAACCAGAAGAAGGTCCTGGGCATCGTCGAGGCGAGTGCGGACGAGATCGCCAAAGCCAAGAATATTGCCTTCCTGGCATCGCGGACGAACACGTTCCTGTCGATCCCGATGCTCATGAGCATGGTGGGCTACGGTCATGGTGGATTCTTCCTCTAGGCCGCTCGAACAAGCCATCCATCGTAATATTGCAGACGCCCTCGCCGAGGATATCGGCGAGGGCGATCTTGCGTCTGCGCTCGTCGATGCCGAGACCGTTCTCGGTGCAAGCATCATCGCGCGCGAGCCAGTGGTCGTAGCCGGCGAACATTGGGTCAATGCCGTCTTCGCCGAACTCGACGAGCGGGTGGTCGTGGACTGGTACGTCGGCGACGGCGACGACCACGGCCCGTTACGTCGCGGCCGCCCGTGGGACCGGCGTGCGGATACTCGATACCCGCAAGACGCTCCCGGGTCTTCGCGAGGCACAGAAATACGCGCTGCGCTGCGGCGGCGGGGCAAATCACCGGTACGGGCTCTACGATGCCATTCTCATCAAGGACGAGCATGCCAGGGCCGCGGGCAACGTGTCGCTCGACAGCGTACGCGAGATCGCCGAGACGGGCGTCGACTTCATTTCCATCGGCTCGTTGACCGGCAACGCCGATTCCATCGACCTGAGCATGCTATTCAGGATCGACTGATTCTTCACGTTCCTCGGGCTGCAGCGGCCGCGACTCGAGCTTGACGATGACATTGCGCTCATAACAGGCGCGGTTGTCCAGCATCCTGATCGGCGAGGACTGGTAGCCCGCATTGACCACGGAGCGGTGCACCTGGGGATCTTCGCCGCAATTGGCGATGCCGACGTTCAGGACCTCGCCGCGCCAGTTCACGCTCAGCATCACGGTGCAGGCGATATACCGATCCTCGTAAGGGACCTTCCAGTTGGCGAGTAACGCGGCGTGCACGGCCTCGCGCCACCCCATGAGCTCCTCGATGCTGCAAGCCCTGTTAGCGGACTGCGCGGTCGCCTGCGAGAGCGGGAGGAACAGGAGCAACAGTAAGGACCAGCCTCTCATACGAACCTCACGCGACGGCCCGGGTCACCCGCTTGGGCTCGGAGACGCCGTATCCCTGCGCGTAGTCGATACCCATGCCGCGCAGCATCGTGATGATCTCCTCGTTCTCGGCAAACTCCGCGATCGTTTTCTTGCCGGTCAGGTGGCCGATCTCGTTGATGGATCGAACCATCTCCCTGTCGATCGCGTCATGCAGGATCTCCTTGACGAAGCTGCCGTCGATCTTCAGGTAGTCGACCGGGAAGTGCTTCAGGTAGCCGAAGGAAGACAAGCCCGTCCCGAAGTCGTCCAGCGCGAACTTGCAGCCCAGCTCCTTGAGGGCATTGATGAAGCGGTTCGCCTGCGAATAGCTGGCAATAGCCGCCGTCTCGGTGATCTCGAAGCAGATCTTGGTCGCATCGAGCCCCGACATCCGGAACTGGTCGATGACGAATGGCAGAAACTTCTCGTCCCCGAGGCTCTGGCCAGACAGATTGATCGAGCACAACGCCAGCCGCTCTCGCTCATCGGCCTCGGAAACCAGCCAGCGAAACGCACTGCGGATCACCCAGCGATCGATGCTGGGCGTGATGCTGTAGCGTTCGGCGGCCTCGATGAAAAGGCCCGGCGAGATGATGCCGCCGCTCTCGTCACGCATGCGCAACAGGATTTCGTAATGCGCGCCCCCTTCGTCCGACTGCAGCGGCTGGATCGTCTGCCGGAACAACTCGAAACGGTTCTCCTCGAGTGCATTGTTGATGCGTGCGGCCCACTGCATCTCGCGGCGCCGGCGCATCAGGTCGATGTCGTTTTCCTGGAAGCTGTGGATCCGGTTCCGGCCTGCCTCCTTGGCCGCCGCGCAGGCGCTGTCGGCCGCGCTCAGTAGCGCCGCCACATCCTCGTTGTCGGCCGAGATCGGGACGACGCCGATACTCGCGCCGAGCCGGAAACTGCGATCGTCCCAGGTGAACTTGTAGTCGCTGATCGCCATGCGTAACGATTCCGCGGTCTGCATGGCCTCCTCGAGCGAACAGCTCTCCAGCAGCACACCGAATTCGTCGCCGCCGAGCCTCGCCAGCGTGTCCCGCCAGCGTATCTTCGACTTCAGCAGCGCCCCCAGCTGGCCGAGCAAGGCGTCGCCTGCGCTGTGGCCGCAGGAATCGTTGACGATCTTGAACTGATCGAGGTCCAGGTAACAGAGCGCGTAGGACGTCTCGCGCGCCTTGGCGCTCTTGAGTGCGCGTTCCAGCCGGTTTTCGAATTCGCGCCGGTTGACCAGCCCCGTCAGGATATCGTGGCTGGCGTGGTAGCTGAGCCGGCGATTTAGCTCCCGCGATTCGCTGACGTCATGAAACACGAGTACGCCGCCGGTGACGTTGCCTTTGCCGTCGCGGATCGGCGAGGCTGTGCTTTCGATATAGAGCTCGTTGCCGTCACGGCGGATCAGCAGGGTCGGCCTGACCGATTTTATCGAACGATTGCGTCGAATCGCCACGGCCAGCGGGTTCTCGAGCGGCTCGCAGGTCTCCTCGTGGAATCCCCGAAAGATCTCGTCGATGGGCCTGCCGCTCGCGTCATCGACCTTCCAGCCTGTCAACTCCTCGGCCACGGGATTGACGTACTCGGTGCGGGACTGGGCATCCGTCGTGATCACACCGTCGCCGATCGACTGCAGCGTGATCTGGGCGCTTTCCTTCTCGCGAAACAGCGCCTCCTCGTAGAGCTTGCGCTCGGTGATGTCCACCTCGACACCGAGCAGGCGCAGAAGCCGGCCATTCTCGTCGAGCACGGCCTTGGCGCGGCTGCTCATCCAGCGCCAGTCACCGTTCTGGTGTTTCATGCGGTGCATGGACTCGAAGAACGGCGTGTTGCCCGCCAGGTGCTCTTTCATCTTCGACTGCACGCGGGACATGTCGTCGGGATGCACGAGCTGGTACCAGTCGAGCGTGACGTCCTCATCGCTGTCCGTGGCGTAACCGAGCATCGCGCGCCAGCGCCTCGACAACGTGATGCGCTTGGTCTCGCCGTCGAAGTCCCAGATCCCGTCATTGGCGGTTGCCGCGACCAGCGCGTTGCGCTCGTTCATCTCGGTCAGCAGCGCCTGGTCGCGAATTCGTTCGAGACCCGTCGCCAGCGATGCCCCTATCAGTTTCAGCAACAGGTGCAGGTTGGCGTCCCAGCCGTCCACGGCGTGCTCGTTGGCCAGCGCCAGGAGACCGCCCACCTCGCCCTGTACCGAGAAGCCGATCATCAGCAGCGAACCCATCTTCAGCTCGGCAAGGCGCACGAGCTCGGCCCGGGATGCCCTCGACCCCTGCAGTGTGTCCGCCACCTCGATGATCTTGAGATGGCCAAGGCGCTCCCGCAGCCACGGCCATTGGTCGAGTTCCTCGCCCTGTATGACCGCCGGGTTGCACTGGGCGAAGCCGCTGGCCGCCGCGATGACGGTTTCGAAACTTTCGCCGTCTTCCGCTATCAGCGCGACAAAGGCCGAGTCACAACCGGCGGCCTCGGGCAGGTCGTTGATATTGGACTGGAGCTGGTCGAGGCGCCGCGAAGGATCGAGATTCAGAACACCGACGGCTATCTGGGTCTGCAGCGCATCGGCGCCGCCGCGGGTGCGAGTGCCGGCCCGCGGCCTGCGGTGCCTGACTCCGGTTGTTGCGCCACTGTCTGGAGGGTTACTCACTCAACATAAGCCAGCACTTGAGCGTAAACGCCGTACGGAAGCTGATTTTGACAGCTCAGGACAGGAATACAAGCTAAGTTTCTGTATTTGGATAGGTTCTTCCTTAAGTAATGCCTGTAAGTCAACGATTCTGTGTGTCGCCCGTTAATTCCCTTGTACACGGACAATATCGAGCAAGGAGAAACGCATGACTTCCAGATCACTCGGGCTCGCTTTTGCGGCCCTGTTACTCGCGGCCTGCGGCGGCGGTGCAGAAACGTCGACCACGCCGGGCCCGTTGCCGGACGCAAGCTGTAACCCGGCGAACCCGGCGACCTTCGGCGAATGCGGTTCTGTCCTGATCGGCTTTACCGACGCCGAGGGTGATTTTCTCAACTATACGGTCGACCTGGTATCGCTGACGCTCGAGACAGCAGATGGCCGCGTCGTCGAGGTGCTGCCGCGGCGTGCCCGCGTCAATTTCACCGATTACGTGGACCTGACCGAGCTCGTATCCGTCACGCACCTGCCGCCGGCCACCTATGTCGCCGGCGCGATTCGACTCGACTACCGCAACGCCGAGATCATTGTCGAATCCGGCGACAGCTCCAAGGAAGCGACGGTGACCGACGTCTCCGGCGTTCCGCTCGAGGAGACCGAACTCGCAATTCACCTCGCGGACCGCGACCAACTCGTGGTGACGAAGCGCCGCGCGCACTTCCTGCAGCTCGATTTCGACCTCGAAGCGTCACACGACGTGGATACGACGCCGACGCCCGCCACGGCGGCCATCGACCAGTTCATAGTGGCGGAAGTCCACCCGGTCGATGAAAAAGCCCTGCGCGTCCGTGGGCCGCTGCTGGACGTCAACGAGGCTGAGATGAGCTACACGATCGCCGTTCGGCCCTGGCATCTCCGCGTCGGCGACTTCGGTCGGTTCGCGGTGCGCGTATCGGACGACACGGAGTTCGAAGTCAACGGCGATCTGTACGTCGGCATCAACGGGCTCCGTGCGCTGGAAGCAGCGGGCGAAGGAACGCCCACCGTTGCCCGGGGCACACTGAATATCAGCGACCGCAGTTTCTTTGCGGACATGGTGCTTGCCGGGACGAGCGTCCCCGGCATCGACCGCGATGCTGTCGTGGGCAACATCATCAAGCGCGAGGGCAACTTCCTTACGGTCCGTGGGGCAACCATCATCCCGCGTGATGCGGCGACTGACCGCCCCGCCCACTTCCATGACGACGTCATCGTCGAGGTCGGCCCGGATACGAAGGTCTTCAGGGAGCGGCATCGCCTCGGCAACCTGACGATCGAGGATCTTTCGATCGGTCAGCGCGTCACGATTCGTGGCGACCTGCAGACGGCCGCTACCGACGCGTCGACACCGGAAATCCTGTTCGATGCGACCGCCGGCGCCGTGCGCATGCACGTGACCGGCATTGCCGGCATCGTCAATACCGTGATGCCCGGCCAGGCCGACATCACGCTGTACTCGATCGACCGGCGCCGCGTCGAGGTCTTCGACTTCTCGGGCACCGGGCCCGACGCAGAATCCGACGCGGATCCTGGCAACTACGAGGTGCGGACATTCAACCTGGCCCTCGCAGACCTGGCCGAGGGCAAGCCCATCGTGGTCCGTGGATTCCCGACGGCCTTCGGCTCGGCTCCGCCGGACTTTGCAGGCCGGTCGGTCATCGATTACACCGATGTCCGCAGCGCGCTCGGCATCGGCTGGGGCAGCGCCGGTACCGCCGAACCATTCCTGTACATCGGCGATGACGGCCTCGTGCTCGACAACAGCAACCCGGATATCGGTGTGCGCCATTACATCAAGCAGGGGCCGTTCCTGATCGACCTCACCGCGCTCGACTCCGGCACGACGATCGTTCCGCGTGAGACGGGCCGGCTGCTGTTTGCGATCAAGACGAACGACAGCCTGCTGCAGTACGCCGACTGGAGTGAGTTCGCGGCCGAACTGACCGACAGGCTCGGCGCCGGCGACCTCGCGCGATCACTGCACGCTTACGGCAAGTACGACGGCGACAGCAATACGTTCACGGCGTACAAGCTGGGGATCGTACTCCTGGAGCCCTGAGCAAGGAGTTAACTCTCCCTCCCCCGCTGATTTAACTCTGTTGGCTCCGCCCCGCTGCTGTGAAGCAGCGGGGCTTTTTTCAGCCCGCGGCCTGCAGGTCTGCGAGGTACGAACGGACTTCCGAACGCAGCGCCGCCTCGTCCTCCTCCCAGCGCTCCAGCGCCGCCTGCACCCGCGCGTCCGCGACAACCTCCTCGAACCGGGCCTGCGTGAACACGTTGCGCCAATCCAGGTTTAAGGCCACGGGCCGGGTGAAGATATCGTCCAGCGCAACCTGGACGGCAGCCTGTATCTCGCCGCGCATCGCGAGAACGCTCATTTGCGCGTAGGGATCCTCGGCATGGTCAATGCCCATCGCCGTACCCCTCTCCAGGAGCACATCGAGGCGCCGCAGCACTTCTTCCCGGGGCAGCGTGACATACCAGGCATCGAGCGCCATTCCCTGCGCGAGCCGGATCTTCTGCGGCGGGGAATCCGCCTCGAGGTCGAATATGCCGGGCGCCTGCTCCTCGAGCCAGGCCATTTCTTCCTCGACAGTGCCGTTCTGGACTGCCGCCCGTAGCAGGTACTCGATGGCACCGCGAAACCCCAGGCGGCGGTCGCTCACGTCCGCCAGGATGGCCTGCCTCGCACTGGCGTCGGCCGCCGTAGCGTCACCGATGCGGTCTGCCCTGACCAACTGGATCCTGTAGGCGAGATCGCTCGTGGGCGCAATCGTCAGCACGCGGTCGCGGAAATCGTCGCCCTCTTCGAACAGCTCGAGCTGGTACAGGAATTCGGCCAGCAGGCCCGGCAGTTCGTGGTCCCTTGGATCCACCTCCAACGCCTTGAGAATTTGCTGCACGTAGCCGACCCCGTCTCCGTATCGCAGACTCAACCCGGCGAGGATGCTGTAGGCGTTAGGCTGTTTGGGTTCGATCTCGAGAGACTTCTCGATCGATGCACGGGCATCCTCCCACCGCTCGACCCTCCCATACAGGGTACCCAGCTCGTAGAGCACCTCGGGGTTGTAGGGATCGTCGTGGAGCGCTTTCTCCAGGACCGCCACGGCCGGCTCCGGCCGCTGCGCCGCCTTGTAAGCCTTGACCAGCAACAGCTGCAGCTGCAACTCGTCAGGCACTTGTGCGACCAGTTCCTTGAGCCGCGCCACGGCATCCGGCATGGCCTGCACGTCGCCCTGCAGCGCCCGCTGCAGCGACTCGACGTAGACGCGCACGGCCTGCGCGACAGGGTTTTCCGGCTCCGTCTCGAGAACCTGGCCGGTGATGGCGAGGATCTCGCTGAACGCCTCGGCCGGCTGCATCAGGCCCGTCTCGGTCTGCTGGATGTAGCTCGCCGCGAGTTCAGTCTTGGCTTCAATGAAATCCGGGTCGATCAAGAGCGCCCCCTTCAGCAGGTCTTCCGCAGCCTGCAGGCCGCCATAGGAATAGGTGGCGCGCTCGCGCCGAGCCTGCAGGTATAGGTCGTAGGCGTCGGGACTCGTCGTTTTCACGCTCGTCAGCTGCGGCTCGCCGACCCCGAGCAGCGACTCAGACAACTCGTAGCCGACACGCTGCGCGATCTCGTCCTGGATCTCGAAGATATTCGAAAACTCGCGGTCGTAACTGGACGACCAGACGTGGAAACCGTCACTCGCCCGAATCAGCTGCGCCGTTATGCGCACCCGGTCGCCGGCCCGCTGCACGCTGCCTTCGAGGACGTGCGCAACGCCGAGCGCCATCGCAATCTCGCCGATGGTCTTGTTCTGCCCCTTGAAGGCGAAACTCGACGTACGGGCAGCGACCTTGAGGTCCGGGATCTGCGCGAGCATGTGCAGCAGAGTCTCCGTCAGCCCGTCGGAGAAGTACTCGTTGTCCTTGTCGCTGGACATGTTCACGAACGGCAGCACGGCAACCGAGGCGTCGCTGATTTCCGCGGGGGCGACGACCTCGTCATCGCCCGCCTGCCGCGCGCTGAACAGGCCGACCGACACGATGATGATGACGACCCCGGCGAGCGTGATGTGGTCGAGGACGCGGCTGGTTCGGCTTTTCGGCCGGGCCTCCTCGCCGAGCTCGTCTTCTCGTTTCAGGCCCTCTGGCGTCAGCTCGTAGATCCAGGAGAACACGACGGCGGGAATGAACCCCAGCGCGAAGATGATGAGCACTGCACGCTCGGTCCATTCCGGCGCCCCGAGAACCGGCAGGACATTCGTAAGAACTTCGGCCAGCAGCCAGCCTGCAACCAGGTACGCGGCTGCAACACGAAACACATTTCGGCGCCTGAGTTCGGCAACCAGCGACATGAATGAACCCCGCCCGGTTAATTAAGCTGAGAAGGTTACACCCATTAGATGCACCGGATCAGCATTTCGTTCATCGGGTTTAAACGCCCCGAAATGTGATGCCGGTCACACCGATGTAATTCTGCAGCCCCTATGTTGGGCATATCCTGAATTGGGGGTGACGTCTCATGATACGACAGCTGCTGGTTTGTGCCGCCGCGACCCTGGTCCTGGCACCTCTGACGGCAAGCCACGCCGGGGATTTCGGCGTGCACGTCGAGTTCACGGACCTCGAGATCTCGGCCATCCGCGCCTACTACCGCGACCAGGATTCCGGGTCGCACCGGGGCAAGGGGCGTAAATCGCTGCCACCCGGCATCGCCAAGAACCTGCAGCGGGGTAAACCGCTGCCGCCGGGAATCGCCAAGCAGGCGCTGCCCGCCGGCCTTGTCCGGGTACTCCCGACCGTGCCGCGCGGCTACGAGCGCGTTGTCGTCGACGGCAGAGTTCTGCTCGTGGAGATCGCCACGCAGTTGGTGCACGATATCCTCGAGGACGTCCTGCTCGACTAGACCCGCTCACCAGCCGCGCGCCAGCGCCGCGGCTGCCGCGTACAGCACAAGGGCGAGTATCAGCACGCCCGAGAATCCGACCTGGATCGCGAGTAGCGTCGCGAGCACGGCGCTTAGCACCGATGCATAACCATTGATCCCCCAGGCCCAGGGTATATAGCCCGGCGCCACGTCGCGGAGCCTGCTGAGACCTGCCGGGAACGGCATCCCCATGAAGAAGGCCAGCGGCGCGATCAGGGCGATCGCGAGGACGACACGAGCCGTGTCCGCAAGGCCGATGAACTGTTCGAACAGCGCCGGCAGCCCGAAAAGATAGACCAGGCTCAGGCCCCAGATTGCGGGTACGGCGACCAGCACCGGGTTGAGCCGCAGCCGTGCGGACCACGCGCTGCCGAGGCCCGCAAACAGCAGGAAGCCGGCGAGGACCACAGCCACGGCATAGAGCGGGTGGCTCAGGAATAGAATGAACCGCTGGATGAACGCGATCTCCACGAACAGGAACGCCAAGCCCAGCACAAAGAAATAAGCACCCATGCGCACACCGATCCCCGGGGACCAGGCTCGCTCCAGGCTGACGAGCGGCAACAGTATGATGACCGCCCCGACGAGTGCCGCCTGCACCAGCGTTGCTACGAGCACCAGGTAGCCCCACTCGATGAGCCCGGCGCCACCTCGCTCGCGCAACGCCAGAATCTCGGCGAGGGAATTCCAGCGAAAGAAGTGAAAGAAGTACGGCCTGTCGTCCGTCGCAGGCTCGAGCGCGTACTTGTAGCGCTCGATGAACGCCGGGCGCTGATCGCCAAGCAGCGCGACGGCCGCCTCGTGCAGGTAAGGCTGTTCCAGTTGATTGAAACGGTTCGCCTCGGCCGCCGGCATACCGGGATAGTAGACCGTGTCGAACGAACGCGAGCGCGCGAAGTCCCGGATGGCTTCGACATCACCGGCCCCGAAAGGTCCGTTTCGGATCAGCAGGGTCGTCGTGTTCCAGCTGCGGATCATCGCGAGCTGTCGCCCGGGCGCCTCGACACCCCGCGCGTCCAGCGCGTCGACCGCGGTCGCGAAAAGCTTCAGGCTGTCGCGCGGCGGCAGCTTGAGCCAGCGCGTGATGGACAGCATCCCGCCGCTGGCCAGACTGTCCATGTACCGGGCCAGCCCCTCGACCGTGTAGAGGTAGCTCTCGTGGAGCGACTGCACGCCTGCTCCCGACGCTCCGAAGGAGTCCAGCAGGCCGATGTGGATCAGGTCGTAACGCGCATCCGTCCGCGACACGTAACCCCTCGCCTCGCCGAAATGCACATCGACCCGCGGATCGGCATAGACGCTCGCGGAGCTGCTACGGAACGCGCCGGCAGCGAGTTGGATCATGTGCCGGTCGAGTTCGACCGCATCGACGTGCGCGGCGTCGTGATGTAATGCGAGAAGCACATCGTCTCCCCCGCCGGCGCCGAGCACGAGCACCGTGGGGTGCTTGAGCAGACGATATGGCAGGCTCGACGCCAGGTCCCCGAGGTATGCCAGGTCGCTGTCGGCGGGGCTGATCGCGCTGATCGCGTCGCCGTCGGTGAACACCGCCAGCTGCTCCGGCGGCGTATGCGCCGCCCCGAGACTCAGTCCCGGGGCGTGATGCAGCGGCACGGCCGGGCTCGCGACGAGGGTCAGCAGGCCGAGCGGGCTCGATTTCTCCTCGACCCGCCGTGCGCCGACGACCTGCAAGGCCTGGCTCAGACCCTTGTAATCCGATACTTCGAGTGCGGGCCAGCCCAACAGTGAAGCCGACATTCCCAGGACCAGGTAAACCGCGGCGCCGATGTAAGCGCTGCGGCGCAAAACACCGCCGGCGCCGACCAGTAGCGAAGCGACCAGCGGCAGGCCCGACAGCACGTACAATGCCATTTTCGGCGAGACGGCAAAAAGCACGGCGATGATGAATGCGGCCCCGGTCCCGGCGCCGAGCAAGTCGAAGAAATACACTCGGCCCGGCCGCCCGGGCCAGCAGGTGAATACGAGACCGATTGCGCTTGCCGCGAAAAAGAAGGGGACGAAGAAGAGCAGGTAAAGAGCGCCCAGATAGGCCCATTGCGTTGGATCCCAGACGATCTCCAGCGCGTTGAATGGCACTTGCTGGGCAGCGAAAAAGCACACGGGCATCGCGGCAGCAAACGACAATGCACAGGCAGCGAACGCTGCCTCGAAGCGAGCCTGCAGCCGCTGCCGGAACACCGCGATGCAAGCGCCGCTTGCCGCATAGCCCAGCAACGCGAGGCTGATGATCATGTACGCGAAGTGATGCCACTGGATGATCGACAGCAGCCGCATCAACAGGATCTCGTAACCGATCGCCGCCGCGGAGATGAGCGAAATTGCCGGTAGCAGGCGACGCAAGGCGGTCAGTGCTTGCCGGTGAGTGGTACGAACCGCACGGGCGCCACCTGCCGCGTGATGATCTCGTCATCCTCGGTGCGTTCGATGAGCAGCAGTTGCTGGGTGGCCCAGCGGCCGCCTACCGGGATGACCATCCGGCCGCCCCTCGCAAGCTGCTGCACCAGCGGCGGCGGGACGTGGCTCGGCGCCGCCGTCACGACGATCGCGTCGAAGGGTGCCTCTTCCGGCCAGCCGAAATAGCCGTCGCCGAGACGTGTCGTGACGTTGTCATAGCCGAGCCGGGCGAGGCGTTCCGTAGCCGTCACATGCAGCGGCTCGATGATCTCGATCGTGAAGACCTGGCTGACAATCTCCGCCAGGACCGCGGCCTGGTATCCCGAGCCGGTCCCGATTTCCAGTACCGCGTCACCGGGCTGCGGATCGATGAGATCGGTCATCAGCGCGACGATGTAGGGCTGCGAGATGGTCTGCCCGTAGCCGATCGGCAGCGGCCGGTTGTCGTACGCATAAGGCTTCTCGCGCTCCGGCACGAAGCGGTGGCGCTCAACCGCGCCCAGTGAATCGACGACGGCAGCCTCCAGGCCGCCACCCGCATCGCCGGCCAGGCGCGCGTACCGCACGACCTGTCTGACGAGGTCATCGCGAGCCGCCGCGTAGTCCTCGGCCTGCACGGCAAACGCCGCCAGCAGCAGGCCGAGGAAAACAAACCTCATTGTTCCGTGAATGACCATGCCCCGTAGCCCACGACAGCGTCGCGATCCCCGGCGGTATCGCCGGAATTGCGTAAGTCGAGCGTCGTCACCTGCATGCCGCGTCGTTTCGCCGTGATCAGCAGCCCGGCTATCGGCGTTGCGCCGCAGGCCGTGTCATGGTCGAGCCCACCAGTATCCATGGTCTCGATGGCGTGACAGGTCCTCGCATCCATGGCCCGCGCCCGGTCATATTCCTGGTAGTGACTCAGGTCCGAGCTGATGACGATCAGGGTCTCGGGACCACCCCAGAGCTCGTCGAGGACCTCCGCGACCCGTTCGGGCCGCGTGTAGCCGACGACGATGGGGATCAGCAGGAAGTCGGGCAGCACGGACTGCAGGAATGGCAGATGCACTTCCAGGCTGTGTTCGAACTGGTGCGTCTCGTCGAATACCTCGACGCCGGGCAATGCGATGCCAGCGATGCGTTCCCTGTCCAGCGACACATCCCCCAGCGGGGTCCGGAAAACATCGGCGCCGGAGAGCGCCAGGCCGTTGACCGGAACTCGGTGGCAAGGCCCGAGGAGGACAACACGCCGGTACTGGTCCCGGTGAGGCCGCAGCCTCGCGTAGGCCGTCGCGGCCACGGGCCCGGAATAGATGTAGCCGGCGTGCGGGACGATCAGGGCCTTGGGCGCAGCCCCCACACCGTTTTCCACCTCATCGAGCAGGAACCCGACCGTCCTGCCCAGTTGCGCTGCGTCGCCCGGGTAGAAAGACCCGGCGACCGCAGGTGTCCGGATCATGGTCATTTGCTGTTACCCCGGATCGCGCCTGATGCGATTGGCATCTTGCAATTTTAGGCCAATGAGTCAATCTTTGAATAGGTAGGTATACGTGACGACAGCGATCCAGGGTCATAGCACGAAGTACTGGCACCGGCTGGACGACGGCCGGGTGCAGTGCGATGCGTGTCCGCGCTTCTGCAAGCTCCGGAGCGGGCAACGTGGACTCTGCTTCGTGCGCGGCCGCGGCGACGACGGGGTCGTGCTCACGACCTACGGTCGCTCATCGGGCTTCTGCATCGACCCGATCGAGAAAAAACCGCTGAACCACTTTCTGCCGGGAACGCCCGTGCTCTCGTTCGGCACCGCGGGCTGCAACCTGGCCTGCAAGTTCTGCCAGAACTGGGACATGACCAAGTCGCGACAATTCGACCGGCTGCAGGAAGAGGCGTCGCCGCAGGCCATTGCGCGGGCCGCCGTCCGCACGGGCAGCCGCAGCGTCGCCTTCACCTACAACGACCCCGTCATCTTCCTCGAGTATGCCGTCGATACGGCGATCGCCTGTCACGCGCAGGACATCTATGCCGTGGCCGTGACGGCCGGCTACATCACCGAGGCCGCACGCGAGGACTTCTTCCGCCATATCGACGCGGCCAATGTCGACCTCAAGGCGTTCACGGACCGCTTCTACTGGAAGATCTGCGGCGGACACCTCGACCCGGTGCTGGAGACGATTTCGTATATAAGGAATGAAACCTCGACCTGGCTCGAGCTGACGACTCTCTTGATTCCCGGCGAGAACGATTCCGATGCGGAGATCGACGCGATGACGCAGTGGATCGCGGACCAGCTGGGCGCCGAGGTGCCGCTGCATTTCTCGGCCTTCCATCCCGACTGGAAGATGCTCGACACGCCGCCCACGCCCCACCGGACCCTGACCCGCGCGCGCGAGATAGCCCTTGGCAATGGCCTGCATCACGTCTACACGGGCAACGTGCACGATCCGGCCGGCTCCAGCACTTACTGCCCTGGCTGCGGGGAACTCCTGGTCGGCCGCGACTGGTACGAGCTGTCGACGTGGAATCTGCGGATGCGGGGTGCGCAGGCCACTTGCGGCAGCTGCGGCGCGGCCATCGCTGGCGTCTTCGAAGAGCGGCCCGGTACCTGGGGTTCCCGCCGCCAGCCGGTGCACGTAGCGGCCTGATCGG
The DNA here is from genome assembly GCA_041572475.1 of Woeseiaceae bacterium. GTDB lineage: Bacteria > Pseudomonadota > Gammaproteobacteria > Steroidobacterales > Woeseiaceae > UBA1847. The sequence continues at coordinate 18,218 of JBFFSI010000023.1, forward strand.
CCGCCGAATCAGCCTCCCAGCAGCTCGTAGTGGCCGCCGCGGTCCAATGCGGCCTTGTAGGCCGGCCGCGACCGAATCCGCTCGAGGAAGGCCGCGCAGTGCGGGTAATCGCTGCCGAGGTCGGTCCGGACCTCGGCCGCCTCCATCGGGAAGCTCATCTGGATATCCGCGGCCGTGAACCGCTCACCACAAAACCAGGTGTGTTCCTTGAGCGTCTCTTCCATGAAGCCGAGGTTGCGCTGCACGTTCGCCGTCAGGTAGCCGGCGCGCACCTTGCCCGCGATCGCCCTGGCGATCGGGCGTACGAGCGCCGGCGCTTTCTCGATGCGAGCCATGACGAGGGACAGCATCATCAGTGGCATGAACGTGCCCTCGGCGTAGTGCAGCCAGTAGGTGTAAGCGAGCCGCTCCGGCGTGTCCGCTAGGGGCTTCAGCGTCCCATCGTCGTATTTGTCGACGAGGTACTCGATGATCGCGCCGGATTCCGCCACGGTGACGCCGTCATCGTCGACGACCGGCGCCTTGCCGAGCGGATGGATCTCGAGCAACTCGGGCGGCGCCAACAGGGTTTGCTTGTCGCGGCCGTAGCGCTTGATCTCGTATTCGGCGCCGAGTTCCTCGAGCAGCCACAGGATGCGCTGCGAGCGCGAGTTTTCGAGATGATGGACTGTTAGCATCGGACTTACCCCGGGTGACTCAACCCCAGTTTACACCCGATTGCCGTCAGGCCGTTGGCGGGAACTTCGCCGGCTCCTGCTTGGCCATGTGCTCGTAGGTCTGCCAGCGCATCTCGACCAGTTCCTGGGCACTCTTGAGCAGCTTTTCCGCCTCCTCGGGATTCGTCCGCGTCAGGATACGATAGCGATTCTCGTTGTAAATGTAGTCCTGAAGCGGAATCTGCGGCCGCGGCGAATCGAGTACGAAGGGCTTTTTGCCGACCGAACTCAGGGCGGGGTTGTAGCGTATCAGCGGCCAGTAGCCGCTTGCCGTCGCCAGCTTCTGCTGGTTCAGGCCGTTCCTGAGATCATAGCCGTGCGCGATGCAGTGGCTGTATGCAAGGATGAGCGACGGCCCTTCGTATTCCTCGGCTTCGCGCAGTGCCAGCAGTGTCTGCTGCGGGTTGGCCCCCATCGCGACCTGGGCCACGTACACGTTGCCGTAGGATACCGCCTGCAGCGCCAGGTCCTTCTTGCCGATGCGTTTGCCGGCGGATGCGAACCGCGCCGAGGCGCCGAGCGGTGTCGACTTCGACATCTGCCCGCCCGTGTTCGAATACACCTCGGTATCGAGCACGAGAACGTTAACGTTGCGGCCGCTCGCGAGCACGTGGTCGAGCCCGCCCGCGCCGATGTCGTAAGCCCAGCCGTCGCCGCCGACGAGCCAGACGCTGCGCCGGACCAGGTGATCCACGATGGACAACAGCGCGGCCGCTTTCGGGTCGCCCTCGTCGCTGACGATTTTCATCAGCCGGCTGCGCAGGTCCGCAACTCTCGCCCGCTGCGCCCGGATCTCGCTGCCCACTCGCTGCCCGGCATTGATGACCTCGTCGGCAAAATCTTCGCCGATCTCAGCCGCAAGGTCGGCGACGAGATCCTTGGCCCGGCCCATGTGCGTGTCGGCGGCAATGCGCATGCCGAGACCGAACTCGGCGTTGTCCTCGAACAGCGAGTTGGACCAGGCGGGGCCGTTGCCCTCGGCATTCTTCGCCCACGGCGTCGTCGGCAGGTTGCCGCCATAGATGGACGAGCAGCCGGTCGCATTGGCGACGAGCAGGCGCGGGCCGAAAAGCTGCGAAAGCAGCCGCACGTACGGCGTCTCGCCGCAGCCCGCGCACGCACCCGAAAACTCGAACAGCGGCTGCAGGAACTGCGCGCCCCGAACAGAGGAATAGTCGACCTTGGCGCGGTCGTTGTAAGGGATCGCCTCGAAGAACGCGATGTTCTGCTTTTCGCGCTCGAGTATCGGCCCCTTCACGCCCATGTTGATGGCACGCATGTGGGGCTTGTCCGGGGCGCGGACGGGACAGGCCTCGACACACAAACCACAGCCCGTGCAGTCTTCCAGGTATACCTGCAGGGAGTACCGCGTCTCTGGGAAGCCGCGCGCGCTGATGGGCGCCGACGGGAATTTCTCGGGCGCCTTTTCCAGCGCGCTCTCGTGGAAGAACTTCGCCCTGATAACACTGTGCGGGCAGACGAAGCTGCAGTTGCCGCACTGAATGCACAGGTCGCTCTCCCAGTGCGGCACCGTGTCGGACACGTTGCTCTTTTCCCACTGGGTAGTGCCGCTCGGGTAGGTGCCGTCGAACGGCAGCTTGCTCACGGGCAGGTCGTCACCGTGACCGCGCATCATCTCCGCCGTGATCTCGCGGACGAAATCCGGGGCGTTGTCCGGAACGATGGCGTCCAGCGGCCGGTCGCTGAAGCGATCGGATGGAATCTCGACCTCGTGGAGGTGATCGAGCGCCGCGTCGACGGCCGCGAAGTTCTGGTCGATGACGGCCTGGCCTTTCGAGTGGTAGGTCTTCTCGATGGCCTTCTTGATCTGTGCGATCGCCTCATCTCGCGGCAGGACGCCCGACAGTGCGAAGAAGCAGGCCTGCATCACGGTGTTGATGCGCTTGCCCATGCCCGCGTCCCTGGCAACCCGCGAGGCATCGATCACGTACAGGCGGATCTTGCGCTCGACGACGATGTCCTGCACGGGTCGTGGCAGTTCGTCCCAGACCTCGTCGGCCGGGTACGGGCTGTTCAGCAGGAACACGGCGCCTTCCGCCGCGTGCCGCAACACCTCGATCTTCTGTACCTGGTCGAATTTGTGAACGGCGATGAAGTTGGCCGACTGGATCAGGTACGGCGCACGGATCTCCTCCGGCCCGAAGCGCAGGTGCGAGACCGTTCGCGACCCGGACTTTCGCGAGTCGTAGACGAAATAGCCCTGGCAATAGAGATCCGTGTTTTCGCCGATGATCTTGATGCTGTTCTTGTTGGCGCCCACGGTGCCGTCCGCGCCGAGCCCGAAGAACAGCGCGCGGGTGACGTTGTCGCCCTCGATCTGGAAGTCCTCGTCGTAGTCGAGGCTGAGATGCGTCACGTCGTCATGAATACCGATCGTGAAATGCGGCTTCGGCTGCGGCTTGGCCAGCTCCTCGTAGATGGCCTTGACCATGGCCGGCGTGAATTCCTTCGACGACAGCCCGTAGCGACCGCCAATGACGCGCGGCATCGCGTTCCTCCGGCCATCGGCGACCGCTTCGGCCAGGGAAGTGACGACATCCTGGTACAGCGGCTCGCCCGATGCGCCGATCTCCTTGGTCCGGTCCAGGACAGCGATCGACCTGACCGATGCCGGCATGGCGGCGAGCAGGTGCTCGGCCGAGAACGGTCGGTACAAGCGGACATTGACCATGCCGACACCCGCGTCCGGCAGGGCGTCGATGGTCTGCATCACGGTATCGGCGCCGGAACCCATGACGATAACCAGGCGTTCGGCCTGCGGGTCGCCGTAAAAGTCGAACAGCTTGTAACGCCGGCCGGTGATGTCGGCTAACCGGTCCATCGATTTCTGGACGATACCCGGAGCCGCGATGTAGAAGCGATTGGCGCTCTCGCGGCCCTGGAAGTACACATCGGGATTCTGGGCCGTGCCGCGTATGAACGGTTTGTTCGGGTTGAGCGCCCGCTCGCGATGCTCGTAGATGAGCTCGGGATTGATCATGTCCCGTATCTGTTCCCGGGACAGCTCGTCTATCTTTGCGACCTCGTGCGAGGTCCGAAAACCGTCGAAGAAGTGAATGAACGGCACGCGTGATTCGAGCGTGGCCGCGTGCGCCACCAGGGCAAGGTCCTGCGCAACCTGGACCGACGAGGATGCGAGCAGACCGAAGCCCGTGGTCCGCGCCGCCATGACGTCCTGGTGATCGCCGAATATCGACAGCGCCTGCGCGGCCAGCGAACGGGCCGCGACATGGAAGACCGTGGGCGTCAGCTCGCCCGCGATCTTGTACATGTTCGGCAACATGAGCATCAGCCCCTGCGACGCGGTGAACGTCGTGGTCAGCGCGCCGGTCTGCAGGGCCCCGTGCGCCGTGCCGGCTGCACCGCCCTCGCTTTGCATCTCGATGATGTCGGGCACCCGGCCCCAGACATTCTTCTGGCCAGCTGCCGCCCACACGTCGGCCGCCTCCGCCATCGGCGACGACGGCGTGATCGGATAGATCGAGCAGACTTCGCTGACCGCATAGGCGACGCGGGCAACAGCTTCGTTGGCGTCAAAGGTGCTTTTCCTGGTCACGGCGCGGCAGCCTCCGCGAGCGCTGGCTCATCTTCCATTTCGATCGCATGACACGGGCACTGCTCGTAGCAGGTGGCGCAGCCGGTGCACTTGTCGAAATCGAAGCGGTAGCGTTTGCCCGGCCCGAGCTTGATGATCGCGTCTTCCGGGCATGCCCCGAGGCAACCGTCGCACTCGAAGCAATTGCCGCAAGACAGGCAGCGGCCGGCCTCGAACAGCGCATCGCTCTCCGAGAGATTCTGCATGATCTCGTCGAAAGTCTGCCTGTCTGCTACCGGGATCCGGTTCTGCTCGACCTTTGGCGCGTAGGTGCGATACCAGATATGCAGCTTTTCGTGACCGACCACATCGTGCCGTGGGGGCCGCCGGTAGACGTCGTCGCCGAGGTAGGCGTCGATGTGGCGGGCCGCGTGCTTGCCATGACCGACCGCGATCGTTACCGAGCGCTCGCTCGGGACCATGTCGCCACCGGCGAAGATGCCGTCGTGCCCCGTCATCATGTTTTCATCGACGATCACGGTGTGGTCCCACTCGAATTCGATGCCGGGGACTTTCTCGAGGAAACCCGTGTCCGTGTCCTGGCCGACGGCCAGGATCAGCGAGTCGGCCTCGAGCATCTCGAACTTGCCCGTAGGCCGCGGCTTGCCGTTCTCGTCGAGTTCCATGACCTCGACCTTGAACGTGGACTTGTCGATTTCCTTGATCGTGCGCAGCCAGTTGATCTTGACGCCCTCCTCGATCGCCTCGTCGGCCTCGAAATCGTGCGCCGGCATACTGCCGCGATCGCGACGGTAGATGATCATCGCCTCGTCCACGCCGAGGCGCTTGGCCGTCCGGGCCGCGTCCATCGCCGTGTTGCCGCCACCGTAGATCGCTACGCGCCGCCCGAGCTTGGGCGGTTCGCCCTGCTTCGCGCTCGACAGGAAGCTCACCGCATCCAGGATCTTGCCGGCTTCCCGGGTCGGGATATCGATCTTCTTGCTGATGTGCGCGCCGACCGCGACGAAGACGGCGTCGAAGCCGCCCTCTTCCTTCTCGGCCAGCACGTCATCGACCCGGTGGTGGAGCGTGATCTTGACACCGAGGTCCTCGATACGCCTGATCTCGGCGTCGAGTTCCTGGCGCGGCATGCGGTACGCGGGGATACCGAAGTGAATCATCCCGCCGGCGACCGGGCCAGCCTCGCGAATCTCGACCTCGTGACCCATATTGGTCAGGTGATACGCCGCCGACAGGCCGCTCGGGCCGGCGCCGATAACGAGGACTTTCTTGCCCGTCCTCGTCTTCGGCTTTTCGAACTGCCAGCCCTCCTCGAGGGCCAGGTCGCCGAGAAATCGCTCGACAGCGTGAATGCTCACCGCACTGTCGATAAACGCCCGGTTACAGACGTCCTCGCAGGGGTGGTAGCAGACGCGGCCGTGGATCGACGGCAGCGGGTTGTTGCGCACGAGTTCCTGCCACGCCGCCCTGTAGTCGCCGGCCTGGGCATGCGCCAGCCACGCCTGGATGTTCTCCCCGGCCGGACACGCATCGTTGCAGGGCGGCAGGAAATCGACGTATTTCGGGCGCCGCGTGCGCGACGCGCCCGTACCGCGGCTGTGGCGAGTCAGGTCCGCCTGTTTCGTGAGATCTTGAGCTGTCATAACCGCAGGTGATGTTAAGGATGGACCGCCACAATAGCATCAGGATAATTACTAATGTCACCCCTGCGGATGCGGCTGCTTCGCAGGAAGACCCACCCTCCTCCTGCAGCAACCATCACAAGGGCCTTCATTGCCCTCGATCAGGCGAGCGAGCGCAGGTACTCCAGCATCTTCCTGCGCTCCGCCGCGTCAGGCAGGCGCCCGTAACCGGCGCCGAGATTATCCAGCGCGTGCTTCGGATTGGCGGTCTCGGTGAGCACGCAATTCACGGCCGGGTGCGACAGGATGAACTTGAGCGAAAACTGGGCCCAGGACCTGCAGTCGAAGTCGGCAGCCCAGGTGGGAAGTTCATGCCCCCTGACAATGTCGAAGTAGCGGCCGTTGATGAATGGCCGATTGATCGTCACGGCGATACCCATGTCGATGGCCAGGGGCAGGATGCGCTCCTCGGCCTCGGTCTCCAGCAGCGAATAGTTCACCTGCAGGAAATCCACGGTACCGGTTTTCATGAGGCCCATCATCATGTCGTAGTACTCGCTGCGATGCCGGGCGACGCCGATGTAGCGCGTAAGGCCCTCTGCCTTCCAGCGCCTGAACGTATCCCAGTAAGGCACCGCGTCTTCCGGGTAGTTGTGCATGAGATCCAGCGCCGGCTGACCCGTCAGCTCGAGGAGTCGCCTGGCCTCGTCTTTCGAAGTCACGTCCTTTTCGCCAGAGAAGTAACAACCGAGAAACACGGACTCGGTCAGGCCGTGCTCCCGGACGATCTCGCCGACCGTGAACCGGCTCGAACCGCCGACATCGATATATGCCGAGCCGTGCTCCTGGAAAATGCTGATGACCCGCCACGACGCGTCGCGGTCACCGGCACGAAACGCGGCGGAATTGCCCATCCCGATGATTGGCAGAGTTTCATCAGTACCCGGGATCGCCCGGCGCGGCAATCGCGGCGCCTCTGCCGCCAGCGCGAGCGAAGGTACCTGCGCAAGGGCAGCGAGCGCCCCAACGGACTGCATGAACTGACGTCGATCGGTCACAGCGTCGCCCTGGCTTGGGTGTGGGCCGCCATTATCCAACAATTCCTGTCCCGACCCTATCGCGTCCTGCGTGGGTCCCGCATCTCAGTCGTGCCGTTCGACACCCGGATTCGTTATGCGCCCGTCCGGCGACATCATGAAGCGCTTGAACTGCCAGCCGATATAGAAACTGCCCGTCTCATTCGGGTTTTCCATGAGCTGTATGTCCTCGGGCGCGATGTCGCGGTGGGTATGCTCACTGAGCAAGCTGGCGATACTCGGCTTCTCTGCTGCGATGACGATGTCCATGACGTCCTCCTCATGCACATTTCCTTGTGATTCGCAGCCAGAATAGTCTCGCGGCCCTTAACCGCGACTGTACGTCGAGTGAACGCCCCCTGAACGGGATGGCTAGGATTGAGTCTGCCAGAGACGGCGTGATTGGATGGCGATCGGCGTGTTGATCTGCAGAGGTCTCTCGGTCGGCTTGCCGACGAAGAAGCCCTGCGCCATGTCGACGCCCAGTTCGCCCAGCAGCAGTAGTGACTCGGCATCCTGCACGTATTCGGCGATCGTCTTCATGCCGGCTTCGTGACCGATCTCTGCTATCAGCCGGATCATCTTCTGGTCGACGGGATTGTTCATGAGATCCTCGACGAAAGTCCCGTCGATCTTGATGTAGTCGAACTGCAGTTTCTGCAGGTAACCGAAGGAACTGTAGCCGGTGCCGAAATCGTCGAGTGCAAACTGGCAGCCCAGTTCGCGGAGCCGGCGAATCTGGCGATCGACGTGCAGCGGCCGCCGCACCGCAAGGCTCTCCGTGATCTCGAGGATGATGTCCGTAGGCATGACGGAGTGCTTCTCGAACGCAGCCGCCACGTGATCGACGAGGTTGTCGTTTTCGAAAGCATTGGCCGACAGGTTGATTGACAGGCGCAGGCGCCGCATCGGCTCCGAGTATTCGGCGTAGGCCCGTGCAGCGTGTTCGATCATCCAGAAATCTATCTCGGACATCAGCCCGAAGCGCATCGCGGACGGCAGGAACGCATCGGGCAAGACCAGCGTCCCGTCCTCGGCGGGCAGGCGAATCAGGACTTCGTGATGGGTCGTCTCGCCGGTGCGTATGTCGTTGATCGGCTGGAAACGCATCTGGAAACTGTCCTCGTCCAGCGCCTTGCGCAACCGGTTGATCCAGCCGACGTCGGCCTTATCGCGCTCCTCGGCGTTCTCCGAGTACTCATAGACTGCCAGTCGGTTCCGGCCCGCAGACTTGGCCTCGCGGCAGGCGATATCGGCCTGGTTGATAAGCTCGTCGAAGTGCAGGTTGTTACCGGTCAGCATGGCAACGCCGATGCTGCAATGCACGTGGAAGACATGCTCGTCCTCGACGTGCGCGAGACGGCGCATGTTCGCCAGGATGCTCTCGGCCGAGGACTGGGCGCCATGTATGTCGGTCTGTTTCACCAGCACGGCAAACTCGTCGCCACCGAAGCGGGCGACGACGTCATCACGACGCACGCTGCGGACCAGTTCGTCGGCCACTTTGCGAATCAGGCGATCCCCGGCCGGGTGACCGCAGGCGTCGTTGATGTACTTGAACTGATCGAGGTCGACGAACAGCAGTGCGCTGGAATGCCCCTTGCGCATGACGCTGATGATTTCTTTCTTCAGCTCCTCGGTGAAACGGCGACGGTTGAACAGGCCGGTCAGTGAATCGTGATTAGCCATCTCGAGCAGCTTGGCGTCCCGCTCGCCCAGTGCCGTTGCCGTCGTCTCCAGAGCCTCGACGATGTCCGAGATTTCTCGGTGCTCTGCGGGTTGAAACTTTACCCCCAGGTTGCCCTTGGCCAGTTCGCGAATCGGATCCTGCAGGTCGGAAATCGAGGACAGCGCCCTGCGCAGGGCGCGCCTTCCGAGGAACGCGAACACCATGAGCAGGATGAGGAGTATCAGGATCGCGCCCTTGATATTGGCGAGGAGACGATCATGGAAGATGACGAAATCGAGTTGTATGCCGACGAAGCCGAGGAGCTCGGTCCGGGTCTGCGCGTCCATGCGCTCGGGGTCGAAATCGAACAGCCCGGATTCGGCCATTGATTCGGTCCACACGGGCGCGAGGATCTCGAACTGCCGCGGATTGATGAAATCGCTGCTCATCAGGTACGGCTTCTTGTCCCCGATGACCTTAACAGCGTCTTCCAACCGGGACTTGCCAAGGTCATGGGTGAGCCCCATGCCGTCTCGGTCGCCGACGGAGAACAGCGCCGTGCCGTCTTTCCCGAAATACGATACGCCCTGGATCTCCGGGTAACGTTGGACGAAACTCTCCAGCCGCAGCAATGCCTCGTCGTCGTCCGCAAGGAACAGGGGTGAACCGAGCTCGTTGAGTTCCTCCGTCCATTGCAATGCCCAGCGCCCGTAGTTGTCCTGCAGGACCCACTGCCCTCCCCAGTACAGGCTTGCGATCGCGAGGGCGCCGATGAGCGCCGCGCTGAAGACCTGGATCCAGAGGATCTCGTGAACCAGCACGCGCTTGCCGTCCGCGTAGCGGAAACGCCGGACTGGTTCGGCGATCCAGCGCCGCAGGACATCGGCAACCACTTTCATCGCTCGACAACCTGGGTCGTGTCGTTGGTCACCACGCGTATCTCGGACAGTTGCGTGATCGGGGGAATACCGGAAAGGCCACCGGACTGGATCCGGCGGACGATATCGGCAATGGTCCTGGCGATATCCGAGGCCACGGTCGACATGCTGACCACCGCACCGAGCTGCAGCATCGACTCGCTCGGGACGTTGACCGGCACCTGCTGCCGACGCGCCTCACCCAGCATTTCCTGCAACGCCCGCGGGCTCAGGACCCGGTTATCGGGCAGGAGCCAGAAGCCGTCGATATCGCGAATCATGCGCCGGAAGAAATACAGCGTCTCCTGGTCCGACCCGGTAATTTGCACACGCAGCTCGATTCCGTGTTTCTCGGCGGCCGAGCGCGCATCCACGATCAGCTGCTCATGCCCCTCGCCGACGATCACCCCGACGCGTGCAATCGTCGGATCGATTCTCTTCCACGCGGCCAGCTGCGCATCGAGCGGCGCCAGCGCCGACACGCCTCGGCTGCGCTCGCGCAAAAGGTCATGCTCCGCGTAGTTGAAAACCTGGCTGAACACGACCGGTTTGTCGGAAATCGCCACGGCGGACTGTGAGGCCCTGAGGCCGATTGCGATAACGGCTCCCGACTCGGAGTCGTTGATCGACCGCAAGATAGCGACCGGCGGACGACCGGAGCGACTGAGATCGTAGATCTCGTGCCGTGTGAAGTGGCGGGTCAGTTCCATCGCGACGTCGGCATAAGCCGGCTGGCTGTTGGTCAGTACGATGGCGACAGGCGGCAACTCGGCGGGCAGAGGCGTCCGTTCGAGCGGCGTGACAGAGACCTCCGGCACGGGCGGTTCCACGGCGATCTCGACTTCGGGGCCTGCATCAGGGCGCAACGACGGCAGCGAACAGCCGCCGAGCGCGAACAATGCGAGCAACAGGGCCATTCCGGCCCTTACGATGGGCAATCTGCCGTTCCCTGACATGCCTGGTTCCGTTATGTAAAACTGCCGGCACGGCCACCCGTACCGCCGCACTGGTCTCTCTTTTTAAAGCATCCGGGCCGAAAATTCTGTGCGGCAAGTCGCGTCAGACGGCGCGAACCCCGAGACCCGCTGAACTGGACAAGGCGAGCAAATAAGCTTAGTTTTCCGAAGAGAGGTTTATCAATCCATCACCGTGGATGAAGGAGGAGAAATGCCATGCGGCAACAGCTGATTGAAGCGCTTACCTATCCCCGTCTACTCATCAAGAAGCTCATAGAAGAACACAACTACCAGCACGACAACATGTTTGCAGCCACCGGCGAGCGGTGCAATCACTGCACCGGCGATGACTGCGGGTGGGAAACCTGCTTCCAGGACTTTCGCAAGTTCGAGGAGATGCCGATGGAGACGCTTGCCGCATCGCTGCGTGAGGGCATCAAGCTCGTCGAGTCGCTGTACAGCGAGCTGCACCATGACGAAACAACTTGTACTTGTGAAACGTGCAACTGGGTGCGCAACGCGGAGCATCTCACCGAGGAGTGCGAGCACCACCTGCCGCACGTGGAATCGGCCGCCCAGGCACAGGCGCATTGACGAAAAAGGGGCAGCTAACGCTGCCCCTTTTTCATCGGCAAGGCCGCCCGGGACTCGACCCGCTATTCCGTCGGGGTTCCGACTACCGCCCGCGGCCAGTTGATGCAGGAAGGTCCATGATGAGCAAACGCGACGTACCGGTTTTACTCTGGCCTTTTTACGCGATCTGGCGCCTGCTGACAGCGGTCCTCGAACTCGTGGGCCGGCTGGTATGCGGCCTGCTCGGCCTCGGTCTCATGGCTGCAGGCACTGCGATCACGATCACCGTCCTCGCGGCGCCCGTGGGCATACCAATCGCGGCATTCGGTTTCTTGCTGCTCGTGCGAGCGATATTCTGATCCCTTTCAGAGTTCTTCTATCCATTCCGGAAAGTCCCCGTTTTCATCCGGGTCGATGATCTCTACGTACCCTTCGGGTTCCCACTCGTCCCAGCCGTAGTATTCGTCAACAAAATCGTCGTCGATGCCGTCTTCCGCATCTTCCGACTCTTCACCATCGCATTCGCAGCCCGCAGGCTCCGCCGCGGTATCGTCACCAACCGGAAGATCGGGGCCACCCTGCACGACCGTGATCGTGATGATTTCCCCGGTCTCCAGCCGGATTCGAATTTCCATCGTATTGGGCAACAGGGACGGGAAGTCGAAGAAGAGATCCTCGAACCACACCACCACCCACTGGCCCTCGAGATTGTAGACGCGGAACGGGATACCGAGCCGGGAGCTGAATGCCCAGTTGTCGCTTCCCCAGTACGCGTTGTAGGCGAAGGCCGCGAAATCCGCCGGGTAATCGGCCGGGTCGCGGCAGGCCGTGCACAGCCACCCCGGGTAGCTGTAGCCGTCGTCCTCGTAGATGTCACGATCCTCGGGACGATCGAGTGCCCGCGCGTCCGTGCTCAGCAGCGTTATCAGGGCCAGCGCCATGGCCTTCCATGCGGTACCCATCGCGCTACCCTCCGATCGTCGTTGCGCCGGTCACCCCGAGCTGGACCTGGCGCATCTCGTCGAGCAGTGCGTTCGCACGCCGCTGCAGCAGCGCTATCTCGCGATCCGGCTCACTGGAATGTTTCCTGATAAGCGCCTCGAAATACGGCACGCTGTGGCGTTCGTCCCCGAGCAGCTTCGTGACCGTGCCGAGCACGTATTTCACGTGCACGGTCTGGCGCACCGGGACGTCGTCGATTGCGGTCGGCGCCGGGTACGCGTTCGAGAAGGCGACGACCGGGCCCGCATCGCCCCCGGACAGTGCCGCAGCGCGCAACGCCATGCTCATCGCCGCCGCCGTGTCCGAGCGGCGCCAGCGCAGGCTGAGTACCGCCGCCGCCTCGGGATCGGCATACGCCAGTGACTCCAGCGCAGCCGTCGGGTAGCTCTCGTAAGGCTGCGGTGGCGCGGGATCGCGCAGCTCGCAGGAATAGGCAGCTGTCGCTGTGCCCTCGCCGTCGGGCAGGTAGTGCGTGACGATGTCGCAGCTGCGCCGGGCGGGCGCGGCGCCGGTCGCGACAGAGTCCCTCTCCTCGTCCGGCGCCCGTTTCGTAGCCCTGGCCTGCACCGCGGATGCTGGCACGGCAGCGTACTCTGCCCCGTCCGAGTCCACGGGCGACGGCCCACAGGCGAGCCAGGCGGCAATCGCCGCCGCTCCGGTAGCCATCATCGCTCTTTTGAGATCCATCTCATTCTCCTTGGTCATCGTTCATCCATGAGTGAATGATTCTTATATGGGATCGATGGACTACAAAGGGCCATATATCGCGAATGGGCGCGGAAATGGGCGTGCCTCGAGAATGCCCCGGGCAATGCCCGGGCTCCTGCGCGAAGGCGGGCGCGAGTGACGAGACACGCAGACCGACCCGCTCTGCCGGGTCAGTGGGGGAGCTTGTAGCTTACGTTACTCTGATTGACCACGATCAGCTTTCGTTTCTGCAGTTCCTGCACAAGCTTCGTCAGGTCGGCGTCGTCGAGTTTTTGCGTGAACAGCGTGTTGATCGTGTTCTTGAGCGTCCCTACCTTGCGCGGGCGCGACTGGCCGCGGCCGCCGAGGTTCTTGACGATCGCGGCGATCTTCTCGTCCATGCTGGTCGAGACCGGCAGCTGCAGCGGCGGAATCTCGGTGAGGTCTCGCGCGCGCAAGACCCTGATACGCTTCGATTTCAAATGCCGTATCAGCGGATCGAATCCCTTGTCGCGGCTAATGACGTGAAAACTGGCCCCCGGTTCGGCTGCGGCAAGTTCGCCGATGTAGTACGCAATGTGGAAATCGAGCGCGTTCTGGCCGCTGCCGGCGATCTTTATATAGCGCGCGTGATTGCCGAGTAACTGCATCGAGTCTGCCAGGTCGAAAGAAATTTTCGCCTGGTTTTCCCCGACGAACACATACACCTTGAACGGGTGCTGCGTCAGCAGCTCGAGGTTCCTGGGGTGGACATTTTCGTAATCGATCAGAACGTAATTTGTGGCCATG
>JBFFSI010000024.1:0-30339 GCA_041572475.1 Woeseiaceae bacterium
CACACAGATCAACAAGGACGAGATCTTCGCCTACGACGGCTCGCTGCTGAACGACCGGCCGCCGCTCCTGCTCGAAGGCCGCTCGATCAACGAAGGCGCGGATTACCCGTTCGCCGTGATCAACGTGCACGGCCGGTCGCTAAGCGGGATCGGCCCGGGCGATGGCGGGCAAGAGCGCGTCAGGCTGAAAAGGCTCGCACAGGCTGAATCGCTGGCCGGGGCCATCCAGGCGCTGCAGGATGCCGATCCCGATATCCGGCTCGTGGTCACCGGCGACTTCAATGCCTTCGAGTTCAGCGACGGCTTTGTCGACGTGCTCGGCGTGATTCGCGGGGATGTCGACCCGACAGCCAGCCTGGAGCCGGGTTCGGACTACGTCGACCCGGACCTGATCAACCAGGTACTCGCGATCGAATCTGCAGAGCGCTACTCGTTCATTTTCCGGGGCAGCGCACAGGTGCTCGATCATGCCCTGACGAGCATGGCGCTCGATGCGTCGATTCGCGGCTTCGGCTATGGCCGCGGCAACGCGGACGCGGCGGTCGATCTGATCAACGATGCCACCACGCCGCTGCGATCTTCCGATCACGACGGGCTCGTGCTGTTCCTGACCAAGGACAAGGACGACGACGGGGTCAATGACGACGCCGATGTTTGCCCGGGAACGGTGATACCCGAGATGCTGGACCGAGAGCTCGGCACGAACCGCTTCGCGTTGACCGACGCGGACTTCGACTTCGATACGAGCGACCCGAACGGCAACGGACCTGGCCGCAGCTACTCGACGGTCGACACGGCGGGCTGTTCCTGCAACCAGGTCGTCGACGCCCTTGGCCTCGGCAACGGCCACAAGAAGTTCGGCTGCAGCATCGGTGTGCTCGACAACTGGGTGAAATCGAAGCAATAGCCGGTCCCTGGCCGAAACGCGGCGTCTGAGCGATGAGCTCGACGCCGCGCGCACGCTCGAGGAGCACCGGGCAGCACACTGACAGACCGCTGCCGTGTAAACGGACGTTATGTCAATGTCGCATTCCGGAGACAGTTGCGCCCAAATGCCGCAGTGCTAAATTGTGATCTCCATCACACAAACCACAACAAGCAAAGAGCGCGATCATGAAGACTACACGAACCAGGCTGGTGTCAGTGGCGCTAGCCGCTTCCTTATTTATCACGGCTTGTGGTGGCGGTTCCTCCACCAGTGAGATCCCCGCCGTCGACAACGACCCGCAGCCGACCACCGGGACCATCTTGCTTCTCCTGACGGACAAACCGACCGACGAGTTGAGCGAGATCAACGTCGCCATCGAGGGCGCGATCCTGATCGGCGGCGACAACGTCGACGGGCAGCAGGTGCTCTACGAGCTCGAGCCCGGCGAGATGCCGCAGACGCACAACATCCTCGACCTGCAGCACTTCAACGCGCCGATAGCGCTGGCCCAGGTGCAGCCCGGCATCTACACCAAGCTGCGGCTGCTGATCAGCGACATCGAACTCGTCGACCTCGAGGGCAACGTGCTACCCAACGTCGCCCTGCCGGCGAACGGCAAGATCGACCTGCTTGACCCCAACGGCATCGAGATCCTGCCTGGCCGGACGCTGATCATCGAGGTCGACATCGAGGCCGACAAGTCCTTCATGGCGGTGGGTGCCGGCAATAGCGGACGCTACAACTTCAGGCCCGTCGTGAAGGCGGAGTTCATGGACGGCGATTCCGGCGAATTCCCCGGCGATCTCGACCTTGCGCGCGTCGAAGGTATGGCGACCGACATCGACTATGCTGCGGGCACTTTTGCATTATGTTCGGTCGAGGCGCCCGACAACTGCGTCAACGTCGCGACAAACATGGACACGAGCATCTTCGGTACCGATGGCACAGTCGCGGCGTTCGATATGGATGCGCTGCCGGACATGAGCCCGGCCACCGTGATCGGCACCTACTCGCTCGACGGCGGCATCCTGCTCAATGCCGTGCTCCTGCAGATCGGTCCCGACGTCGTATCGAAATCGGGCGAGGTCGTCAGCGAGCCGAACGCGGGCCAGTTCCTGATGCTGACGAACCCCGAGACGGAAGAAGAGATCGCCGTGCAGCTGCAGGATGGGACCTTGTTCTTCGACGAGCTCGGCCAGCTCGGTCCCGAAGCGGTCGTGCTGGGCGCGGACCTCAGCGTCGAGGGCGTGGTCAGTGCCGACGTCCTGAACGCGGCCCTGGTGTTCGTGACACCGCCCGATGAGGATCAGATAAGCGGCACGATCAGCGTCATCGAAGAAGGCGCGGTCGACACGTTTACCGTGACCACCGACAGCGGCGACTTTGTCGTGACGCTGGTCGACGGCCACTACATCCTGCTCGTCGATGTGACGGGCTCCACGGTGACGATGGGGACATTCCCGACCGACCTCTACGTCGGCCAGGTCGTCGACATCTTCGGTACTGACACCAGTACCGAGACCGAGAACCTGTTCGAGGCCACCGAGGTCATCGTCGACGTCAACGCGAGCCCGCCGCCACCGGCACCGTAGCCCTGCTCGCTGGGCGCAGGCTCAGGCCTGCGCCCAGGCACGCGAGTGGATGTGGCTGATCTTTTCCGATAACTGCATGCGGTAGAAGTCACGCAGCTCGCCCAGCGCGCGCTCGGCGTTGTGGACGAGGCGACGGCGCAACCGGTGGCAGTAACGCGCTGCATACTCGTTGGCCGAGCGGTAACGTTCGTACTGTTCGTCGTCGAGCTGCTCGTGGTAGCGCACGTTGTCGAACAGCCAGCCGTGCAGGCGTCGCGGCAATTCCGTGTCGGCCTGGCCGAGGGCGAGCAGCATCGTGCTCACGTACTTGTCGATTTCGCCCTGCAGCTCGAGTTCGAGCAGGCTCACCGAGCGATTCTGCATCGCCTTCCAGGCCACGCAGTGAAAATGGCTGACGCCCTCGAGCACTTTCCAGAGATCGTCGAGCGATTCGGCTCTCAGGTTATCCAGCGGGTTGGCCGACTCGAGACGGCTTAACAGATCGCCGTCGAGGAACAGCGACAACGCGAGCCCCTGCTCGTCCTCGGCCACAAGCAGGGTTTCCTCGGTATTGGTCAGCAAGGCTTCCTGGCCCAGCACGCGGGCGAGCGTCGGGTCCGTGATCAGGTAGTCGCGCACGTCGTGCGCATGCGCCGCCTGGTAGATATCGCTCAGCTGTCGCTGCAGCGCGTCGAGCATGTCAGTGACGCCTGCCCTGCGCTTCGCTGATCGGCACGACACCCTGCTGGCGCAACAGCTTCTCGGCGCGCTTGCTACCGGTCTTGCGCCAGACCTCGTAGGTGCGCAACAGGTCGGCGTCGGAGCCGGAACCACCTGCCGCGCGGACCTCGTTGAGGATGTCGATCAGCAGCTGAAACTTCAGCGCCAGCTCGCGATAGATATCGGCAAACGCATTGCCGCGAAACGTGCCGCGCACTTCCTCGGATAAGGAACCGTAGGCGCTCTCGCCCATGCAGATGTAGTAGTCGACGTCTACAGCTTTACTGGCAAGGCTGTCGGCAAAAAACCCCGCGATGAACAGGGCAACGTCGCCGATGCGCTGCAGGGTCTGGTTGCGGTGCTCCTGGCTGGGGGCGTCGGCGGCGTCGGCCAGCATGATCGCCAGCGGCCTCACCCCGAAGCGGTCGCCATCGTCCTCGTAGAATTGCTCGGAGCGTGCGAACAAGGTCATCATGTTGACGACATAGTGGGTTGCGTGCGGGTCGAGATCCACACCCTGCTCCACGATCACTTCGTCTATCGACGTGCGAAAGTAGTCACGAAGATCATGGACCGGCAATACCCGGCCCTCACCAGACCGATAACCCATATCGCTTCCTCCTCGTTCAATTATGTTATATCGAACAAACAGGATTTCACACGTGACGCAGGTCACGCTCTGGCGGTTATACTTGTTCGGCTTCAGGCAAAAATTTTCTTCGCAAGCGGTCCGAATTTGCGCGGGCCGACCATCGCCGTCACGGTCAGAACGCCGGCCATCATTGCACCGGTCACGCCGCAGGTGAGCGTGTCCTGACCGCTCAGCCACAGCCCATCGATTTTGGTTCTCGGCCCGAGCCAGGTCTGCTTCAGGCGCTCGGCCGTGTGCTCGAGTCCGTACAGCTCTCCGAACTGGTAGGCAGAAAACCAGTTGGTGGACTGCGGTGTCGACACCTCGTAGTAATCGATCTTGCCCTGCACCTGGGGCAGTTTCTCATAGACATACTCGAGCAGTCGCTCGCCGAGATTCTGCTTGAGCGCATCGTAGTCGTCACCGCGCTTGCCCCAGGTGCTGCCCGACCATTTCTCGAACCACTCATAGGGCGCCGGCGCCACGATCTCGATCGTGGCCGTTCCGGGATGCCTGTCGAGGTAGTCCGGGTCCTTGGCCGACGGGAAGGAAATGTAGACGACGGGAAACTCGTCGCTGTTACGACTTACGAATGCTTCGACCGCGGCATCGAAGTCGTTGTGCGGGTAAATCCAGAAATTGGTTTTCGGGATGCCGAGCTCTTTCGCGGTCTGCGTGAGCCCGATGTAGACGCCGACATGGCCGTAGCTCGGCTTCACCCGAGGTAACAGCCTGTCATATCCATGCGCCTCCACGACGTCAGCCGCAAGCAGGTGGCCGAAGGTGTTGTGGATGCCGGCGGTGGAAATGACACGGTCGCAGTCGATGCGGTGACCGTCGGCCATCTCGACGCCCCGCGCGCGTCCGTTCTCGACGAGAATCCGCTCGACGCTCGCATACGTGAAGACTTCGCCACCCGCCTTCTGGATCTTCGGGATGATGCTGTCGGCGATACGCCAGCTGCCACCGACCGGGTAATAGCCGCCGTGCAGGTAATGCCGTGCGATCATCGCGTGCACGAGGAAAACCGACCGTTTCGGTGGCAGGCCCATGTCACCCCACTGGCCGCACAGCACCGCAATCAGGTCCTGGTTGCTGGTCAGCTCACTCAGCACCTCGTAGGCGGTCCGATACAGCCAGGCCGGTTTCTGCCAGCGCAGGTAAGGCCTTATTACCGCGCGCTGCCACGGCTTCAGGACGCGCTCGGCCCCCAGCGCCGACACCGCCTTGCCGGCCTTTGCAAGCAGGCCCATGTAACGGTCGATCGCCGCGGCCTCTTCCGGGAACTGGCGGACCAGGTTGTCCCGGAAGGCCTGCTTGCCGGCAACGGCGTTGAATACCTTGTCGCCGATGTAGAAACGGTCGTACTCGTCGTCCATCGGGGCCCATTCGAGCCGGCCCTCGGAGAGGAAGTCGAACAGCTTGCGGGTCGTCGTCGGCGCACCGACATCGCCGATATAGTGGACGCCGGGGTCCCACTCGTAGCCGTGGCGCTCGAAGGAATGCGTATAGCCGCCGGCCGTGTAATGCTGCTCGAGGACGCAGACCCTCCAGCCGAGATCACTGAGCAGAGCCGCGCAACTCAGGCCGCCCATGCCCGAGCCGATCACGACGGCGTCGTAGTTGTCCGCCAGCCGATTGTGACGGTAGCGGTAGCCGATGCGAAGCGTCGATGGCTTCATCGTTCCAGTATAGAACTGTTGGTAGAGGGCCGCGCGCCTTTGTTCAAATCAGTGCCCGGACCAACGCAACTGGCTGACAAGGTTCCAGTTTTGACGGCTGCGCCGTTCATCGGGATCCGGAATGGCGGCTACCGAGCGGATACGGCCGACGTACTCCTCGGGAAACCGGTTGAACTCGGCGCCACGCAAGACCATCGCGTGGTACCAGTGGAAGGGCTCGAGATCCGTGCGCAGGTGTGAAGGTGACACTACGTAGGTGAAACAGCGGCCGAACTCCGGCACGTCCAGCGCGATTTCGTCATAGCCATTGCCGCGTCCTTCGCAGGCATCGAGCAGGCGCTTGTCGTCCGCGAGCAGCCGGTAGATGGCATGCCAGGTACCCTCGCCACCCGACTCGATGCTGCACTTGGCCGAGCCGTCGATGTTGCTCAGCTTGTTGAACCGCAGTGACCAACCGGGAATGAATGCCGTGCCAACCAGTTCGGCCGACGGAACGCGTTCCGCCAGCCGAACCGGGTGCAGGTTGGAACCGTAGGCTGCGTAGTAGAGATAGCTCAAACTACGCGCTTACCTCAGTCGCGGTGTACACCGCCCTGGTGCAGCGGCGAGAAGTGCCACGAACGGTATTTCCATTCGCCGTCTTCCTTGACCCAGATCTGGGTGACGCGGGTCCGGTACATGGACTCGCGGACGCCGTCGGCAAACTCTATCTGGCCCTCGAGGTAATAGCGCGCCAGCACCACGCCGTCCGCGATGACCGCGGCCTTCGGGTACATGACGGAGATGCTGCTGACCTTGACGCCGGCCAGGCCCTCCTTGACGTCGTCGACCGTGCCCTTCTCGGCATAGCTGAAGAACGTGCCGTTGGAGTTGGCGCCGAATGCCCCGTCTTTGCTGACGAGATCCCACTGGGTCTCGTAATCCATCGCGTTACGCGCTTCCCACAATTTCTCGACGTGCGCGATGACGTCATCGGTATCGCCGGCACTTGCCGTGAACGCTACGAGAGACAGCAGGGCAGCAGTGATGATTCTTTTCACGATAAACCCTCTTATAGTTGTGATGTTCGTGCAGAACGCAACAAACCATACAGCGTTTGCTGCGTCTCGCACATTACCGAAGCCGCGCTACGACGTCCTGAACTGGAACCAGTTGCCGTAACCCGAACTCCAGGCGACAAGCATGAACGTAAAGTGGCTCTGTGTCGACCAGCCCGACACCGTCTCACCGTCGCGCATTCGCACGGACCAGAAGTACCGTGTGTCGGGTCGCAGCGGCGTTTCAGGTGCCCAGCTCGACTGCTCCAGGTCTTCGACATAGGCCACGCGGCGACCCCGCATGTACGAGTCCCCCATCATGCCGGAGAGGCTGTACCGCGCCGCCTCGTAGAGCACGAGGTCATAGGTCACGTCCTCTCGCGACGAAGCCTGCCACTTGAACGTCGGCTGCAGGGTCTGGATCATCGGAAACCCGGTCTTCTTGCAGTCCGGCGTCACGGGTGTCACGCCACTGAAGCGATCGCTGCATTCGATGCCCCAGGCTTCGTGGCACTGGTAGCGGTAGTCGCCGACATTGCCGAGCATCCCGGGCATGTCGACCAGGGCGCTCACCGACGCGCCGCGGCGGCCCGGGAATCTCATTCCGTAGCGCACCGCCATCTCATCGAATCGATCGACCACGATCGGCACGAGCCCAAATCCCGTGCTGCGCAGCTCGATCGAGCCGAGATACACGTCGCCCCCGCTTTCCGGAACACGGAAATCCGCGCCGAAATGGCCGGTGCGTTGCGTCTGGGCCTTGGTCCAGTGATAGCCCAGCAAGGTGTAGTCACCGGGCTCCAGCGCCCAGTAAAACATGCCGTCGTCATCGAGCTGGTACGTTATTGCGTCGCTACGACCGGCCGGCAGGATCGTGACGTAGAAGTAGTTGTAGCCCGTCCATCGGGCGCCCCATTTCTCGGGCTCGCCCTTGTCACCGAAGACGTCCACGCTGCCGTAGGCGATGCGCGTGTCGGCGGTTACCGTCTCGACGTCCCGCATGGTCGGCGCCGTCGAACAGGCGACAACGAGTAGTGTGGCGCCCGCCAGCGCGGCGATACGTATCCATCGCGCGCGCTCGCCCTCGGCGCCGCTGGTTGTCGTGGTAAACATGTCAGCCCCCTTCATGGATCGACATCTCACAACAATGTCATGGGGGCGAGAGACGCGGAATCTATAAGTATTTTTGCGGCCCAGCCGGGCGGCGGCCGCCTGTCACTTCTTCGCCAGCTTCGTCCGGCGGCGGGCCCGCTGACGCCGGATGTCGATGAGGTTCTTCATCTTCAGCGTGTCCGGACTCTTCAGGATAGCCTCCATATCCGCGCTGATCGGCGGCGCATCCTCGATCTTGAGGCGGTGGTGGCCGAGCGAGATGATGTCACCGTCTTTCAGAATGGTCTTGCTGACCTTCACCGAGTTGACCGTCGTGCCGTTGGCGCTGTTCAGGTCCAGGAGGACCAGCGCGTCGGTGTACAGCAGCAACATCACGTGCAGCTTGCTGACGAAATCGTCCTCGATAATGACGTCGGCGAAATCGGAACGGCCGATCAGCACTTTCTTTTCGCCAAACGTGTATTCAAGGAGCGGCTTGCCGTCCTTGCTGACGATCAGCCGCGGCGGGAGCCGGCACGCACCCTTGGGCTTGCCCAGCACCGGCAGGGACTCAGGTGTCAGCTCGGGTACCTCGGCCGGCGAGTACGTGTCGACGACGCTTATCGGGAAACCGGCGGCACGCTTTATGGCCTCGAGCGCGAAG
The DNA here is from genome assembly GCA_041572475.1 of Woeseiaceae bacterium. Taxonomy (GTDB): domain Bacteria; phylum Pseudomonadota; class Gammaproteobacteria; order Steroidobacterales; family Woeseiaceae; genus UBA1847. Next base: position 8,326 of record JBFFSI010000024.1, read on the forward strand.
TGATTAAGTCGGCCCGGCCAACCATCGGACTGTTCCCGCAATCGGTCGCAGACATCGAACGGGAACACGGTGTCGGCGCGATCGCTGCCCGCGGCCTGCAGCCTCGCGTGCAGGTAGATCATCGTTTCCTTGACGCTCAAGGGCTCCAGCTCGAACATCCCCGGGCTGCGCTGGATAAGGCTGGTCATGCCCTCGGACTGTGACAGCGACTGGATGCCCTGGTTACCCGAGAGCACCACGCGCAGCGTGAAGCGGCCCTGTGTGGACAGTGCGGCCAGCGTATTCAGGAACCGCAGGGTGCTCGGGTACATGCGGTCCGCGTCGTCGACGATCAGCACCGGCGCCTGCCACGAACGCGTCTGCTGGATCGTGAACTCGGCGATAGTCTGCAGCAGCTCGTCGTCCGATTCCGCGGTGGTGTCGAAACCGAACTGGCTCAGAATCTTCGTGAGCATGCCGCGTGGCTTCAGCTGGCGGCCACTGATGAATGCGACCTCCGCGTCGCGTGCGAGTTGCATCGCGAATTCGCGCAGCGTGATCGTCTTGCCGGCGCCTTCCGCGCCGCGCAACAGCGCCACGCCATTCGGACTGCGTATGGCGCCCTGCAAGAAAGCAAGCGCATCCTGGTGCGACCGGTAACGAACGGTCGTCAGGTTATCGGCGCCCTCTCCAAACGCCTGCTGCCCCAGCGAGGAGTGTTCTGCCTGCATGTGCCCAAGATCGATTGATTGCGAACCTGCCTATTATTCCCCTTGTTCACGGCCGGCGGGCAGCCAAGGTTCCATAATCTGGCCGATTTTGTCGGAGATCTTTACAGCGTGCGGAGATTGCCATCATAAGTAGTTAAAATTAATAGGCTTTATCCTTGGCATGTGGCTTGCATCGATGGTCACATGAACGCAAGGATCGCTTTAGCTCTAGTAATTCCCGCCATAGCCCTGGCCGCTGTGCCTCAGGCATCGGCCGCCGGCGAGTTCAGCGCTGTCATCAACGGCAAGTCTTTCCACCTGGGCGCCAGCGAAGACTGGAACGAAGACAACTTCGGTCTCGGCCTGGAGTACCAGTTCGACAGTGAGACCCGCTGGAAGTCACGGCTGATGGCCAACGGCTTCCGGGACAGCAACGACCAGGTGTCGTACATGGCCGGCGGCGGCTTTCACCGGGAGCTGTACTCGACCGACCGCTTCAAGGGCTTTTACGTCGACGCCGGCATCAACGCCTTCCTGATGACCCGCAAGGACGTCAACGACAACCGGCCGTTTCCGGGGGTGCTGCCCAGCGTCACCTTCGGCAATGACCATGTGGGCATGAACCTGACCTACCTGCCGAAAAAAGCCGTCGAGGAAATCTACGACCAGCAGCTGATCGACCGCTCGATGAGCGGCATCGTGTTCCTGCAGTTCAAGTTCAGCATAGACGGGAGCGACTAGCCGGTCGCGGCTGAAGCCGCTCCCTCAAGCGTCAGGTACCTTCGCCGCGCAGGCGATCCGCGTAGGGCTCGAAGCTGATATCGCGCCCGAGGAAGTCGGTGACGAGTTCCTCGGCCGGCCGGCTGCCGCCCGCCTCCAGCACCTTGTTCTTGTAGGCACCCGCAACCTCGACGTTGCGCAGCCCGGCTTCCTCGAAACTGGTGAACATGTCCGTCGCGATCGCCAGCGACCACTGGTACGTGTAATAGATCGCGGAATAGCCGTTCAGGTGTCCGAAGGCCGCCCAGAAATGGGTGTCTTCGATCGGTTCGAACTTCGTGAGCTCGGTGGCGATCACTCGATAAAGCGCGTCGAATTCGATGTCATCGGGCGCCTGGCTGTACATCGCCAGCGACAGGGCCGCGAACGCAAGCTGCCGGCGCGTGCCCATGCCTATGCCGAAGTCGCGCGCAGCGACCATAGCCGCATGCAGGTCCTCGGGCAGTGTCTCGCCGGCGGCGTTCTTCGCAAAGCGCGACACCGTCTCGTAGTCCCAGACCCACTCCTGCAGCATCTGCGAGGGCGCCTCGACGAAGTCCCACTCCGTGTTGATGCCCGACACATTGCTCCACGCCTGGTGGCCGGCGAACTGCCAGTGGATCAGGTGGCCGAACTCATGCAGGAACGTGTTCACCTGCGAAAACTGCATGGACTCGTCGCCGCTCGGGAAGTTGCAGACCAGGGCGGCGACCGGCAGCTGCACGCCCTTGATGCCATTCACGAACGGAAACATGGCCGCATGCTGGTACTTGCCCTCGCGCGGATGCATGTCGAGATAGAAGCGGCCGCTTTCCTCGTCGCCGTCAAACAGCGAGTAGGCCTCGACGTCCTCGTGCCAGGTGGTGGTCTCCCAGGGCTCGATGCGCACGCCGAAAAGCTCCTCGATGAGCTCGAGAATGCCCTCTTTCGAGTTGTTGTAGCTGAAATACTCGCGCACGACCTTGGAGTCGACACCGTATTGCTCCCTGCGAACCTTGCCCGCGATCCAGCCGTTCTGCCAGGACTCGAGGCGCTCGGCGTCCGGGTCTTCCTCGCGCAGACGCTCGAGCAACAGCGCGTACTCGCGTTCCTGGACCTCGCCGGTGTAGCCCTCGAGCTCGTCGATGAACGCGGCCACTCGTTCCGGGGAGCCAACCATCTTGTCGGCCGTCACGAGCTCCGCGTAATTGTCGAAGCCGATCAGCTGGGCCAGCTCGTAGCGCGCCTCGATAAGCCTGCGCAGCACGGGCTCGTTCTGCGGGAAACCGCGCTGGCCATAGACGGTGGACAACGCCTTGCGAAGGTCATCGCGCTCCGCGTACTCGAAAAACGGGAACGCGTCGGGATACTGCGTCGAGATAACAATCTTGCCGTCGTCATTCGGCGGGTGCGCCGCGATATAGTCCTCCGGCAGGCCCTCGAGGTCGTCCACCGAATCGAGCTCGAGGCTGCGCACGTCCTCGCGAATGTTGCGGTCAAATTCCTGGCCGACCGCCACGATCTCATCATTCAGTTCACGAATCTTTTCGCGAATCGCGTCGTCCTTGTCCACGCCGGCGAGCTGGAACGAGAGCAGCAGCTTTTCGATGGAATGCTGCGTCGTCGCATCGGCATGGGCGATGTCGATGCGGCTGACCGCATCGTAGAGCGGGCGCGACAGGCTCATGTCCGTCGCGACTTTCGCGAGCAGCTGGGAACAGGCGTCGCCGGCATCGCGCAGATCCTTGTCGGGATGCACGGCCGCCAGGCTGCTCGCCGTGGAGGAGACGGTCTGCAGGCTGGCAAACAGGCTGTCCAGCGAGCGGTAGTAGCCATCGACCGTCGGCGCTCCGTCGAAGGCCTCCAGCGCCGCGAAGTGCTCGCGGAACATGGCCTCCTCTGCCGCGCAGAGCTCGGCCAACGCCTCGGCGGATCCGATGTCGGCCAGGTCGGCGCTGGCGTAACGCACCGGCAATTCCGCGGCGGGCCCTGGCGCCTCGCCCTGCGTGCAGCCTGCCAGCAGCGCGGCGGCGATAAAGATGAGGAGATTCGTTGTCTTGTTCATAGTGACCTCCGGGCGCGCATTGTGCCTTATTTGCCGCCGGATTCCGATGCCGCGATGCGATCGAGAAGCTCAAGGCATTCGCCGGCGGTACCCCTGAGTTCCGCTGGGCCCTCGTCGATGACCCGTTCCATCACGGCGCGGGCGCGCGGCTGGTCGATATCCGCCAGCAAGCGCAATGCCGGCGCCGGCGCTTCGCCGGCGCGCAGCTTGGCCTCGATCATGTCGAAAGACCGGCGTCCCGCCCCGACCAGTGACATACCAGCCAGCATGCGGCTTTGTTCATCGCGGGCGGCGACGGCCGCCATCAGCGTCTCGGCGCTGCGGCGGGTACCGAGCCAGCGCCAGGCGACGCCGGCTGCCAGGATTTTCAACGTTGCGGGCCTGCGTTTCACCGGCGTGTCAAATGACATTCCAGAGTCCGTGCTTGTCCCAGTACCACGGCTCGTGGGTCGAACTGTGGTCGAACCACCCGTTGCGGTGTTTCTCGATCCTGAATCGCCTTGTGCGAAACCGCTGCCGCCCGCGGTCGAGGAGTATCACGAGGTCGAGGCGCACGCGAATGTCGATGATGCGCTTCACCTTGTCGAAGTCGGGGTACCAGCGCTTGTGCACGGGCCAGCCCATCAGCACGAGGCGGTCGAACTCTGCGCCGCGCCGGGTCGCGAGGTGGGCCACCGTTCCGCCATGGCTGTGAGCAAAGAAATCGGGGCGCTCGAGCCCCTGGTCACCGAGCCATTTCACAAGCAGCGCCGCGTCGGCCTTGCGTGCCTGTTTCGAGTAGGCGCCCGTCCACGTGAAACTCGTGTCGTGGACGTGCAGGTCGGGCCGCTGCCTCTTCAGTGCTTCGTAGAAATCGCCGCCGGGGCGATACCAGTCACCTTCTGCTGCGAAAGTACCGTGCGTGACGACCGCCGTGGTCGATTCGCGGTCGCGCTTTTGGGACTCTGGCCGGGCGATCACGTTCTGCAGCGCGAATGTCTGCATCGGCTCGATCTGGCTCATCGCCGCCAGTGCCACTCGCGAGGTCAGATGATCCGCGCAATCGAAACCGGCCTGCAGGTTGTTCCGGATCGATGGCCTGAGACGCGTCGTCTCCCTGGCACCGGCGGCGCCCGCGACGGACACGAGCGGATGCGGGCTGAACATCGCGGCTTCGAATACCGCAGCCGCCACCTCGAGCGTGGGCCGCTCGTAAAGTGTTCGAACCAGCCGGGCCAGCTCGGCTTCGAGCCGAGGCTCGCCTTCCTGCCGCAGTTCCCGTTCGCTGGCGCCCAGCGGCCCGCAGGCCTCGGCGACCTTGAGGTGCCGGGATCTGCGGATCGCCCGCAGGTCCGGCAGCGGAAATGCCGGTAGCTTTTCGGTAACGGGGTCATCACCGAGGACGCCGGCGCGCAGCGCCAGCAGGAACGCAGCCTGCGAGGCGGCCAGTGATCGGGTGGACTCGTCGTCGGGGCGCGCTGTCGCCGTGAACGCCTCGCGCGGATCGATCGGCTCGTAATTACGGTACGTCATGCCTTGCTCCCGATGTCACTCGATCATGCCTCAATCGGGCATTTGCGGAAACCCACGATTGCTGCGAGCGGGCACAAGGAATAGCCTGTTGCGAGGATTTTGGAGGACCGGACAATGACAACAAGCAACCTGTGGAAACTCGGCGTTGCCGGCGCGTGCCTGGCAATGTCTGGCTGCGAGGGCGACGTCAGCTTCAGCGAGGATATCCAGCCGATCCTCGAGGCCTCCTGTATCCAGTGCCACGACAATCAAGCCGAAGGCGAGGCCGTCAGCGGACTGAGCCTCAAGACCTACGACGACCTGTTGCAGGGAACGCAGTACGGCACGGTCGTGGTGCCGGGCAGCGCCATGTCCAGTGCGCTGTACCTGACGGTTGCCGGGAAGACGGCGCCGGAGATCCGGATGCCGCCGCACAACGAGGAGAGCTTTGCGACGGGCAAGGGTGAAATGCTGAGCGCCCGCCAGATCGAACTGATCGAGCGCTGGATCAACGAAGGGGCGCCCAACAACTAGCCGGCAACGCGATGACACAGCTGCCTTACGAACCGCTGATCTTCCTGCTCGCGGCTTGCCACGTCATCTCCGTGTTTTACCTGTTTTTCGCGGACTGTGTCCGCTTACGCTATAGCGCGCTCAGGAACGACGCCTCGAAGACCGCGATCGTCCTCGTCATGCCGTGGCTAATCTACGCCGCCTTTTTCGTGGCCTTCAGGATCAACTGCCCGGGCACGGAAGGCTTGTTTTCGGCGCCGATCCAGTGCGCTTTGGATCTGATCTGGCTGTTCTACGTCGGCCTCGGCGTGTTTCTCGTCTCGTTCGCCTGGGGCAGTGCGCTCTGCTGGCGACTGATTCGCGAGATCCGCAGGCACGATCACCCACGGCCAGCGCACTGATTACCGCTTGTGGCGCCGGCCCAGAAACTGCCAGGCCAGCAGGCCGATGCCGGCACCGATGAGCACGATCGGCGCCAGCGGCACGCCGACGTTCCAAAGCTCCCAGTACCCGGCCGCGAAGAAACCGCAGCCGATGAACAACCAGAAGCCCTCGAGCCGGAGCCCGAGCAGACGCCGGGCCGCCTGCCCAAGAAGCGTCACGATACCGATTCCGAGCAGGACATAACCGAACGCCAGCCCTGCCAGCCATGACCCACCAACCCAGATAAAGAAAACGGCCCAGGCGACCGAGTCAAGCAGCCTCTCACGTTCGCCGTCATCGGCCCTGGCTTCGCGATCTGGATTTCTTGCCTGGTGATGCGGGTGCATCGTGTATTTCATCATGGTTCCTACCTCCGGAAATTAGCTTGGGCCTGCTGCAGGCGAAGTCAATTCGCGCTTGTACCTAAGCGTAGAGATGTTTTCGCGGGCCCGGACGGCCGCTTCAGTCTCGGCACGATCGACATAGACCCGTGGGTGTATTCGGCCAACATCGGCTACCAGTTCAGGTAGGCCGATACGGCACGTCTGCCGGGTCCTTGACCCGGTAAAGCCGGGCAGGCCTGTGCGGGCCTGCCTGCTTCGTCTCGCCCGTCGCCTCGATCACATCGAGGGCCAGCATCTTCTTGCGAAAATTGCGCTTGTCCAGTCCTCGCGCCAGGACGAGTTCGTGGACGCGCTGCAATTCTGTCAGCGTGAACGTCTCGGGCACCAGTTGCAGGGCGATCACCGGCTCCTCGATCTTTTCCCGCAGACGACTCCGTGCGCGGCGCAGTATCTTCGCGTGATCGAACGCCAGCTCCGGCAGCGCTTCGAGGTCGAACAGGCGGGCTTCGGCCGCATCACTGCCCGCCTGCACCTGCAGCCGCCCGTGCGGCACCAGTGCGTAGTACACGACCGTGATGACGCGCTCCCGGGGATCCCGGTCCGGATGGCCGAAGGCCCCCAGTTGCTCGAGGAAAGAGGCCCTTACGCCGGTCTCTTCTCGGAGCTCGCGCCATGCCGCACGCCGCAGGCTCTCGTCAATCTCCACGAAGCCGCCGGGGAGCGCCCACATGCCGGCATACGGCTCCTGCGCCCTGCGAATAAGTAGTACTTTCAACGCATTGTCGTGTATCGTCACGACCACGATGTCGACCGTGACGGCCGGATGCGGGTAGTCATATGTGTAGGGCATACAGAGTTAGTGTAGCTTCACTCATAAGGTTGGTGTAAATATGACACAAATATGGTCAGCCGCCAAGACGATGGCGGCCCAGACGCCCGAAAACCGAAACCGCTATGTCGACTTCCTGCGCGCGGTCTCGATCCTGATGGTCATCACCGGGCACTGGCTCGTCGCGACGGTCTATTACGCCGACGGCGCGTTCGAGGGCGGCAAGCTCACCGAGGTCCAGCGCTCGACGCAGTGGCTGACCTGGGTCTTCCAGGTGATGCCGATCTTTTTCATCGTCGGCGGTTACGCGAACGGCGTGTCGCTCGAGAGCGCCGCAAGAAAAGGCACGCGCTATGCCGGCTGGCTGGCGGCACGGCTCAATCGGCTGGTGACGCCGCTGCTGGCCCTGGTCCTCTTCTGGGCGGCAATGTCCGCGGCCCTGCATTTCGCGGGTGTGAGTGGCCCGAACCTCAGGATCGGCTCGCGCGCGGCGCTGATACCGACCTGGTTCCTCGCGATCTACATCATGGTGGTGGTGCTGGCGCCACTTACCTACCGCGCCTGGCAGCGCTGGGGCTACGGCTCGATTGTCGTCTTCGGCGCGCTGGGTGCTGTCGTCGACTGGCTGTTCTTTGCCGCAGACATGCGCTGGACCGGCTGGAGCAACTACTTCTGGGTATGGCTGTGCGTGCACCAGCTCGGCTATGCGTGGCGCGACGGCAGGATCGGCAAGCCGCCGGTGCTGCTGCTCGTGTCGGTCGCCGGCCTTGCGGCGCTGGCCCTGCTGATCTTCAAAGGCCCCTACCCCTTCGCGATGGTGGGCTCCCCGGGCACGGACGTGAGCAACACGGCGCCGCCCAAGATCACGCTGATCGCGCTGGCGCTCTGCCAGTTCGGCCTGCTGATGGCGATCGAGGCGCCGATGCGGCGCATGCTCGATGGCCTGCGGGTCTGGGCCGCCACGGTGCTGATCAACAGCCTGATCATGACCGTGTACCTCTGGCACATCACGGTAATGATCCTCGTCATCGGGATCGCCTACGGGCTGGGCGGCTTCGGGCTCGGGCTGCCGCCGGGCAGCGCCGAATGGTGGTTGTCACGGCCGCTCTGGATCGCGGTCCTGTATGCGTTCCTCATCCCGGTCGCCCTGCTGCTCACCCCGCTGGAGCGCATGGGAAGGAGCAGGGACCGGCAGCCGCCGTCGGCGGTGCGCCAGGTCATCGGCGCCGTCATGCTGTGCTTCGGCGTCGCGTCGCTGGCCCTGTACGGGTTCGGCGCCTCGCCCCTGCCGTACCTCGATATCATCTCGTTCGCCTGCGTCATCGTTGGCGCCGGCTTGAGCGGGCTGCTGCCCAAGTTACCCTAGCCGGACACACACTGTAGATTTACGTATCGATTCGCGAGCATCCGCCCGTTAAGTTACGGATGTAACTAATCGCCTTCGGGAAGGAGCGTCCCATGCTCAAAGCCATCATCGAACCGTTCCGGATCAAGATGGTCGAGCCCATCAAGCTGACCACGCGAGACGAACGCGAGCACCTGATCGAGGCCGCGCATTTCAACCCGTTCCTGCTGCGGGCCGAGGACGTCATCATCGACCTGCTGACTGACTCCGGCACGAGCGCGATGTCCTCCGACGCCTGGGCCGAGCTCATGCGCGGTGACGAGTCCTACGCCGGAGCGCGCAGCTGGTTCCGCTTCCGCGACACCGTGCAGGACATATTCGGCTTTGAACAGGTAATCCCGACGCACCAGGGGCGTGCCGCCGAGCACATCCTGTTCGGCCTGATGGCAAAGCCCGGCTGCATCGTCCCGAACAACACGCATTTCGACACGACGCGCGCCAACATCGAGTACGTCGGCGCCGAGGCCCTGGACCTCGTTTGCAAGGAGGCCGCCGACCTTTCGACCCCACATCCCTTCAAGGGCAACATGGACACCGAGGCGCTCGAAAAGCTCGTCGCCGAGAACGGCGAGCGCATCCCGTTGATCATGATCACGGTAACGAACAACTCGGGCGGCGGCCAGCCCGTCTCGATGGCCAATATCCGCGAGGTCAGCCGCATCGCCCGCGAAGCCGGCATCCCCTTCTACATCGACGCCTGCCGTTTCGCCGAGAACGCGCACTTCATCAAGCGCCGCGAGCCCGGCTACGAGAACAAGACGCCTATCGAGATCGCGCGCGAAATGTTCAGCTACGCCGACGGCTGCACGATGTCCGCCAAGAAGGACGCGTTCGCGAACATCGGCGGCTTCCTGTGCACCAATGATGCCGACCTCGCCCACCGCGAGCGCAACATCCTGATACTGACCGAGGGCTTCCCGACCTACGGCGGTCTCGCCGGCCGCGACCTCGAGGCCATCGCCGTGGGCCTCCGGGAGATCCTCGACGAGAATTACCTCGACTACCGCTTGCTATCGACACGCTACGTGGTCAGGCACCTCGACGAGGCCGGCATCCCGGTGATCCTGCCGGCCGGTGGTCACGCGGTGTATATCGATGCCCGCCGCTTCCTGCCGCACATCGAGCCGCTCAAGTACCCGGGGCAGGCGCTGGCGGTCGAGGCCTACATCGAGGGCGGCATACGCTGCGTGGAAATCGGCACCGTGATGTTCGGCCTCGACCCGCACAGCGGCGACGAGCGCCCGGCGCGCCAGGACCTCGTGCGACTCGCGATTCCGCGCCGCGTCTACACCCAGAGCCACATGGACTACGTTATCGAGGCGATGCAGGTCGTCTGGGAGCGCCGCGAGTCCATCCGCGGCATGCGGATAACGCAAGCGCCGCGCTTCTTGCGGCACTTCACCGCGCATTTCGAACGGGTCTGAGTCAGCCGCGGTCGACGGCCGTTGCCGTCTCGCTGTTGCGCAGGGTCGCGGCCGGAAGCCGCTCCCACGGAAGCCGCGCCTACAGCGGCAGGTAGCAGACCGTATTGGTCAGCAGGATCATGATGAACACGAGGCAGGTCACCATCGGCCCCAGGTAGATCCTGCCGGTCATGCGGAAGAAATAGCGGTTGAAGTACGGCAGCACGAACATCATGGGCACGACCGCGAATAGCAGGTTTACGTACAGCCAGCCGTCGGTCCAGTAGACCGTCCCCGTCACGGCAAACGTGACGTACTGGACGATGACGATCAGGAACAGGCCGATCGAGTTGTTGATGCCCGCGAGCAGCAGGCGCTTCCATTCCGCCATCCCCTCCGTGCGCAGCGCGCCGTTGACGCGCAGCGAATTCGACAGGAAGAAAATAAAGAAAAACGGCACGTACATGACCAGCAGCACGAGTTCGACCGGCCGGAAGACCCGTACGCCCATGAACAGGAAGCGGTAGTCGACGTGCAAGAAGTAATAGATGGCGAACAGCAGCAGGTAATAGAGGACGAACAGGGTCAGCGCGAGCAGGAAGGTCCGCCAGAGTTCCCGGCCGCTGACGCCGGCGCCCCACATCGCCGGCACCACGCCGTGCTGCCGCCCGAAGTAGCGGTAGCTCAGCCAGAACATCAGGAAACCGACCGTACCGTTCAGCACGGCCCACATCATGACCGCGTTGTTCATGCGCTGCGGGAAAAACCAGGTTGCCTCGCGAGTTGACGCCTTGACGAACAGCGCCTGCGACAGCTCGGCCATCGGGATATAGGAGAAACAGGCAATCAGCGCGCCGGCCACGAACAGTGTCCAGAACAGCACCCGGCCCCTGCCCTGCGGGCGCGGCAGTTCTGCCGGCACGGGGTGGACCAGCGGCGCAAACATCGGCAGCCGCAACAGCAGCTGCCCGGCCGGCACGAGCAGTACGAACGCGGCAACGAGTGCAGCGAGGCTGGCGCCCTCCTTCCATTGCCAGACCTGGTCGCGACTCGACAGCCCGGTGTCGAGGCCGAAGACCTTCTCGAAGTACTCGACCTGGTTGGCCGTCGCCTCGACGATGTAGGGCTGGAACGGGTGCAGGACACGCTCGTTGTGCACGACTCGATACGTGCGGGCCTCGACGTCGCCGTAATGGCGGCCGAGCTCGACCTCGGCGATGGACTGCCCCGTGGCGGCCAGGCCGGAATTGACGAGCCGCAGGGCCTCGGGGGCGCGGCGCATGTCCGCGTTGCCGAGCTCATTGCGGTAGGCGCCCTCGTCGTAAAAAGCGTAGCTCATGCCGACGTTGGAGCGGACGTCCCGCAGGACCTCGTCCGTCAGGGTGAGCACGTAGCCGGAGACGAAGACCGAGTGCAGTTTGCTCGGCCGGCCGGTCTGCTGCGCCTCGCGGCCGAAATAATTCGCGCCGCGAATCGCCGCGTTGCCGCCGGCGGAATGCCCCGTTGCGCCGATGCGCGTCCTGTCGATGTAGTTGAGGTTCCCGGTGCTCGCGGCGTAGTCGACGACGGCAAACATGCCGTAGCCCTCGGTCGTCGCCGCGCGCCGGCTCAGCGACGAACTCGAGCCGCCCTGCGCGTAGGGATCGATCGAGATCGCGACGATGCCGCGTCGGGCGAGCTCTATCGCGATATTGGAGAGCGCCTCTTTCGAGCGCTGGAAGCCCGGCACGACCACGACGAGCGGGGCCGGGTTGTCCGCCGTGGCCGACGCTGGCTTGAACAGGTCAGCGACCAGCCACTGCCCGTTCTGCGTCGGGATCTTGATGTCCTGGACGTCGACGGCCCCGCCGCCGTTCTGCACGAACGAGGCAACCGCACTCGCGGCGATCACGGTCGCCAGCAATAGGGCGGCAAACCGCCGGCTCGGGTCGCTACTCACCGGCCACGTAGGCGCTCGAACGTAACACGCGTCCCGGCCGTTCGCCGGTCATCTCGTGATTGAGGAGCACAGGCACGCCGTTCACGAAGACGTGTCGGACACCCTCGGCGTACTGGTGCGGGTCCTCGAAAGTGGCCTTATCGATGATCGTCGCCGGGTCGAAAACGCTGATGTCGGCGTAGGCGCCGACCTCGATGCGCCCGCGGTCCGGGAGGCCGATGCGCTCGGCAGGCATCAGCGTCATCTTGTGAATCGCCGTCGGCAACGGCAGCAGTTCACGCTCCCGCACGAAGTGCCCGAGGACGCGAGCGAAGGTGCCGTAATAGCGCGGGTGCGGCACGCCGAAACCCGGCGCGACGATGCCGCCGTCGGCCGCGATCATCGTTTTCGGGTGCAGCATGATGCGCTCGACATCCTCGAGCGACATCGCGTGATAGACGACCTGGCAGCCCCCGGCATGCTCGAGCTCCATGATCAGCTCGGCCGCATTCTCGATCGTTACGTCGACCTCGCGCTGGCGCAGGATCTCGGCGAGGTCGAGCCCGTTCAGCGACATATCCCAGGCACAGTAGGCCAGCACCACCCTGGACGGGTCGTTGCCGCCGCGCTCGTTGATCATCGCGTAGACGATGCCCTCGCGGATCCTCGCTCGCTGCCCGGGGTCCTCGAGCCGTACCCTGACCGCCTCGTCGCCGCCGTCGAGGCTCCACTTCGGGAACACGGCCTGCAGCCCGGTCGAGGATGCCGGGTACGGGTACTGGTCGGAGCTCACGTCGAGCCCGCGCGCGTTGGCGGCATCGACCAGCGCAAGCGAATCGGCCGAGCGCCCCCACATGGGCTTGCCCATCGCCTTGTGATGCGTGATCTGCGCGGGGACGCCGGCTTCCTCGGCGATGCGGATGGTCTCCTCGACCGAGTCGAGCAGCCCTTGCGCCTCGTTGCGCATGTGACTGATGTAGATGCCGCCGTGACTCGCCGCAACCCTGGCCAGCTCGATCACTTCCTCGGCCGGCGCGAAGCTGCCCGGCACATAGAGCAGGCCCGAGGACAGCCCGAAGGCGCCGCTTCTCATCGCCTTCTCCACTTCGGCGCGCATCTGTTCCAGCTCTGTGTCCGTCGCCGGCCGGTCGTCGAGACCGACGACGAGCTCACGCACCGAGCCGTGGCCGACGAAGCTGCCGAAGTTGACGGCCGCCGGGCTCTCCTCCAGGCGCCGGAAGTCGTGCTCGAGCGGCAGCGGCGAGCCGCCATCGGGTCCGCCGATCACGGTCGTCACCCCTTGCCGTATCAGGTTCTCGGCGTCGGGCCAGCGGAAGATGCCGCTGCGCTCCGGGTCGTCGCGGATCGCGTGGCTGTGAACGTCGATGATCCCGGGCATGACGGCAAGACCGGTCACATCCAGCCGCTCCTCGGCCGCGGCGTCGCCGAGATCGCCGATTTCGACAATCCGGTCCCCGCGGATGCCGATGTCGGCAACGACAGGCTCGGCATCCTCGCCGCTGAACACCGTCCCGCCAAAGAGCAGCACGTCAAAAGGCTCCCGGGGCGGCTCTTGGGACCAGCCGGCCAGGAAGAGAACGACAACGAGGACTCTAGACAAGGACATTGGGCGCGAGGTAAAGGGCGATGACGGAGACGATGATGATACCGATGATATTGAGGACGATGCCCGCCCGCACCATTTGCGGGATGTGCAGGCGGCCGGTCGCGAACACCATCGCGTTGGGCGGCGTCGCGACCGGGAGCATGAACGCGCAGCTGGCGGCAATCGTGATCGGCACGGTCAGGACCAGCGGCGGCAGCCCGGCCTGCAGCGCAATCGCGCCCATCACGGGCAGGAGCGTCGCCGTCGTTGCGAGGTTGCTGGTCAGCTCGGTCAGGAAGATGACGAGCGCGACGGCCGCGACGACCAGCACCGCGAGCCCGAACGCATTGAGTGGCGCCAGGCTCTCGCCCAGCCACAGGGCAAGGCCCGTATCGGATACGGCCGCGGCCAGGCTGAGCCCCCCGCCGAACAGGATCAGCACCCCCCAGGGCAGGCGGATGGCGGTTTCCCAGTCCATGAGCCGCCGCCCTGTGGAATCGCCGCTCGGCAGCAGGAACAGCAGGATTCCGGCCGTCATGACGATGCCGGCGTCGGAAATGCCGCTCAGCTCGAGCCAGCCCGTCAAGGGCTTGCGGAACATCCACGAGAACACGACCAGCCCGAAGACGATCGCAACCCGTTTTTCCGGCACCGTCATCTTGCCGAGCTCTTGGCGCAGCTCGTGCAGGTGCCTGTCGACGGCCTGACTGGCGGGCACGTGGACGGGATAGAGGAACCGTGTCAACACGAGCCAGGCGACCGGCAGCATGAGCATCGTGACGGGGATGCCCACCGTCATCCAGCGCGCGAAGCTGATTTCCAGGCCGTAATTCTCGGCGAGATAGCCGATCAACAGCGCGTTCGGCGGCGTGCCGATAAGAGTCGCCAGCCCGCCGATGCTCGCCGCGTAGGCGAGCCCGAGCAGCATCGCCACCTCGAAGTCCGTGCGGGCCTTCTCCGACAGGTCGGGCACATTCTCGCGAATGACCCCGATCACCGACAGCACGATCGGCAGCAGCATGATCGTCGTGGACGTGTTGGTCATCCACATGCTGAGCAGCGCGCACACGAGCATGAACCCGCCGATCAGGCGCCGGCCCTCGGTGCCCGTGCGGTCGAGGATCGCCAGCGCGATCCGGCGGTGCAGGTTCCAGCGCTCGAGTGCGAGCGCCATCAGGAAGCCGCCGAGGAACAGGTAGATGATCGGGTTCGCATACGGCGCCGCGGCGTCCCGGATCGTCGCGATGCCCAGCGGGTCGAAGATGACGATGGGCAGGAAAGCCGTCACCGGCACCGGGATAGCCTCGGTCGCCCACCAGATCGCCATCCAGAGCCCGACCGCGGCGGCTTTCCAGGCCAGCGGGTCCATCGTCTGCTGCCATTGCCCGGCTATCAGCATCGCGATGAAGACCAGTGGCCCGAGGAGGCGGCCAACCAGCTGGTAGCGTTCGGGTCCCCGGTTATTGTCCGATGTTGTTGTTGTCGCCATATCGGATTGCGATCATAGCAGGGCCGGCGCTGGTCAGCGCAGCACGGCTCGATTATTCTCGCCCGATGCGAAGACTGAGCATCCTGGTCCTGGCCGCGGCGCTGTGCACAGGCGTCGCGGGTTCTTTGGAATTGCGGCCGGACATCCGCCAGCTCGACAATACGGCACCAAAGCGCGTGCTGTTCGTGGGCAACAGCTACTTTTATTACAACGACAGCCTGCACAACCATGTCGAGCGGATCGCCGAGGAACTCGGCCCGTACGGGAAGGATGAATACAGGTACAAGTCTGCGACCATCGGCGGCGCCCGCCTGTCGCAGCACCCGGTCGAGACCCTGCTCGAGCCGGGCCGGCTGGGCATCGACGAGCCGTTCGAACTGGTGATCCTGCAGGGCGGCAGCATGGAGGTACTCACCGAAGCAAGCCGCACACAGTTTCGCGAGACCGCCATAGAGCTCAGCAAGAAGATCCGTGCGACGGGCGCGGAAGTCTCACTGTACATGACCCACGCCTACGTCGAACCCGACGAGCGTTACGAGCCGGGGCTGATCAACAAGATCAGGGCTACCTACATCCCGGTCGGCAACGAGCTCGGCGCGCTGGTCATCCCGGTCGGGCTGGCCTTCGAGCGCGCCTACGCCGAGCGGCCGGACATCGTGCTGCACGAGACCTTCGACGGCACGCACCCGAGCATGCTGGGCACCTATCTCGCGGCCTGCGTCGTTTACCAGAGCATTTACCGCCACTCGGTCGTCGGCATCGACTACGACTATTTCGGGGAAATCGACAAGGATTCCGCCGCATTCCTGCAGCGCATCGCCGACGAAACGGTCCGCGAGTTCTACGGTCCGGCCACGCCGCCGTAAGCAATCCCCGTCAGTCGCGCCATGTCCGCCCTGAACGTTGTCAGGTCGTCGATATTGAACTTGCCGAGGTGATCGTGACCGGCGGCCCGCGCCAGGACGGCCATCAGCTCGACCGAAGCCTGGAAGAAACGCGCCAGGCGCTCCGCCGCGACGTCGACAGGTAAGCGCGAGCGCAGATGCTCCTTTTGCGTGGCAATGCCCACCGGGCAGTTGTTGGTGTTGCAGGCACGCATGCCGATGCAGCCGATCGCCTGGATCGCGGCATTGGAGAGGGCAACTGCGTCGGCGCCGAGCGCCAGCGCCTTCGCAAAATCGGCCGGGTGCCGGAGGCCGCCGGTAATGACCAGCGTGATGCCGTCGGCGACGCAGCGATCGAGGTGCCGCCGCGCACGTGCTAGCGCCGGGATGGTCGGCACGGAGATATTGTCGCGAAAGATCAGTGGCGCGGCGCCCGTGCCGCCGCCACGACCGTCGAGAATGATGTAGTCGACGCCGACCTCGAGGGCCGCGTCGATGTCTTTCTCGATGTGCTGAGCCGAGAGCTTGAAACCGACCGGGACGCCGCCCGTCTGCTCACGCACCTCGGCCGCGAAGTCCCGGAACTGGCCGAGTTTCGTCCACTCGGGAAAGCGCGCCGGCGAGATCGCCGGCTCGCCTTCCGCGAGGCCGCGCACCTCGGCAATTTTGCCTTTGACCTTGTTGCCCGGCAGGTGGCCGCCAGTGCCGGTCTTCGCGCCCTGCCCCCCCTTGAAGTGGAAAGCCTGGGTCTTCTGCACCTTGTCCCACGAGAAACCGAAGCGCGCCGAGGCCAGCTCGTAGAAGTAGCGTGAGTTTGCCTGCTGCTCGTCGGGCAGCATGCCGCCCTCGCCCGAGCAGATGCCCGTGCCGGCGAGTTCCGCACCCCTGGCCAGCGCCACCTTGGCCTCCTCGGACAGCGCTCCGAAGCTCATGTCGGAAACGAACAGCGGGATGTCCAGTGTCAGCGGCTTTTTCGCGTTGGGCCCTATTACGACGTCGGTTCCGACGGGCTCGTCGTCGAGAAGCGGCAACTTGTGCAGCTGCCCGACCACGAACTGGATGTCGTCCCACTGGGGCAACTGCTTGCGCGACACGCCCATCGCGGCGGACGGGCCGTGGTGACCGGTCTTGCTCAGCCCCTCGGTCGCGAGCTTGCGAATGTATTTAACGTAGGGCTCGTCCGCGGTCCCCGTCGGGTCCTGGAAGGCGCCCTGGTAGGCGCCGCGATTGTATGGCTGCGGGTTTTCCCGGGCCCAGCCGCGGATCTCGTCCTCGTCCACTAGCACATTGCCGTCCTCGACCCAGGCGCCGAACTTGTGCAGCGTTTCGGCATTGTTGTACTCGCTGACGCCAGTATCGAAGCGGTAGTCCCAGTAGTGCACGCCGCAGATCAGGTTGTCGCCATCGACGTAGCCGTCCGCCATCAGGGCACCGCGATGCGCGCAGCGGCCATACAGGACCGACACATTGTCGTCGTAGCGGACGATGACGAGGTCGACGTCCGCGACCAGCGCATGAGCCGGCTTGCGATCTTCGAGTTGGTCCCAATTTGCAATCGTTACTTTATTCATGGGCCGGTACCATAACTCATCAGGCTCTATAATCGACATTTCCAAACGCTCGAGGCTCGACCATGTCGAAAAGGTTTGCGCTCCTCATCACCTGGCTGATGCTCGTTACCAGCCCGCCCGCACTCGCCGATACGATCGCGATGATCGGCACCGGCGACGTCGGCAGCGCACTGGGCAAGGCCTTCGCCGCCCAGGGACACACGATCATCTATGGCTCGAGAGAGCCGGACCGCAAGCGCGTGGAGGAACTCGTCGCCGAGACCGGCAACGGCGCATCGGCGACGACCCAGTTCGCGGCGGCGGCGCAGGCGGACATCGTGGTGCTGGCCGTGCCCGGCCTGCTCGTCGAAGAGATCACGAAGAGCCTCGGTGACCTGTCGGACAAGATCATCATCGACCCCACGAACCCGCTGAAGCGCAGCATGCTGCGGCTCGAGCATGGGGTCGACACCTCCAATGCGCAGATCATCCAGGACGCGGCGCCGGACGCCCACGTCGTCAAGGCCTTCAATACGCTGAGCTGGAAGACCATGGTCGATCCCTCCGAGGCCGGCGGTCCGGTATCGATTCCACTGGCCGGGAACAGCGGCAGTGCGAAGAAGAAGGTGGCCGAGCTCGTCGCCGGCATGGGCCTCGAGCCGATCGACGTGGGCCCGGTCGAGCACGCGCGCTGGGTCGAGGGCATGCTGATCCTCTGGATCAACAACCGTTACGGCAGCCTGCGCGATTCCTTCGATTTTCACCTGAGGAGAGTGGAATGATGCGACGCGTCATCATCACAACGGCCTGCCTGTTCGCGGCCACCACTGCACTTGCGGAGAACGACTACGCCGCGCTGCTCGACGAGGCAGTTGCCGGGATCGAGTGGGATTTTAAAAAGAACTGGGCCTACACCGAGACGTGGCTGAGTGGCGACGAGCTCTGGGTGGGGCGTTACGACCCGTCCATGGAGAAGGACAACGGCTGGACCTTGCTGTCCGTGGACGGGCGCAAGCCGACCGCTGCCGAAACGCAGGAGTACCTGGGCGACAAGGGTGACGACGACCGCTCCGACGCCGGAGACAACCGTGTTTTGCGGATTGTCGAACAGGACAGCCTCGAACTGCTCGAGGAGACGGACGACTACTGGTTGTTCTCGTTCGTACCAAGCGACGACGAGGATTTCATGCGCGAGATCGAGGCCCGCCTGCGTATAGCCAAGGACGGCCCCTACGTCGAGTCCGTGACCCTGCGCAACGTGGCGGATATCAGCCCGGGCTTCGGCACGCGGTTGACGAACTTTCTTACGCAGTTCGAATTCGGCCCGGCGGCAGAACGCGGCCCGATAGTGCCGACGGCAGTGAAGGTCCAGGTTCGCGGCCGCGCGCTGCTGTTCATCCCCATTGATGAGGCCGAGGTCGTCGAATACAGCGACTTCGAGTATGCCAGCGAGATCGAGGCGCTCGCCGACGAGGTGCTGGCAGGGATGCTCGAGCGCATCCCCGCAATGGCAACGCAGTATTCCATCGCCGGCGCGCGCCACGACCGGCTGTTCGACAACTCGCTCGAGGCGCTTGCAAAGTGGCAGGCGCGCGAAGACGCCTGGCTGGCCCGGCTGTATTCCATCGAAGCGCCGGCCGAGATCGGCAGCCGCGACTGGGTGTCCTACGGCATCCTGCTCGACGTTCTCGAGGCGTCCGTGGGCAGGCGCGTGTGCCGTAATGAGCTGTGGCAGGCCAGTACCGCGACCTCCTGGCATGTCCAACTGCCCTTCCTGTTCGAGATTCAACCCGTCGATACGCCGGAGCTTCGCGAGCAGACGCTGGCCCGTCTCGGCGCCGTCGACACGTATATCGACGTGGAAATCGCCAACCTGCGACTCGGCCTCGAGCAGGGTTACAGCGCGCCGCGGGTCACGGTGGCAGACGTGCCGGAGCAAATCCGCGCACTCGTGACTGATGACAGCATTTTCCTCAACCCGGCCGTACGGGCCGACGACCCGGCGTTCACCGAACAGGTCACTGCAATTTACGAGAACGAGATCGTCCCGGCGATCGGCCGCTACGCCGATTTCATCGAAGAGGATTATCTTCCCGAGGCCCGCGAGGAGATTGCGCTGAGCGCCAACCCTGACGGCGAGGCCTGTTACCCGGCGCTCGTCCGGGCTTTCACGACGATCCAGCCCACGGCCGAAGAAATCCACGAACTGGGACTCTCACAGATCGCGCGCATCCGCGGCGAGATGCGCACGACGATCGACGCGCACTTCGGCGGCGGCTCGATCGAGGCGTTCCTGCGGCGCGTCAACAAGGATCCGGCATTCACGTTCGAATCCGAGACGGCCGTGCTGCAGCATTCGCTGGACGCGCTGGACGCTGCGAAGGCAGCGATGCCGCGCGCCTTCGGCCGCTTGCCGCGAGCCGACGTCCTCATCAAGCCCTACCCGGCTTTCGCGCAAAGCGGAGGCGGCGAATACCACTCGTCGTCCGAAGACGGGACCCGCCCCGGCATTTTCTACATTGCCGTGACCAAGCCCAAAGAGCGATCGCGCGCCGAGCCCCTGTCGACCCTCTATCACGAGACCTACCCGGGCCATCACCTGCAGAGGGCGATTTCGCTCGAACTCGGCGACCGCGTCCATCCACTGGCGCGCTATCTGTGGAACTCGGGCTTTGGCGAAGGCTGGGCCCTGTATTCCGAGCGCCTGGCCGACGAGCTCGGGCTTTTCACCAGGCCGCTCGACAGGATGGGCCTGTACTCCAACCAGGGCGCGCGAGCCGCACGCCTCGTCATCGACACCGGGCTGCACACCAAGGGCTGGACGCGGCAACGGGCGGTGGACTACATGCTCGCCAACACGACGTGGACCGAGATCGATATCCAGAACGAGATCAACCGCTACATTTCCTGGCCCGGGCAGGCCACGGCGTACATGCTGGGCATGCTCGAGATTCGGCGCCTGCGCCACCTGGCCGAGCAGGAGCTCGGCGACAAGTTCGAACTGCGGGCGTTTCACGACCGTGTCGTCGGCTACGGCATGATCACACTGCCGATGCTCGAGGCATCGATCCTTGCCTGGATCGAGGAGAACCGCTAGCCGCGACCGAACAGCTTGCGGACGGTATACAGGAATACCAGGAGGCCGATGCCTACCAGCGCCGCGACGCTATTCAGCGGCGCGAGTAACTGCGTGATGAGAGAGTTTTCCAGGCCGGCTTGCACCACCGGCTGCGGCATCAGTTGCGTCAGCAGGCCCACGGCCTGGGTCACGGGCCCGGTCAGCATCACGGCCAGGGCGAGCAGTACGACGCCGAGCACACCCCAGGCCACAAGTGTGCGCCGCCGCTGGGCGTTGACCCGCGCCATGACTCCGGCGACGAATACGTCATCGGGTGCGTCGCTGCGCGCTGCGTCGAACAGCTTCTGGATTCCGACATCGTGTGCTTCGTTCATCCCTGTTGCTCCATGGCCGAATCGCCGAGGTACGCCGATAACGCTTTTTGCAAGCGCGCCGTGCCCCGGCGGATATGTGATTTGACGGTGCCCAGCGGCAACCCGGTCGCGTGCGCTACCTCGTCGTGGGTCATCTGTTCGTGATAGGCGAGCACGATGCAGACGCGCGCATGGTCCTCCAGCGTCGCCAGCGCCCGGTCGAGATCCATGCCGATGGCCGCGGGGCCCTCGGCCGCACTGCCAATTACCTCGACGTCGCCTGCGTGCTTCAGCGGGTCCACGCGGCGCAGGTGCTGCAGCCAGGTATTTACGGCGATCCGCTTGAGCCAGGCCGCGAACCGGTCGCTGCGCTGCAGCCGCGGGATATTGCGCCAGGCCTGCAGGAAAACCTGCTGGGACAGGTCGTCGGCCAGCGCCGGGTCGCCGCAAAACCGCTGCATCAGGCTGCGAATCCACGCCTGGCGCCTCACGACCAGCTCCTCGAAGGCCTGCCGGTCATTCCTGCGGGCGAGGCTGACCACCAGCGCCTCCGGGCTGCGCGCATAATTGACTTTTTTCGCGGCCAAGGTCGACTCGCCGGGCTACCGGGCTCCAGTGTTTTCGTCCTCGCGCAGCGAGCGCTCCGCAAACTTGCCGGCAACCAGCAAGCCGACGCCGACGAACGCAACCAAACCCGCAATTCCCAGCAAGGCGATGAACGCATTGTCTTTCTCGGCGCGCAACATCCAGCCCAGGAAGGCGAGGCCCGGCGCGACAAAGACCGTGATCAACCCGGCAATCTTCAGCCCTCTGTCGGGGCGCTCGTTGCCACCGAGAATCTTGTCGACGACCGCCTGGTCGACGGGCTTGCCGCTCTCGACCAGCTTGCTCAGCATGTCGTACTGCGCCTGCTTTTCCCGCTGGCCGTTCCAGATGCCGGCGACGACGACCGCAGCGATAAATCCCCAGAACGCCAGCGCGGCCATTCCGCCGCCCACCGAATTAATGTCCATCTCCACTCCTCGATAAGGGGGTCTTCATTCTAAAAGATGCGGCCGGGTTCGTCACAGATGCACCCGGGTGTACAATCTTTGTGGCAAACAAGAAACGAGGGCAATGGGTATGACCCTGATCCTGATCCTCGTCGGCGCGGTCCTCGGCGGCATGCTCTTCGGGGATTTCGGTGGCGCAATTGTCGGCGGCGTCCTCGGTTATTTCGCCGCCTGGGCCCTCAA
>JBFFSI010000025.1:0-29940 GCA_041572475.1 Woeseiaceae bacterium
CGACGTCTTCATAGGTCCCCAAACGGCTGCCGCCATGGCCGCCATCAAGAAAGCGCTCGCGACGCCTGACGCGATTGCGGCCGTTACCGGACCCGTCGGGGGCGGCAAGACCACCGTGGTCGGGCGCGCCATCGATGGACTGGGCCGGAAATGTGTCACGGTGCCCGTCGGGCGCATCAAGCTCGGCACCGATGAGGTGCTGGAGCTGCTGCTCGGTGAACTGGGCGTCGACGACATGCCGCCCAGCACCGTTCAGCGCTTTACCGTGTTCCGGCGCTTGCTCAAGAAGTTCGCAGACGACGAGACCCAGGTTGTCGTTGTCGTCGAGGATGCGGTACGCGTGGGCGTGGACTCTCTGTCGGAACTCGAAGCGCTGACCGCCGCCGACGCCGGCGTCTCCAACGGCGCCAATATCGTGCTGATGGGCGACGAGAACCTGAAAGCGCTGCTCAACACCCCGGCACTCGCGCGCATCAAGCAAAGGTTGAGGGTAAGGCAGGACCTGCCGTCGCTCGCCGCAAACGAGCTCCACGCCTATTTCAAACACTGCTTCCGACTTGCCGGGGGCGAGTTCGACAGCCTGTTTGGACTGGGTGCTGCGCCGCTGATTCATGAACTCAGCGGTGGCATTCCGCGGATGGCCAACAACCTGATCGAATCAGCGCTGGCTGCCACGGCCGAGGCAGGCCTTAAGCAGGTGTCGGAGAGTCAGATTCGCACCGTTGCCTCGAGCGAGTATGGCCTGGACGTCGCGGACTCCGGCTCACCGGAAGCCGCACCAGCGACACAAGTCCCGGAGCCCGCGCCGGAATCCGAGCCGATGATCGAGCCCGGCCCGCCGGAGCCCCCAGCCCCGGCCGCAGAAAGCGCCGCAACGGAAGAGGAAGACGATATTCCCGAGCTCATCCAGGATACATTGCCAGACTTGGAGGTTCTCGCACCGCAACTCACCGTTGCTGCAAAGGAATCCGTCGCGCCAGCAGCCGCCGACGAGAAGGAAGCGGACGCTACTCCTGATTCACCCGAGGAGGACAAGGCGCCGGCAATACCTGGTCGACCGGCTGCCCTGCTGCCCGACGCGGCGCCGCCACCGCAAGCCAGCGCCGATGTGCCCGATTGGGAGCGTGAACCGACGCTCGCGGAGCTGCGGCCCGACCTCGATGCGTTGGAACAGGCAATGGCTGTCGCGCAGGGACGGGACAAAGACGACGACGAGGAAGACCTGCCTGTCATACAGCCCGAACCCGCCGTCGCGCGGCCGCCCGAGGTCGTGCCGGAGATCACGCTGGACCGTGAAATCCAGGCCAAGATCGAGGAAGCGGCCGAAGCGATCAAGCGTACCGAGGAAGAAGCAGCTGCCAAGGCAGCCGCCGATGCGGAGGCAGCCAAGTCGATCGACATCGCGGCGACCGGTGAGATGCAGGTCGAACTGCCGCCGCTGAGGGCCCCGGCTCCCGAGCCGACCGGCGCCGGTGCACCGCCTCCCAAGCCCAAGGACGCGACCGAAGAACCGGCTGCCGAGCAAGACTCGGAGAACTCCGCCGAGCTGAAGCGCATCGCCAGCAACCTGTCGCGTGCCAGGACGATCGACGACGTCGATGACAAGATGGCCGAAACGCTGTTCGGCGAGGAATTCAGCGAGATCGCCGCGCAAGTTGCCGCCAAGGCCTCGCAACTGCCGGCCAATGACGAACTCGAACTGGTCGAGGAGGAGGCGGCCGCAAAACCGCTAGCGGCCGGAGGCGGCGCGGCCGTCAATGTCGCTCCGGCGAGCTTATCGAGCGCCAGTCCGCCGCCGCTGGATGAGGCCGCCTCCAGGCGCCTCGCCACTGTCCGCGCGCTCAATGGCACGCAGAACGTGCCGCCACCGATGCCCAGCTCGGCAGAATCCATCGTGATGAGTCACGAGCCGGTTTCGGTGCGGTCACCGTCGGCCGGCGATCAGCCGGACTCGATCGAGGACCAGATCAACACGTCGATGACGGCGACGCTGCAGGCGCTCGAGGAGCAGCCGCGCCACGACGATGACGACGACGATGAGGGCAAGAAAGGCTTCTTCGGCCTATTCCGCCGCTCCTGACAGGCGTCGGGTCACCAGATGCAAAGAGCCGGGCAATGCCCGGCTCTTTGCGTTTTGACCCGATGTTATCAGGGCGTTTCGTTCGTGATATTCCACAGGTAGTCGGAATGGGAATGGCAGATCTCGGTAAATTCTGCACCGGGCCCGGTGCCATCGCCGTACATCGCCTGGATTGCCTCGCCCCGGGCAGCCATCAGAGTCTTCATGTCAGCCCCGGTCATCGTCTGCAGTTTGCGGTATTTCCCGCCAACGACATGCGAGGACCAGCCCCACGACGTGATCTTGCCGTCTTCAACAAAACCGTTGTAGATCGGCGCCATGTGCTCGTCGACGATCTCGTCGACGCGATCTTCCCGGAGCATATCGCAGACGTGGTACACCGAGATACCGACTTCGCCGCGACCTTCTCCCTGTGAGCCGTTCTCGACCTGCCAGATGTAATCATCGTGGGCGTTGCAGATTTGGCCGAACTCGCGATTGGCTTCCTCATCCGCGTCCTCGCCTAAGGCGGCGTACGCATCGAGCAGCGCGTCCATCGTTTCCGCCTGGTAGTAGAAGATGCGCTGCCAGCGGCCGCCGGTATGGTGCGACAGGTAACCCCAGGCCGATATCGTGCCGTCCTCGACGAAACCGTCCCAGCGTTCCGCATCATTTGCGATGATCTCGTCAGCCCTCGACAGCTCGCCGCCCGGGCAATAGAAATAGGTCGCATACGTGAACGCGCGCGGCCCCTCCTCTTCCTCTTCCTGCGCCACGCAGGCAAAGGTGAAGGCCGTCAGCGTGGACGCCACGGCAATTGCAATAATTTTTTTCATTTTTTAACCCCAATTAAATGCACGGAACATGCAGTACCAAGAATGTAGACCTAAATCAGGCTACGCGCCACTCGAACCTTGGTTTACTGAATTGCGGACCATACGGATACTCCCGCGCCCTGATCGGCGTTAGGGTGAACATGGCGAGATTGCGGGAGACCTGGAGTTCCGGCATGGGCAGGCGCGACGACTTCCTGTTACCGAACGCGCCCACGTGCATCGTTGCCTGCGCGGCAACAGGAGCACGGTTCTGGCGCTCCAACACGCGCTTCGGAGGCTGGACCCTGCGCGCCGAACTGGACAATGCCGAAGCCGCTGCCCGCGAATCCAGCTTCGCCTCGGACAGGCCGGGACGGGCTTTCGACAGCTTCGGCAGCGGCCGGCATGCATTGGCGACGGGAGAGTCAGGGCGCGAGCACGAGGCTCGCCGTTTTGCGCGGACACTCGCCGACCGGCTGCATCAGGGCCTCGTGGCCGGTGAATTCGAGCACATCGTGCTCATCGCACCGCCCTCGTTCCTCGGCCATCTCCGCGCCGCACTATCGGACCCTGCCCGGCGTGCGGTCGTCCACGAGACGGCGAAGGACCTCACGGGCCTTGATCCGGACAGCATCAGGAATTACTTCCGGTGAACGGACTGCTTGAATCACGGAGACAGACATGAGCAATACCGTCCTTGCCATCATCGAACTCGACCGCTTTCCGAATGACGTCGCGTCCCGTGCCGCCTGGATCGCGCGGCGATTCGAGTGCGATCTCGAACTGGTGCTGAGCGACCCGACCGCGACGGTTCTGCGCGACAGCTTCATTGTGTCCAACGAGGCGCAGCTCATCGCCGATAACATCAAGGATGCGCAGGAAAAAATTCTTGAAGAACTCGCAGCATCTACCGCGAACCACAACCTGGCGATAACGCACACCATCCTCGACGACCGTCCGGCCGCCGACGCGATCATTGCCCGGGCGCTCGAAGTCGGGCCGAAGTTCGTCGTCAAGGGCACGGAACACCACAGCCCCGCCGAACGTGCGCGCTTCACTTACACGGACTGGCGCCTGATCAGGAAGCTGGACTTTCCGCTGTGGCTGGTCAAGCCGAAGGAATGGAGAGAGAAACCGCTGATCATCGCGGCCGTCGATCCGACCCACGCCGACGACAAGAAGGGCACGCTCGACCAGGTCATCGTGGACACCGGCAAGCTGCTGGCCGACCGCTGCGATGCCGAACTGCAGCTGCTCCACACCTACGAGCGGCTTGTCGAGATCGGCCGCACGGCGATGTTTTCGTTCCGGCCTGTCAAGCTGCCGATCGATGAGCTCCAGAAGAACATCAGCGCCATGCACCGGAAAAAACTCGACGAACTTGCCGAGGCCAACGGCATACCGCAGCAAGCCGTGCACCAGCTGCCCGGCAGGACCCACGAGATACTGCCGATGTATGCGCGTGCACAGGGCGCTGACCTCGTCATCATGGGCGCCGTATCCCGCAAGCGCCTGAGGAGCCGCGTGCTGGGCAGCACGGCCGAGCGCGTGCTCGACCACCTGCCCTGCGACGTGCTAATCGTTAGCGGCAAGTAGCCGCCGGTTCAGCGGAGCGCTATTCTGCGGCATCCGCCAGGGCCTCCTGGCGGACCGCCTCGAACTCGTCTCCCTCGTTCCACTTCGGCATCTCGTTGGCGTTCGCGATGGCAAGGCCGACCCAGTAACCGAGTATGGCATCCTCGACCACGCCCGATAGATCCCAGCTCGGATCGTACTCATCGGACGGCTGGTGATAATGCGCCTCCGTGTAATACGCATCCTGCTCCTTGCCCCATCCTTCCGGGCGGTCCACGTAGTTCACGCCCGGGTCGAGGTACGCGGCCGGTACACCGATGCGGGCAAAGCTGAACTGATCCGAGCGATAGAACGAACCTTTTGTCGGGAACTGGTCGGGCAGCACCTCGCGGCCCTGCTCCGCTGCGATCAGCTGGGTAAGCGCATCGATCGATGACTTGCCGAGGCCTACGTAGGTTACGTCGTGCGTCTCGCCGCGGACATTGCCGCCGTCGTAATTGATGTTGGCGGCTATCTTGCCGGCCGGAAACGTCGGGTTGCGGGCGTACCAGAGCGACCCCAGCAAGCCCTGCTCTTCCGCGCCGACGAGGGCGAACAGCACGGAGCGGCGCGGCGACTCCGGCAGAGCCTTGAACGCACGCGCGATGCCCATGACCAGCGCAACACCGGACGCGTTGTCGAAGGCGCCGTTGTAGATCGTGTCGCCCTCCTCGTTCGGCGGCCCGATCCCGAGATGGTCATGGTGCGCCGAGTAAATGACGACTTCATCGCGAAGCACCGGGTCACTACCGGGGATCAGTCCGAGCACGTTCGCCGACTGCACCCGGGTCACCTCCACGTCCATCGCGATCGAGGTCGTCACGCCCAGCGGAACGGGCTCGAAGTCCCGGTTGTAGGCCCGCTCACGCAGCTCATCCAGGTCGAAACCGGCCATCGAGACAAGTTCCTTCACGGCATCTTCGGTCATCCAGGCATCGAACTGCTTGCGCCGCTTGTCGCCTGCCGGCAGCTCGAACTGTATGCCGACATTCGACGTCTGGATGACCTGGAACGGGTAGCTGGCCGACGGCGTCGTGTGGATGATGATCGCGCCCACGGCGCCCATGTCCGCCGCCTTCTGGTACTTGTAGTCCCAGCGCCCGTACCAGAGCCGAGCCTCACCTGCGAACAGCTCGGGATCCCAGTCGGGATCGTTGTTCATGATCAGCGCGATCTTGCCGTCGAGGTCGGCACCCTTGTAGTCGTCCCAATCGTACTCCGGCGCCTGGATGCCGTAGCCGACGAACACGACCTCGGCGTCGTTGACTTCGGCGTGCGGCTCCTGCACGTCGGAGTTGATCATGTACTGGTCCCACTGCCTGAGCGTCAACGACGTGTCATCGCCTTCGAAGGTCCAGCTCTTCGGCTGGTCGGTGTTCAGGCCCACGAGATCGAAGTTCTGCTCCCAGCCGCCGTCCTCGGCCCCGGGCTCGAGGCCCAGCTCCTGCATGCGCCCGACAAGGTATTGACGGGCTTTCTCGTCGCCCCGGGTCCCCGGGCCCCGGCCCTCGTACTCGTCGCGGGAAATCTCCCTTAGGATCTCGCGCATGTATTCGTCGGTGATTTGCCGGGTAGCCACTTCGGCTGCGGGATTGCCGCCGGCGGCCTCGACCGCCACCGGCGACCGGACTTCGGCCGTTTCAGGAGCCGCCGGCTCCCCTGCTTTCTGACCGCAAGCCGCCAGTGCCGCGCAGGCCGCGAGGCATAAGCTGATTCGATGATTCAAGATTGGTCTCCTGCAAACAGTTCTTCCAGAAAGCCGGCCATCGCCGCCCACGAGCGACGATCGGCTGCCGGGTTATATACCGTGCCAAATTCGGGATCGTTCGCCATGGGATTGGTGAACGCGTGCAGGGTGTTGCCGTATGCGTGCAGCTGCCAGTCGGCGCCCTGCTGCGTAAGCTCGGCCGCCAGCGCGAGCACCTGGTCCGGTGTCGCCATCGGGTCATCCCAGCCGTGCAATGCGAGCACCCTGGCTCTGATCGGTGTACCCGCCGTATTGGCAGGCGCGCCGAACAGCCCGTGGAAACTCACGACGCCGGCGAGATCCTCACCCGAGCGCGCAAGATCAAGGACACAAAGCCCGCCAAAGCAGAAGCCGATCGCCGCAGCCTGCCGATCGTCGACCTCAGCCTGTTCGCGCATCGTCTCGAGCGACAAGCGCATGCGAGCCTGGAGCATCGCGCGATCGTCGAGGAACGGCTGCATCAGCGCCGCATTTTCTTCCGGGCTGTTGCCACGCACACCTTTCCCGTAGAGATTCGCGGCAAATCCCGCGTAACCGAGTTCCGCCAGCGCACAGGCCTTGCCGTCCTCGAGCTCGCCGCGTCCGGCCCACGCATGCGAGACCATGACACCCGGACGCGGCCCGTCGGCGGCGTCGTCCCATGCCAAAAGGCCCTCGAGGATCGTATCGCCGTCCGCGTATTCGACCTGCCGAGTCTGGATGCTCAACTGTTTTTACTCCCGTTGTCGTTGATTTCAGTCGCGACGAATGACGTAGACTTCGACGCGACCGTCCGGGCCGATGTACCAGGAGGCGACGGTGCTGGTAATGCTGACGATCAGGGCGCCAAACATTGCCGCCCAGAAGCCGGAAACGGCGAAGTTATCGAGCAATGCGGCCACGAGCCCGAACATCGCCGCGTTCAGCACCAGCAGGAACAACCCGAGCGTCACGATGGTGATGGGCAGGGTCAGCACGAAGGCGATCGGCCGCACGAAGGCATTCACGAGGCCCAGCAGGAT
Organism: Woeseiaceae bacterium; assembly: GCA_041572475.1. GTDB lineage: Bacteria > Pseudomonadota > Gammaproteobacteria > Steroidobacterales > Woeseiaceae > UBA1847. The sequence continues at coordinate 7,237 of JBFFSI010000025.1, forward strand.
AGCCGCAAAAATAAAGCTCCACGCGCCCGTGATCGCGACGCCGGGAACCAGCGCAGAGGCAAGGAACAGGCCGAGCATGGTGATCAAGGTGCGTAGAACGATTCCCTGCATGCGGTAATTATGCGGCGACCCGCTGCACTTTGCTAGAATCTCGCGGTCGCGCGCTCGTAGCTCAGTTGGGTGAGCGACGGTTGCCGCGAAGCGGCAAGGCGAAGCACCGCTTCGCCAGGAGCGAACGCCGCGAGCCTACCGGCGCGAGCGGCCGGGCTCGAGGAGCGCAGCGACGAGAGGGGCACCGTGCAGCGCGAAGCGCTGCTGACAACAGGCTACAACTGTCGCCTGAGAAAAAAATTGGGTTTCGCGCCCGTAGCTCAGTCGGATAGAGCACCGGATTCCTAATCCGGGGGTCGCAGGTTCGAATCCTGCCGGGCGCGCCATCATCAAATGGCCCCTTGTGGGCCATATTTGATGATGGCTTATGTGCAAGGTTCGAACCGCACCGCGCGAAGCGCGGAGGTTCGAGCCGAGGAGCCCGCAGGGCGACAACGCGCCGACCGCAGGGAGGCCATCCTGCCGGGCGCGCCAAGACTGGGCTTATGTCTTAGGCCGCTTCCGCATTTTAAGTCCGGGGTTTCTCGGCTATTCTCCGTGAAGGAATCACCGACCCGAGCCAGCGAGGAACCTTTATGGACCAGGATCAATTGACGCGCCGCCGTTTCCTTGTTGCCGTTATTGCGTTTTCGGGGGCGGCCGGATCCGCATTGCGGCCCGACTTGCTGTCGATGAGCCGGGCCTGGGCCGAGTCGGTATCGACGCTCGATGATTCACTGCGCCAGGCGATGATTCGAATGGCGCGACTGCTTTTCCCACACGATGCGCTCGCCAACGACGTCTACGCCGAAATACTCGATAAGGTCTTGTCGGACACGGCCAGCAGCACCGAATTCACCGCACATCTCGAGGCGGCCGCCGCAGCGCTGGATCGGCAGTCCGGCGGTGCCTGGCGGGAACTGGATGAGACTGCGCAGATCGCTGCCATGCGCAGTATCGCCGAAGAAGCTTATTTCGTGGCGATACGAGAGCAAGTGCGTGTCGGGATCTACAATGGCGCAGCGTTCTGGCAACACATCGGCTATCCGGGCCCGTCGAAGGGCTTTGGCGGTTACCTGTACCGCGGTGCCGGCGACATCGACTGGCTGCCTGAGGACGAATAATGGCCAAGACCTACTCTTTAAATGACGATTCCGTCGTTGTAGTCATCGGCTCCGGCGCAGGTGGTGGCACGGTATCGAACGAACTCGCCCAACGCGGCGTCGACGTGGTTTGCCTCGAAGCTGGCAACCGGCTGACATTGGCAGACGTGGTCAACGACGCCGCGGCGATGGATCAGAAGATGGGCTGGCATGACCAGCGCCTCGGTGCTCCTGTCTGGCTCTGCAAGACGGTTGGCGGGACGACGATGCGCTGGTCAGGTATGACGCCCAGGTTTCGGGATTTCGAGTTCCGCGCGAAATCGACTTACGGGAACCTCGAGGGCACCAGCCTGCTCGATTGGCCGGTAACTCCTGACGAGATACTGCCCTACTACGACAAGGCCGAGGCCAAGATGGGTGTCAGTGGCACCCATGGTATGCCGCCGTCATTCGAGACCAGCAACTTCAAGGTCATGAAGGCGGGTGGTAAGCGCATCGGTTACCGCGAAATCACGAGTAAACGAACGGCGATCAATTCGGTGGCGCGTGACGGACGTCCGGCATGTCAGCAGATTGGTTTTTGCTGGGCGGGTTGCGCGATCGGTGCCAAATGGTCGACGTTATACACGGAGATCCCGAAAGCCGAGGCGACCGGTCACTTTGAATTGCGGACCGGCGCCATGGCGATCAAGCTCACGCACGATGCAGACGGCAAAGCACGCAGCGTCATTTATGCCGATGCCGATGGCGTGCTCCATGAACAAAAGGCCCGCGCAATATGCGTTGCGGGAAACGTAGTCGAAACCACGCGGCTGCTGCACAACTCGCAGTCGAACCTGTTCCCCGACGGCCTCGGTAACAGCTCCGGGCATCTCGGTCGCAATTACATGCGGCACGTCATGAGCCTGACCCTGGCGGTCATGCCCGGTCCGGTGAATTTCCACCAAGGCACGCGGCAATCGGGTTTGATTCTCGACGAGCAGCACCACGACGATTCTCGCGGCTTCGCCGGTGGATACATTATCGAGACCGCGGCGGACCAGCCTTACAATATCGCTGCGTTCGTCGGTGGCTGGGGTCGGGAGACTGCAGAGTTTCTCGACGATTACCCCCACATTGCGGGCTGCTGGATCACGGGCGAGGATCCTCCCGAGGCAGGCAATCGCATCACATTCCATGACACCGAGCGCGATGCCTACGGCCTGCCCGTGCCAGTGCTGCATTACCGTGACCACCCGAATTCTGTCGCGATGCGGCAGCATGGCGCACGCCAGTGTGAGCGCATTTACGAATCATTGGGCGCCAAGCGTATCCTTTCCCGGCCTGACGCCGGCGGCGGCTGTCACAACATGGGCGTGGCCAGGATGAGTGATCGCCCGGCGGACGGCGTCACCAATCGCTGGGGCCGATTGCATGACGTTCCCAATCTCTTCGTGTCGGATGGCAGCGTGTTCACCAGCAGCGCCGCACCCAACCCGACCCTGACGATCGTGGCATTGGCGATACGCCAGGCCGAGCATATTGCCGCAGCAATGGCGCGGCGAGAGCTTTGACCGCCGGGGCCAAGACCTGCCTGGACGACCGCTGATGACCCGATGACTCCGGGAAAAGTTTGGTGGAGCCGAGGAGGATCGAACTCCCGACCTTCGCATTGCGAACGCGACGCTCTCCCAGCTGAGCTACGGCCCCACTGACATCCAATTTTACCGGAGGCCCGTAATTCTGCCAGTACCTTACGGGTTTCGGTTTACCGCTACTTTTCCCGATCCAGTCGCTCGTCCCGCGTAAGCTCTCGCGGATGCCGCGCCATTCGAAAGCCGTCGATCTTGTGCATGATCGCGAGCACCGGGTGCCGCAACAGCATCCGCGGTCCCGCGTAGCGCATGATGACCTTCACCTGGGCCCGCTGGGCCGGCTTGTAGCAGTGGATCGGACAATTCGAGCAGGTCGGCTTGTCGTCGCCATACGGGCACTTGTCGAGCCTGACATCGGCGTAATCCATGAACGTTTGGCAGTCGGCGCAGAGCGCCCCCTTCGCGACCCCGTGATGGTCGCTGCAGTAGATCTCGACCATCTTCTCGATGGTGCGACGTTCGCGGTCCAGGTGCTTCTGCTTCCCAGCCATGCCTATTCACCGTTAACCGTGACGGTCACCTTGCGCTGATGCGGCCCGGTCCGATGCTCCCACAGGAAAACGCCCTGCCAGGTACCGAGGTCGCAGCGACCGTCCCGTATCGGCAGGTTGATGTCGGCATGCGTCAGCACGCTGCGGACGTGGGCCGCCATGTCGTCCGGCCCCTCGGCGACGTGGGTATAAAGTGGATCCCCGTCGGGGACCGTTCGCGCCATGAATGCCTCGAGATCCCGCATGACGGCGGGATCGGCATTCTCGCACAGCATCAGGGATGCGCTGGTGTGGCGGATGAAGACATTACACAGGCCGACGCTCACCGCAGTGTCGGCGACAGCCGATTGCACCTCGCGGGTGATGTCATAGGTGCCGCGCCCCGCGGTAGGCACGAGGATCTCCGTCTGTGTAATCACAATGGTGTAACGGGGACGTACGGTTCGCCGAAACGCAACCGGATGGTCTTGGTCTTGCCGAACCAGGGAATCGCGACGACGTAGATGTTGTCGTATTCATCCTCCGCGATGGGCGGCACTTTCTTGCTGGCGCCCAGGTTGGCCATAAGCGGTGCCAGCGTGTTGCCGTGGCCGACAACGAGGATGATCTTGCCCTTGTGGTCATCGAGGATGCGCTCCAGCACGAGCTCGGTATCGGTGGCGTCGTAGGTATTGATCGGCAGGTCGAGGGCATCGGCCACCGGGCGGGCTGTTTCCTGGGCGCGCCGGTACTGGGTTGCATAGACCGCATCGACACCGGCAACGACGTCGGCATCCACGAGTTGCCGGGTCAGCTCGGCCACCCGCTGCACGCCGGCTTCACTGAGACCGGGATCCTCGGCTGGCGTCGCCGCCTTTTCCGCGTGCCTGACGAAGATGATGGTCGTCGTCGCCTGGGACTCGAAAAACCAGGCGAGGCCGATCGCGATGGCCGTGTAGATAATGATGACCTGGATGCGGCGGCGCCTGCGCCGGCGGCGGCGGTCGACGTTGTTGTTATTGCGCATGAGGTGCGACTTTACGAGGTTTTTGGCGCTTTGACTACGCCTCGTCCCGGTCGCGGCTGATGACCCGGTATTCGCCCTCGATCACCGATGACGGCCCCTCATGGGCCTCACCCGGGCGCTTGGCGCCCGCCTGGCGCCGCAATTGCCGGTTGAAACACCAGACACGCAGCCCGATGACAGCCGCCGCGACGAGGACGATCGCGCCGAGCACGAGGAATGCGACGAAGCCCACCACGACCGACACGGCGATCGTCAGCAGGCCGCCGATCACGACCAGGACGTTGGCAATCGGATTGCCGACCGGGAAGCCGCTTCTGGGATGATTCTGTACCATGCCTGCCTATTCTGCCTCATTCGCGCGTCTGCGCCGATATGCTCGTTAGTAAAATTATGATAATACTTTATAAATCAATAAAATAAATGATTTATTTAATGCTATTTATAATAAAATAAACTCATCCTTTCACAGTCAGACCGGATCGTTGTCTTTCGGTTCGATTGCTAGCACAATGCGCGGCGCATAACCGAACACCGGAGAGGTGGCAGAGCGGTTGAATGCACTGGTCTTGAAAACCAGCAAAGGTTAGTAGCCTTTCGTGGGTTCGAATCCCACCCTCTCCGCCAAACACCAAGGGGTCCCATGGCGACCATTCTCGTAACGGGCTGCAACCGCGGCATTGGCTACCAGTTGTGCAAGCAACTCGCCGAGAGAGGCGACGAAGTCATCGGCGTCTGCCGTACGAGCAGCCCGGCACTCGATGCCCTCGGCAGCCGTGTCGTCGAGGGCGTGGACGTCGGGACGGACGACTGCATCGAGGCGCTTCGCGAAGCGATTGGCGATCAACCCATAGATGTCCTGGTCAACAACGCCGGAATCCTGCGCCGCGAGACCCTCGGCGAGATCGATTACGGCACCCTGCTGGAACAATACCAGGTCAACACGCTCGGTCCGCTGCGCGTCACCGAGGCCCTTCTCGGCAACCTCGTGGAGGGCTCAAAGGTGGCAATGGTAAGCAGCAGGGTCGGTTCGATCGCCGACAACGGCTCCGGCGGCCACTACGGCTACCGGGCGTCGAAGACCGCCGTCAACATGGTCGGCACCAACCTGATGCACGACCTCCGGCCACGCGGCATCGCCGTCGCCCTGCTGCACCCGGGCCTCGTCGCGACGGATATGACCGGTGGCATCGGGATCGACCCGGCCGAGTCCGCCACGGGTCTCATCGCCCGCATAGACGAGCTCACGCTCGAGACCAGCGGGCATTTCTGGCATGCCGAGGGCTACGAATTACCGTGGTAAAGTACGGGCTACCGTCACACAAGGAGACAACCTGATGCAGGATCGAGTAAATCACCTGGCGCCGGTCGCGCATGCATCCGTCGAGGATCGCTCGGAATTCATATGGAAGTGTTACGCGCACGTCGTCGGCGCCATTATCGCGTTCGCCGCGATCGAGGTTTACTTCTTCCAGTCCGGCATTGCCGAGCGGATCGCGCAGCCGATGCTGAACAACTGGTGGTTGGTGCTGGGCGCTTTCATCATCGCCGGCTGGGGTGCCTCGCACGTCGCGCATCGCGTTCAATCAGTCGGCGCACAGTATGCTGCCCTCGCCTTCTTCGTATTCGTCGAGGCGCTGATTTTCGCCCCGATGCTGTGGCTCGCTTATCTCAAGGCCCCGGGCATCATCGACAGCGCCGCAGGCGTGACTCTGCTCGGCTGCGGCGGCCTGATCGCCGTGGCAATGATCACGCGCAAGGACTTCTCGTTCCTGAGAGGTCTATTGATGTGGGGCGGCATCCTGGCACTTATCGGCATTTTCGGCAGCTTCATTTTCGGCTACCAGATGGGCACGTGGTTCTCGCTGGCCATGATCGGATTCGCCGGCGCCGCGGTACTCTATGACACGTCCAACATCCTGCACCATTACCCGCGCGACAAGTACGTGGCTGCCTCGCTCGCGCTTTTTGCGTCGATCGCGCTGATGTTCTGGTACGTGCTGCGCCTGTTCATGAGCCGCGATTAGCCGCCGCGCGCTCGCTTTTCAAGGGCCCGCTCGCGGGCCCTTTTTCGTGGCCTGCAGGGCCAGGTAGACGACCGATGACATGCCGGCCACGCCGAACAGCATGGTCATGACGACGATCTGGTACCTCGCTGCGATCAACGGGGACACACCGGACAGTATCTGACCCGTCATCATCCCGGGCAGGGCGACAAGGCCTACCGCAAACAGCGAATTGATGATCGGAATCAGCGAGGCCCGCAGCGCCGCACGCCGCGCCTCCAGGAATTCCTCTCCTCTCGCCATCTCGGCCTGAAACCGTTCGGCCGCAAGCCCGACCGCGTTCATCGCGCCCGCGATGATCATCCCGGCGAGCGGCACGACGAACCGCGGCAGGAACCAGGGCTCTACACCAATGACGGCCCGGGTCACGAGCCCGAGTATCAACAGGGATGGCAAGCCCACGGCCAGCAGCGCCCGAGCGTAGGCAGCGAGGTCCTTCCTGTACAAATGCCGTATTGCGATCCAGCTGGCGACAGCGATCATGAGCGTGAGCACGGCGACGATCAAAGGCCAGCTGTCCGACTCGAAGACATAGATCAGGACGTAACCGATGACCAGCAGCTGAACGAGCATGCGGACGGTAGCATAGACAGCCGTTCCGGCGCCGACGCGCCAGCGATACATGAGGCCGATGACGAGCAACGCGGGCAAAAACGCGACCACCAGGCCGGTCGCCGTGATATTCGGAACCATGCTGCTCATAGTACCGAGATCGTCTGCGGCTTTCCCGTATCCTGCTCTACGGGCCCCTATGCTAGAAATAATGCATGAGTGACCCATGGTCGCCAACCGGGAGTACCGCTATGAAAAGACAGTCATTTCTCGTGCTGCTCATTGCCCTCGCGGCCATGCTGAGTGGCTGCGACGACGAAAGGACGATGTCGGAGCGCGGCTTCCGCTTGCCGGAGGGGAATGCCGCGGCCGGACGAGAGGCCTTCCTGTACATGCACTGCAACCAGTGCCATACCATCAAGGGCCAGGAGCTGCCCACGGTGCCCGGGTTCGAACCCTACGTCGAGCTCGGCGGTCCGGTAACACGCGTGAAAACGTATGGCGAATTGGTGACGTCCGTCATCAATCCGTCCCACAAACTTGCCGACGGCTATGCCGAGGAAGTGGTCTCGGAAAACGGCAAGTCGAAGATGTACTACTACAACGGCTTCATGACCGTTCAGGAACTGACCGATATCGTCATGTTCCTGCAGTCGCACTACGACCTCGTTCCGCCGCAGTTCCAGTACCGGGTCTACCCGTAGATCGCGGTCGCGCCCGCCATGTAAGGCTGTAACGCCTGGGGCACGCGTATGCTCCCGTCGGCCTGCTGGTAGTTTTCCATGATCGCGATCAGTGCGCGGCCCGCCGCGACGCCGGAGCCGTTCAGCGTATGAATGAGTTCGGGCTTGCCGGACTCGGGGTTGCGCCGCCGCGCGCCCATGCGCCGCGCCTGGAATGCCTCGTAGTTGCTGCAGGAGGAAATCTCACGGTACTTGCCCTGGCCCGGCAACCATACCTCGATGTCGTACGTCTTGGCCGCGCCGAATCCCGTGTCTCCTGAGCACAGGACCACGACCCGGTAAGGGAGCTCGAGGCGTTGCAGGATGACTTCGGCATGGCCGGTCAATTCCTCGAGGGCGCGTTCCGAGTCGCCCGGCGCAACGAACTGCACGAGTTCGACCTTCTCGAACTGGTGCTGGCGGATCATGCCCCGCGTGTCTTGTCCGTAAGAGCCTGCTTCCGAGCGGAAACACGGCGTGTGGGCGGTGTAACGCAACGGCAGCTCGTCCGCCTCGAAGATCACGTCACGGGCGAAATTCGTGACCGGCACCTCCGCCGTCGGTATCAGGTAGAAAGGCGTTTCCGTCGTGGTCTTGAACAGATCTGCCTCGAACTTCGGCAGCTGGCCGGTCCCGACCAGGGCCTGGCTTTGCACGAGGAACGGCACGTAGGTCTCGACGTAGCCGTGCTCGCCGGTATGAACGTCCAGCATGAACTGGATCAGCGCCCTCTGCAGCCGCGCCAGCTGCCCGCGCATCACCGCGAAGCGTGAGCCCGACATCTTGCTCGCGCACTCGAAGTCGAGCATGCCGAGAGCCTCGCCCAGCGCGACATGGTCGCGGGCCTCGAAATCCGGTTCGACCGGCTCGCCCCAGCACCGAACCTCGACGTTGTCCTCGTCGCCCGCCCCGTCCGGGACGTCCGCCTGCAACAGGTTCGGCAGCCCCAGCTCGATGTCGCGCAACTCCTCCTGCACGGCCTGCAGCTCGGCCTCGTTCTGATCCAGCTTATCGCCGAGTTCCTGCACGGCGGCCAGCAGCGGCTCGATGTCTTCGCCCTGCGCTTTCGCTTTGCCGATGGCCTTCGAGCTGGAGTTGCGCTCCTTGCGCAGCGATTCTGTCTCGACCTGCAGTGCTTTGCGACGCTCGTCGAGCGCGAGGTAGCCCGCCGCGTCAAACTCGAAGCCGCGGCGCGCGAGGTTGGCGGCTACCTCGTCGGTAGATTGCCGGAGTAGTTTCGGATCGATCATTTCTTTCTGATTTCGGCCAGTTTTTCGCGGATCCTGATCTCTAGTCCGCGCGGCACGGGATGATAATACGTCCGCGTTTCCATGTCGTCGGGAAAGTAGGTCTCGCCTTTCGCGACACCGCCCTCCTCGTCGTGCGCATAGCGGTAGTTTTCGCCGTAGCCGAGCTCCTTCATCAGCCGCGTGGGCGCATTGCGGAGGTGCATCGGCACCTCGAGGGAGCCCAGTTCCTCGGCATCTTTTTTAGCTGCCTTCGCCGCCGTGTACACCGCGTTGCTCTTCGGCGCGCAGGCGAGATAGACGACGGCCTGCCCAAGCGCCAGCTCGCCCTCGGGGCTGCCAAGGCGCTCCAGTGCCTCCCAGGCATTCAGCGTCAGCTGCAGCGCCCGCGGATCGGCATTACCGATGTCCTCCGAGGCGACGCGAATCATTCGCCGCGCGATGTACAAGGGCTCGCAGCCGCCGTCCAGCATGCGCATCAGCCAGTACAGCGCCGCGTCCGGGTCGGAGCCGCGAACGGACTTGTGCAGCGCCGATATCTGGTCATAGAAGTGCTCGCCCTGTTTGTCGAAGCGACGGCGGCCACCGGCCACGACCTCCCCGACCGTGGCCGGCGTAATTTCGCTGCCGCTCGTCAGGTCGGCCGCAAGCTCGAGCAGGTTCAGCGCCCGCCTCGCATCGCCGTCAGCCGCGCGGCAGATCAGCGAGAGCGGCTCGTCCGCGATATGCAGGCGCCCGCCGAGCCCGCGCGTCTCGTCAGCGAGCGCGCGGCGCAGGATAGCCTCGAGCGCAGCCTCGTCGAGCATCTTGAGGACATAGACCCGCGCCCGCGACAGCAGAGCATTGTTGAGTTCGAAGGACGGGTTTTCGGTGGTTGCGCCGATGAAGGTCAGCGTGCCGTCCTCGACAAAAGGCAGGAATGCATCCTGCTGCGACTTATTGAAGCGATGCACCTCGTCGAGAAACAGCACCGTGCCGCGGTTGGACATGTCCCGGTGCCGCTGCGCCTCGCCCACCGCTGTTCGTATATCCTTGACGCCCGCCATCACCGCGGACAAAGCAATGAAATGCGAGTCGGTGGTCCTCGCGATGAGCCGCGCCAGGGTCGTCTTGCCCGTCCCCGGCGGGCCCCAGAAGACCATCGAGTGCGCGCGGCCGTCCCGGATGGCTCGCGTCAGCGGCTTGCCGTCGCCGAGGATGTGCTCCTGGCCGCAGAAATCTTCCAGCCGCTCCGGCCGCATGCGGTCCGCCAGCGGCTGCGATGCCGCGCCCGGTGCCTCGTTGGCGAAAAGATCGTTCAAGCTAAATTCAAACCTTTGTCTCGCCCAGCCACTGCTCGACGCGCAGGCTCCAGCCACCGACGCCGGCCGTCGCGATCAGCAGTCCCGTCACTATGCCGAGCGTGTTGGCGCCAACGTCGAACCAGTCCGCCGACCGGTAGGTGACCAGCCGCTGGCAGGCCTCGAGGAAGACGCCGAAGAAGATGAGACCGACGCCGATGCGCCAGTATGACCGCGGGCGGTACTGCCCCGCGAACCAGAGCGCGAGCACGACGAAAGTGATGCCGTGCAGCCATTTGTCGACGCCGACGAACCAGTTGACGAATTCGCGGCGCTCCGGCCAGAACCACATGACCGGCATCAGCATGGACGCCGCCACGAGCAATAGCAGCAGCATGCTCGCAAGCCGCCAGCGGCTGGCGTAGCGCAGCGGCAGCATCAGGGGTCCGCCGCCTCCGCGACGACCGGGGTCCCGACCACGTCGACGCCATCGGGAATATCGAACCGGAACCGTCCGGCGTCGATCGGATCGTTGATAGCAACCTCGTAAAGCGACACCAGCGTCGTCTGTTCGAGGTTGTCGTAGAACACCATGCGATGCAGCGCCTCGCCCATGAAACCCAGTTCCACGCGCATGAAGCCGCTGTCGGTATTGACCGGCACCAAGCGTACCCAGGTCGTGTCCTTCTCCACGTAGCTGCCGCGGTATTCGAACTGATCGAGAGCCTCGTCCGAGCCGCCGAGCAGCACCGCCGGCGTGTTCGCCAGCGCGTCGGCCTGCGGCTTGACCGTGACCTGTTCGAGATCGACGTCGTAGCTCCAGATGTTCAGCCCGTCGGCCACGAGCCATTGCTCGTAAGGCTCGGTGTAAGACCAGCGGAACCGGCCGGGACGCTGGATCTCGAGCGTCCCCGAGGTCTTCTCTATCAGCTGTCCGTCCGCGTCCAGCAGCGCCTGTTCGAAGACGCCTTGCAGCGTCTCGACATTCTGCACGAAATCGTCGACCAGCCGACGACCGTTGTCCTCGTCAGCGACGGCCTGCGCCAGCACGGACGACCCGGTGAGCGCCAGCACAACGGCAATGATCGATTTGACCACGAACTGCTCCTAGTCTTCGGCAGCCGGGGCCGGTACGAGAATCTCGCGCGTGCCGTTCGGCTGCAACGGGCCAACCAGGCCGGCCGCCTCCATCGATTCAACCATGCGCGCTGCACGGTTGTAGCCGATCTTGAGCCGCCGCTGGACCCCTGAAATCGACGCTTTGCGGGTCTCCATCACGACCTGTACCGCCTGGTCGTAAAGAGGGTCCTGCTCCGCGTCGGCGCTGTCTGCCGGCATCTTGTCGATCCCGGCCAGCCCTGGAGTTGGACTCTCGAGACCATCGAGAATTTCATCGACATAGCGCGGCGCACCGCTCTTTTTCAAGTGCCTGACGACCGAGTGCACCTCGTGGTCGGCGACGAACGCGCCGTGCACGCGTGTGGGCACCGACGTGCCCGGGGGCAGGAACAGCATGTCGCCGTGCCCCAGCAGGTTCTCGGCGCCGATCTGGTCGAGGATCGTGCGCGAATCCACGCGCGCCGAAACCTGGAAGGCGATGCGACTCGGGATATTGGCCTTGATCAGGCCGGTGATGACGTCGACCGACGGACGCTGGGTTGCCAGCAGCATGTGTATGCCCGACGCGCGCGCCTTCTGCGCAAGCCGTGCGATCAGTTCCTCCACCTTTTTGCCGACGATCATCATCATGTCTGCCAGTTCGTCGATGATCACCACGATGTACGGCAGCGGCGTGAGCGTCGGGTGCTCGACGGGCTTGTCCTCGTCCTCGAGCGGCGGCGGCGTAAACGTCGGGTCCTTGATAGGCTCGCCCTTGTCGATCGCCTCCCGAACCTTGCGGTTGTAGCCGCCTATATTGCGCACGCCGAGGCCTGCCATCAGCCGGTAGCGCCGGTCCATCTCGGCGACACACCAGCGCAGCGCATTGGCGGCCTCCCTCATATCCGTCACCACCGGCGTCAGCAGATGCGGAATGCCCTCGTAAACGGACAGCTCGAGCATTTTGGGATCGACCATGATCAGCCGGACCTGCTCCGGCTGGGTCTTGTAGAGCAGGCTCAGCACCATCGCGTTGATCGCGACCGATTTACCGGAGCCCGTGGTTCCCGCGATGAGCAGGTGGGGCATCCGCGCGAGGTCGGCCACGACCGAGTTGCCGCTGATGTCCTTGCCGAGCGCGAGGGTCAACGGCGAGGCTTTTTCCTCGTAAGTCTTCGACTTGAGGATTTCACCGAGCGTCACGAGTTCGCGCTTCTCGTTCGGTATCTCGAGGCCGACGTAGGACTTGCCCGGAATTACCTCGACGATGCGCACGCTGACAACGGAGAGCGAGCGCGCTATGTCCTTGGACAGATTGGCGATCTGGCTGACCTTGACTCCCGGTGCGGGATCGAGCTCGAAGCGCGTGATGACCGGCCCCGGCGACACGGACTTCACCTCGACATCGACGCCGAAGTCCTTGAGCTTGAGCTCCACGAGACGGGACATGGCCTCGAGCGACTCCTCGGAAAAACCCGTCTGCTGATCGGGCGGGTCATCCAGCAATGACAGCGGCGGCAGTTCGCCCGCTGCGGGCGGCTCAAAGAGCGGTACCTGCCGCTCTTTTTCCGCACGGATACTCGGCTCGAGTGCGGGAATCACCGGCTCTATGCGCGGCTTGTCGCGCGTCGCGGCGCGCCTCTTCTCCGTCTCGAGCACGTCCTGCCTCGCCGCCTGCTGCCGGCGTCCCTCCGCCTTGTCGCGCAGCTCTCCAATCACGACCCGGGCCTTGTCGTAACCGACGAGGCACCAGTGCCCGACCCGGTCCATGACGCTGAACCACGAGATGCCGAGAAACAGCGAAATGGCAGCAACCCAGATGACGAACAGAAGCGCGCTGGCGCCGAGCAGTTTCATGACCGACTCGAGCCATTCGCCGACGACGCGGCCGACGATGCCGCCGGCCGACTCGCCGAACCCGACGGGCGAGAAATGCAGCGTGGCCAGCGCACAGCTGGTCACGAGTGTCAGTACGAAGCCGCCGGCTCGCAGCCCGTAGTCGAGATTCGTGATCGGCTGCTGCGTCCGCTGCTCGCGATACAGCATCCAGCCGAGGTAGACGATCATCACGGTAAACAGGTAGGCCGGCCGGCCGAAGACGTTGAAGAGGAGGTCAGAAACATACGCACCCACCCGGCCGATACCGTTGCGGACCTCTGTACTGCTGGTTGCCTGGAAAAAACCCGGGTCACCGGGATCATAGGTAAACAACGCGTACCACAGAATCAGCCCCAACGCACCGAACACGACCAACGCGCTCTCGCGCAACGCTCGCGTTACCTGGGCGGACAATCCTGCCGGGGCTTTACTGCTCTTTTGGGCTTTTGCCATATCTAACGTAAACTGGGCTGGCTCGGCGACCAGCCATACAAATGCCCGCAATACCCTCTTGAATGTCGCCCTTCGGGCCGCATTGTCTGGGCTTAAGCGGGCACAGCGCCTAAAACGAAGTGAGACGAATTATACATGAGTGATCAGAGACATATGCGCCTTGTCATCCTCGGTTCAGGGCCAGCCGGCTACTCCGCCGCCGTCTATGCCGCACGGGCGAATCTCGATCCTGTCGTGATTACCGGCATCGAACAGGGCGGGCAGCTGATGACCACCACCGATGTCGACAACTGGCCCGGTGACGTCGAGGGCCTCCAGGGACCCGAGCTCATGGACCGCATGCTGCGGCACGCGCAGCGCTTCGACACGGAAATCGTGAACGATCATATACATACAGCGGACCTCTCCGTACGTCCCTTCCGGCTCGAAGGTGACTACGGCACCTACACCTGCGACGCCCTGATCATCGCCACGGGCGCGACGGCGATGTACCTCGGGCTCCCGTCGGAGGAGGCCTTCAAGGGTCGCGGCGTATCCGCATGCGCCACCTGCGACGGCTTCTTCTACCGCGGCAAACCCGTCGCCGTCGTCGGCGGTGGCAATACCGCGGCGGAGGAAGCGCTGTACCTCAGCAACATCGCCTCGAAGGTGACGGTCGTCCATCGGCGTGACGCGCTCAGAGCGGAAAAGATTCTCCAGGGCCACATGTTCGAGAAGGAGAAGGAAGGCAAGCTGGAGTTCGCGTGGAGTCATGTCGTCGACGAGGTGCTGGGCGATGATTCCGGGGTGACCGGCCTTCGCCTGCGCAGCACGAAGGACGAATCGCAGACGCGGGACATCGAGGTCGCGGGCATCTTCATTGCGATCGGGCACCGGCCCAATACCGAACTCTTCAAGGACCAGCTCGAGATGAAGAACGGCTACATCGTCGTCAAGTCCGGGCTCGAGGGTGACGCGACCTCGACCAGCACCCCCGGCGTTTTCGCCGCGGGCGACGTGGCCGACCAGGTCTACCGACAGGCCGTTACGTCGGCCGGCGCCGGTTGCATGGCCGCACTGGACGCCGAAAAGTACCTGGATGCGCTCGAATCGAAGGACGAGGCTGTCGAATCGAGCGATGCCGCTGCCTGATCACACGGTGGCCGAGTGACGACGGCACACGTTACCGTATCCGGGGCGATAGCCGAGATAGATGCCGACCAATGGAACGCCCTGATCGGCTGTGACCACCCTGGGCTGCGCCATGAATTCCTGCATGCGGCAGAAGCCAGCGGGTCTGTAGCGGCCGCCTCCGGCTGGCTACCGCAGCACCTGACGCTCTGTGACGATGCCGGTCTTCGTGCCGCGATGCCGCTCTATCAGAAGGACAACAGCTGGGGCGAGTTCGTCTTCGACTGGGCGTGGGCACGCGCCTACGAGCAGGCCGGTTTCGACTATTATCCCAAACTCGTTTCCGCGCTACCGTTTACCCCGGCAACCGGCCACCGCCTGCTGCTCAGGGACGCGACCGACACGGCCGCCGCGGGCATTCTGCTGGATGCAGCCCTGGACCTCGCCCGCGAGTCGGATTGCTCGTCGCTGCACGTGCTGTTCCCGACCGAAGCGGAACTGCCCGCCCTGCGCGAGGCCGGGCTCCGGATTCGCAAGGACTGCCAGTTCCACTGGCACAACCAGAACTACGGGGACTTCGACGAATTCCTGGCAACGTTCAGCTCCGCGAAACGCAAGAAGGCGCGGCGCGAACGCCGGCGCGTGAACGAGGCCGGCATCACGTTCCGACACCTGCGAGGCAGTGACATCGATCAGGCAATCTGGAACACGCTCTACGGCCTGATCAGCATGACGTTCATGCGGCGTGGCTCCCTGCCCTATTTCAACCTCGACTTTTTCCTGCGGATCGGTGAGACGATGCCCGACAACTTGCTCGCGATCGTCGCCGAGCATGGAGGCAAGGCAATTGCGGCCGCAATCTGCTTCGAGAGCGACACGGTCCTCTATGGCCGCTACTGGGGCGCCGACGGCGACTACGACGCGCTGCACTTCGAGACCTGCTACTACCAGGGCATCGAGCACTGCATCGCCAATGGCCGGGAAGTGTTCGAGCCCGGGACCCAGGGCGAACACAAGCTCAGCCGCGGCTTTGTCCCGACCCCGGTGTGGTCAGCTCACTGGCTGGCCCATCCCGAATTCTTCTCCGCGATCCGCGAATACCTTCGGGAAGAGCGGCGCCACGTGGACCGTTACATGGAATCGATCGGCGCGCGCAGTCCCTACCGCGATGACTAGGGGCCGCGTTACCTGGCTGGCGCCGACAGACGCACCGCAGGCCTTTCCGGATGTGTCACGCGCCCTGCGTGAGCCGGATGGCCTGCTCGCGGCAGGCGGTGACCTGAGTTCCGAGCGACTTATCGAGGCCTATCGGAGAGGCATCTTTCCCTGGTACGAGCAAGGCCAGCCGATTCTCTGGTGGTCGCCCGATCCGCGTTGCATCCTGTGGCCAGCGGACCTGCATATTTCCCGGCGGCTCAGGAAGGAGATTCGATCGACGTCGCTCACCGTGCGTTACAACCAGGCATTTGCGGACGTGATACGCGCCTGCGCCGGTCCCAGGCGCTATCAGTCCGGTACCTGGATAACACCGGACATGATGGCGGCTTTCGAGCGGCTGCATGGCGAGGGTTGGGCGCATTCCGTCGAGATATGGGACAAGCAACGCCTCGTCGGCGGCCTGTACGGTCTCGCCGTCGGCAAGGCTTTTTTCGGCGAGTCGATGTTCAGCAGCACCCCGAATGCCTCGAAACTGGCCTTGCTGGCGTTGACCCGGCTCATGCTCGCCCGCGGCATCGAGATCCTGGACTGCCAGGTCGTCTCGCCCCATCTGGACACACTCGGGGCAACCACGATGCCGCGCGGCGAATTCGCCGCGCTGCTCGACAGCATCTGCGCATCCCCCGTCCAACTGACGGATTGGCCGCCAGACGCCCACGCCGTCGCGGAACTCCTCAGGCAGTAGGTCGAAACCGCAATTGCATTGCGAGGGTCATTTCTGCACAATTCGCGAGCCTTAAGGGACATACACGAGTATATTTTGGCCAAAGAAGAAGCCTTACAGATGGAAGGTGTCGTCACCGAGACACTTCCCAACACGACGTTCCGAGTCGAGCTCGAGAACGGTCACGTCGTTACTGCGCACATCTCGGGAAAGATGCGCAAGAACTACATCCGGATTCTCACGGGTGACAAGGTAACCGTGGAATTGACGCCTTACGACCTCTCGAAGGGCCGCATCGTCTACAGGGGCCGCTAGCGCTTACGAATCCGGCAGGTGCTCGAGTTCCTTCAGCACCGGCTCCGCACTCAATTGCAGCGTGTCATCGTCGCCTACCGTGACGCGCACGTGTCCACCGTCTTCCAGCTTGCCGAACAGCAGCTCCTCTGCCAGGGGGCGCTTGATATGCTGCTGGATGACGCGTGCCATCGGCCGCGCGCCCATCTTCGGATCGTAACCGCGCTCTGCAATCCATTCGCGCGCCGCGTCGTCGAGTTCCAGCGTGACGTTGTTCGAATCCAGCTTGGCTTCGAGCTCCACGACGAGCTTGTCGACGACCCGCTTGACAGACTCGATGTCGAGCGACGAGAACTGGATGATGGCATCGAGCCGGTTGCGGAACTCGGGCGTGAACTTCTTGCGAATGATCTCCATGCCGTCGGTGGAGTGATCCTGGCTCGTGAAACCGATCGACGCCCGGCTCATCTCCTGCGCGCCCGCGTTCGTCGTCATGACGAGCACGACGTTCTTGAAGTCGGCTTTGCGGCCGTTGTTGTCAGTCAGAATCCCGTGATCCATCACCTGCAGCAGCAGGTTGAAGACCTCCGGGTCCGCCTTCTCGATCTCGTCGAGCAGGACCACCGCGTGCGGATGCTGCGTCACGGCCTCCGTCAGCAACCCGCCCTGGTCGAAGCCGACATACCCCGGTGGCGCGCCGATGAGCCGTGAGACGGTATGCCGCTCCATGTACTCCGACATGTCGAAGCGAATGAGCTCGACGCCGAGGCAGTGCGCGAGCTGCCGGGTGACCTCGGTTTTACCGACCCCCGTTGGACCGGCAAAGAGGAAGGCACCGATGGGCCTGTCCTCGTCGCGCAGGCCCGACCGCGCCATCTTGATGGCCGAACTCAGCGCCTCGATCGCCGGGTCCTGGCCAAAGATGGTCAGCTTGAGGTCCCGGTCCAGCGTGCGTAACGCATCGCGGTCGGACACAGACACGCTCTTCGACGGTATGCGCGCCATCTTGGCGACGATGTTCTCGACCATCTCCACGGTGACCCGCTCGCCGCGCTCCTCGACCGGCTGTAAGCGCAGGTTGGCGCCGGCCTCGTCGATGACGTCGATCGCCTTGTCCGGCAAACGACGGTCACCGATGTGGCGGGACGAGAGGTCGGCCGCGGCCTGCAGCGCCTCGTCGTCGTACTTGACGCCGTGATGCTCCTCGAAGCGCGACTTCAAACCGCGCAGGATTTCGACCGTCTCGTCGATCGTGGGCTCCGGCACATCGATCTTCTGGAAACGCCGCGCCAGCGCGTGATCCTTCTCGAATATGCCGCGGTACTCCGTGTAAGTCGTCGAACCGATACAGCGGATCTCGCCGTTTGCGAGTACCGGCTTGATCAGGTTGCTGGCATCCATGACGCCTCCCGAGGCTGCACCGGCGCCAATCACGGTATGGATCTCGTCGATGAACAGGATCGCCCCCGGGTCCTTGCGCACCTCGGCGATCACGGCCTTCAGCCGCTTCTCGAAATCTCCGCGGTATTTCGTGCCGGCGACGAGCGTGCCCATGTCCAGTGCGTAGATCTTCGCATCGAGCAGGACGTCCGGGACGCGCTCCTCTGTGATCATGCGCGCGAGGCCCTCCGCGAGCGCGGTCTTGCCCACGCCGGCATCGCCGACATAGAGAGGATTGTTCTTGCGGCGGCGGCACAGGATCTGCACGGTACGCTCGATCTCGATCTCGCGGCCGATCAGGGGGTCGATCTTGCCGTCGATCGCCAGCTGGTTCAGGTTTGTCGCGAACTGCTCGAGCGCGGAGGCGTCTTTTTCGGATTCCCCGTCCACGGGGGGCTCATCGTCTTCTGACGCTCCCTCATCCGGAACCTGCGGCATGCCATGGGAAATGTAATTGACGATGTCGAGGCGGGTGACGTCCTGGAGATTAAGGTAATAGACGGCCTGGGACTGCTTCTCGCTGAAGATCGCGACCAGCACGTTGCTGCTCGTTACTTCCTTCTTGCCGCTGGACTGCACATGGAAGACGGCACGCTGCAATACGCGCTGGAAACCCAGCGTGGGCTGTACGTCGTTATCGTCATCCTCGGCCAACAGCGGGGTCTGTTCGTCGATGAATTCAGTGAGCTGGCGCCGCAGCTCCGGGATGTTGGAATTGCAGGCCTTGAGAATCTCGTGGACGCGGGGAATATCCAGCAGCGCCAGCAACAGGTGCTCCACGGTCATGAATTCATGCCGCTGATCGCGCGCCCGCTGGAAGGCTTCATTCAAACAAAATTCGAGTTCGCTGCTTAACATTCGTCTCTCGTGGTCCGGCTCAGGACTCTTCCATCGTACAGAGTAAAGGATGCTGATGCTGCTTGGCGATACCCATCACCTGTGCCACCTTCGTCTCGGCTATTTCGAAATTGTAAACGCCGCATACACCCTTGCCCTTCGTATGTACCTCCAGCATGACCTGGGTGGCACGCGTGCGTTCCATTCCGAAAATCGTCTGCAGAATGTCCACGACGAATTCCATCGGCGTGTAGTCATCGTTGATGAGCACCACGCGGTAAAGGGGTGGCTCCTTGAGCTCTGGACGAGCCTCCTCGACGGCAAGCTCGTGGCCGTCAATACGTTCCTTATCGGGTCGCTTCTCACTCATCAGTCGCCAGGTCTTTTAATTGCCTCACTATGTCATGAATTCGACCATCTGGTGGCCGATGCGGGTTATTATATATGGGCACTCCGCGGCGATCTCCA
This sequence comes from Woeseiaceae bacterium, assembly GCA_041572475.1. Classification (GTDB taxonomy): domain Bacteria; phylum Pseudomonadota; class Gammaproteobacteria; order Steroidobacterales; family Woeseiaceae; genus UBA1847. The sequence continues at coordinate 26,885 of JBFFSI010000025.1, forward strand.
AGCCTGGTTCACGGATTTGCTGCCACCGCGCCCGGCCGGAGCGATCGATTATGTGCAAAAGAGTCATCTATATCATTGCCAGATATAGGTTTTTTAAACCTCCCGGCCTTGTTTGCGATGACCGTAAACCCGTATCATCGTGGTGCCGCGTTTAACTAAGACCGGAATCTCCGTAACGGCCTGATCCTGTATGACGAGCGAAGCCAAATGGACCGACTTTGCGAGCCTGGATGGCGCGAAAATGCTCGCCACCGCAAACCGGCTGTTGCCCGGCTGGGTCACCCTCGCGCTCGTGATCCTGATCGCATGGCAGCTCGCGCGTGTAGCCTGGTCGCTGATTCCCGCACCGGCGGCCGGTGACCTCGTCGAGGCGCCGGTTGGCACGACGGTCCCGGCCAGCGTTTTGGACAGCGCCGGCAGCAGCGTGCAGGCGATTGCGAATGCCCACATCTTCGGCGTCGCCCTCCAGGATGAGGAAGCCGGGGAATTCGCGCCGTCACCTGTCGATGAGACGGAGAACCTGAGTGATACCCGGCTTACGAATCTCTCGCTCAAGGGAACGATCGCCGACGCGGTCGCAGACCGTGCCGTCGCCATCATCGCCGATGCCTCGAACGAGGAAAAGGTCTATACGATCGGCGCGTCGGTCACCCGCGGGGCGACGCTGCACGCCGTCTATGCAGATCGCGTCGTGCTGAACGAAAACGGCATGCTTACCAATCTCAAGTTGCCGAAGGAATACACGGCGGGAACCGTCGAGCCAATGCGCCGGGACACGACGAGCACGAGCCGCACCGCCAATACCCAGAGCATCCAGTCGGTCGTCGCCAATAACGTGTCGCAGCTGGCCGACGTGATTCGGCCGACGCCCTACTTCGTGAACGGCGAGCAGCAGGGGTATCGCGTCTACCCGGGTCGAAACCGGCAGCAGTTCGCGGCATTGGGATTGCGCCCCGGCGACCTGATCAAGGACATTGACGGGCAGTCCTTGAGCGACCCGACGCAGGCAATGATGATTTTTCAGACATTGGACAGTGCCGACCAGGTTTCTGTTACGGTAGAGCGTAACGGACAGCCCCAGGTCATCGTATTAAGCACCAGCCAACTCGATCTCGGGGACGAGAATAACCAATGAATAATAGCTCTCTCTCGCGGCCACGGAGGCTGCTCATAATCGGACTTTCCATCGCCTGCCTCGGGCTTGCACCACAGGTCTACGCGCAGATTGATACGAATTTCAAAGAGGCGGATATCCGGCAGATCATCGAGGCCGTCGGCGAGGTCACCGGGAAAAACTTCCTCATCGATCCCAGGGTCAGCGCCAAGGTCACGATGGTCTCGTCTACGCCGATGACGCCCGATGCGTTCTACGAGGCATTCCTCTCGATCCTGCAGGTTCACGGCTACATTGCAGTGCCGTCCGGTGACGTCATCAAGATCGTTCCCGATGCGACCGCCCGGCAATACGCCGGCCCGCTCGGCTCGGACGCTTCGACCGGGGACGACGATATCATCACCCAGGTCATCCAGGTACAGAACGTCGGCGCGGCCCAGCTCGTGCCGATTCTGAGGCCCCTGATCCCGCAGTATGGCCACCTCGCGGCACACCCGGGCTCCAACATGCTGATCATCTCGGACCGTGCCGGCAACGTGTCACGCATGCTCACGATCATCCGCCGCATCGACCAGTCCAATGACGAAGACATCGAAGTGGTGCCTCTGCAGCACGCGTCGGCTGCCGAACTCGTCAGGATCCTCACGCAGCTGACCTCTGCTCCCAGGGCCGACGGCGCTCCTGTCTCCATCAGCCTCGTAGCCGACTCCCGGACCAACAGTATCCTGATCGGCGGTGACAAGAGCGAGCGGCTCAGGCTGCGAACCCTGATCGCCCATCTCGATACGCCGCTCGAAGACGGCGGCGACACCCAGGTCCGGTACCTGCGCTACGCGGACGCAGAGGAACTCGCCACGAAGCTGCAACAGCATTTCAGCGCCCAGGTGCAACAAGCCGCGGCGGGCCAGCCGGCCGCGGGCAGTTCCTCGGGAGAAGTGAGCGTCTGGGCCGATACGCAGACCAACGCAATCATCATCAATGCGCCGCCCAAAATGATGCGCTCGTTGATGCAGATCGTCGACAAGCTCGATATTCGCCGCGCCCAGGTGCTGGTCGAGGCAATCATCGTCGAGGTGATCGCCGACAAGACCTCCGAACTCGGCATTACCTGGGCCGTTGAAGGCGCCGGCTCGAACACGCCGATCGGCGTTACCAATTTCCCTGACGTCGGTACCAATATCGTGCAGATCGGAGCCGCCGCGGGCAGCGGCGGTCAGGTCGACCCCACAGGCCTGATTGGTGAAGGGCTCACGATCGGTCTTGGTAGGATTTCCGACTCGGGTGTGAGCTTTGCGGCAATACTGAGCGCGCTGGAGGGCGACGCGGACACCAATATCATCTCCACGCCATCGATCGTGACCACCGACAACGAGGAGGCAACGCTGAACGTGGGGCAGGAAGTGCCGTTCGTGACCGGCTCGTTTACGAATACCGGCACCGGCACTGGCGGCGCGGTAAACCCGTTCCAGACCATCCAGCGTCAACAAGTGGGCGTAAAACTCTCGATAACGCCCCAGATCAACGAGGGTGATTCGATGGTCCTCAAGCTGTCGCAGGAGATCTCGAATATCGCCCAGTCTGCAGCCGGCGCAGTGGACCTGATTACGAACCAACGAATCATCGAAACGACGGTCATCGTCGACGACGGTGAAATCCTCGTACTGGGCGGCCTCATCGAGGACACCTTGCGCGAAAGTGAGCAACGCGTGCCGGTATTGGGCCGGATCCCGATCCTCGGCAACCTGTTCCGCAGTCGCAAGACCGACAAGGTGAAGACTAATCTGCTGATATTCATCCGGCCGAAGATCATGCGCGACGCCAGGGCGATGTCGCTCGAGACGAACGCGAAATACAACCTGATCAGAGATGTCCTTGAAGGCGGTCAGGAACGTGGCGTAGCCTTGATGCCTGGCGCGGACCGGCCGACCATTCCGCCGCTCGA
>JBFFSI010000026.1:0-29407 GCA_041572475.1 Woeseiaceae bacterium
CGAGCCGATCAAGACGCTGCCATCAATGCTTTCAATCAAGGAGAAGATGGATTCCTTGATCGCGACCTCTATCCATTCTGCATTCGGGCAAGCGACGGTATGATCGTCGCGCAGGGTGGTCCGCTTTCCGATGTATACCTCGGTCGTAACATACGGGAGTTAACTGATGCCGGTGGCAAGGCATATGGCGAGGAAATTTTTCAGGCCGCCCAGAAACCCGAGGGGGAAATTTCAGAGGTCAGCTATATGTTCCCCCGACCGATCGAGAACTCTGACCCTGTAGACAAGATTAGCTTTATCCAGAGAATTGGCGATCTGGGTTGTGGCGTCGGTTATTATCGATGAATTCGTACGGTTTTGTTCCCAGTGCGGTCGAAGTCCCATTTAGATGAGTTTACGCGCCCTGGTCTATAGCGTGTTATGGCGTTTCTGACGGGCCGCTTCCGGCCGTTAAATGCCGTCACATTTGGTCGATTTTTGAAATCGATAATATGTTTTGCCGTCATGCTCATTTCCCAGTTCATGGTGGTGAGCGTCGCTGCAGCGGACGACACTACTACCGAGCAGAGCGCACTGGATTTTCAAACCGTACGATTCAACGCCATGGTTGATGCCGATGTGGAACGCCTCGAAGAGTTTCTGGCCGATGATTTGACCTATACCCACACAACGGGCTGGATTGAAACCAAGTCGGGGTTCTTGTCGACCGTCGAGTCTGGAAGCATTGATTATATGGTCGTAACTCCAAGAGAAGTGAAAGTTCGGATTCTTGGAGATATTGCGGTAATAACGGGTCTGTCGAGAATGCAAGGTACGGTCGGCGATAGAGTCGTTGACTTCACGATCAGGTTTACGGACGTGTCCAGACGAACTGGCCATTCCTGGCAACGCGTCGCTTGGCAATCAGCCAGGCTCGCTGCTGCTCACGAATGACCGCTATTGCTGTAGACGGTCAGTCAGATATCTATTGTTGAGAATTCCGTTCGAATGTCTGCCGACCTCAGGCAGGGGTCACAGGTTCGACCAATCGCGAAGCGATTGGAGCGCACGAACGGAGTGAGTACGCGCTTCAGGGCGAGGGCCGCCGGCCCGAGTCAATCCTGTCGGGCACGGCATGCGAATCTCCCAATCCATGATAACTTTCGGACTCCAGCTGCATGCGCCGAGCCGTTCGACCGATTCCAATGACGAGTGCATTTATTCCGGAACACGAGGTCTACCGTTTCCTTTCCGCCGTCGGGATCAGGACGCCCCGGTTTTGCTTCATCGATGACGAGAGCAAGCTCGCCGATGCGCCGTTCGCGGACGGTGCCCCGGTCGTCGTCAAAGGCATCGCCCGGGACCTCTGGCACAAGTCGGACAGTGGTGCGCTGGCTTTCTGTGACTTCGCTCGCGATAGAGTGGCAGCCCTGCACGACAGCATGCGGGAACAGCTTGGCCAAGATGAAAAATGGCTGGGAATCCTCGTTGCCGAGCGCGTCGACTTCCGTCAGGCCAGGCAAGCGCCGAGCGAGATTTTCATAAGCCTGCAGAGGGACAGGTGTTGCGGCGCCATCGTGAGCTTCGGCTTCGGGGGGCTGCTGACGGAAGAGTGGGCCAGGGAACTCAAGCAGTCATTGCTGATCTGGCCTGTCACCGCGTATACGCCAGCGGAGGCCTTCGAAGAGCTCTGTAACCACTGGCTCGGCAAGATCCTGCTCGGCAAGGCACGCCACCAGGCGGCGCTTACGAGCGGGGAGACCTTGCTGCACTTTCTCGAGAAGCTCTGGAAGCTGGATGAACTGATGGCGGCAGAGCAACTCGGTCTGCTCGAGATGAATCCCGTGGTCGTCGATGATGCAGGTGACTTCGTGGCACTCGACGGTGTCGGGCTGCGCTCGACCGAAGACCCGGAAGAGACCTGCCCGGTTCCGTTGCAGGATAACAGCTTCCTCAATCCCCGCCGGATTGCATTGGCCGGCGTCTCGGCGAAGGCTGGCAGTGTCGGATCGCTGATACTGCAGAACCTCCGCCAGTCGTCCCTGCCCGATGAGGCCCTGCTGGTCATCAAGCCCGACGTCGACGAGTTTGCCGGCGTTCGCTGCGTGTCTAACGTCGAGGGATTGATCGATGATCCGGTCGACATCCTGATCCTGGCATTGCCGGCACGACAATGCGTGCCGATGATCGAGCAGCTGTGCGCGCAGGGCGGCGGCGCAGCGGTGGTTTATATCGTGGCCGGCGGGATCGGCGACGGCGCCGACAAGGACGGCTACGGCAGCCGTCTGAGTATGCTCATCGAGTCACGCCGGCAACAAGGCGAGTGGTGCCCGGCCATCGTCGGCCCGAATGGCCTCGGCATGCTGCTGTCGCCCTTGCGCCTGAACAGCCTGTTCATTCCGCAAAGCAAGCTGAACGTGGAGTTCACCCCGGACTCGGACGTTGCGTTGATCAGCCAGAGCGGTGCATTCCTGATCACGCGCCTGTCGCGCCACTCCAACCTGAATCTCAAGTACGGTTTTTCCATCGGCAACCAGCTGGACATGAAGCTCTCGGATTTCATGGCGCTGGTCGCGCGTGACAAGTCAGTGCGTGTGCTCGGCATCTACGTGGAAGGCTTCGTCGGCGCGGACGCGTGCGCAGTCGCGGAGCTGGTCGCGGCGTTTCGCGCGGAGGGCCGGCACGTCATCATTTACAAGGGTGGCCGCTCCCGGCTCGGTAGCTCGGCGGCCAAGAGCCACACCGGCGCCATGACCGGTGACTACCACGTACAAAGGCGCTTGCTGCACAAGGCCGGTGCCATACTCACGGAGTCCTTCAACCAGTTCAACGCGGTGCTCAAATGGATGGCGGCCTACCCGGATCTTCGCGAGCTCGGCAGGCTCGCGATCGTAACGAACGCAGGCTACGAAATGGTGGGCGGCGTCGACACGCTCGGCGATGGCGACACGGAGCGCCTGTACCGACTTACCGATGACGATCGCATCGTGCTCGGCGACGTGCTCGAGCGTCACGGCATGCAAGGCCTGGTTGCCGCGTCGAACCCGCTGGACCTCACGCCGATGGCGGACGAGGCGGTCTATCTCGATTGCGTGGAGGCGATGATCGGCTTCGGGGCCGGCGTCGTGATGCTGGGACTGGTTCCGCTGTCGGAACAGCTCGACACGGACCGGCTGATCCAGGCCGAGGCTTTCGCAGCACGGCTGAAGTCGCTGGCGCAGTCGCGAAGCTGCCTGGTGGGCATCGTCATCGACGCCGGCGTCCCCTACCAGCGATACAAGGCCGTCTTCGAGCGCCAGGGGTTCCCGGTGTTCGATGGCATGGACATGGGCGTACTCGGCATCAACGTCCTGAAGAACAGCCGCTGAAAAGCCCCCGTCACAGGGCCTTTGTGTTTCCGGCAGACCAGGCGTAGCCTGATTCGTGCAACGCAAAATGTGCTTCGATGACAAGGAGGACAGGGGCCATGGGATTCGCTATATCCGACATGAAACTGACGAGTTCCGCCTTCGCAGACGGCGGCGCCGTTCCAACCCGACACACCGGTGAGGGCGAGGATGTCTCGCCGGCGCTGGCATGGACCGACGTGCCCGAGGGCACCGAGAGCTTCGCGCTGATCTGCCACGATCCGGACGCGCCGTTGATCAAGCCCGGCACCTACGGTTTCGTGCACTGGGTGCTCTACGGCATTCCTGGCGAGGCGCGGGAGCTGCCGGAGGGCGCCGCTGAGTTCGTGCACGGCGCCAACGACTTCGGCAACCAGGCCTATGGCGGGCCGATGCCGCCGGAAGGCCACGGCACGCACCGCTATTTCTTCTGGCTTTTCGCGCTGGACGCAACGCCGGACCTCGAGCCGGGCCTGACGATGTGGGAGCTGCTAGAGAAGATCGAGCCGCATGTCATCGGCATGAACCGCTTGATGGGTACGTACGCGCGCTAGACGAGCCGCAACCGGACTTGCGTCACGGTTTTCACCGGCTGTGCGCGTCGACAGTCTCAATCCGTGAATTCTTCCGGAGATAGCGCGTTGGCCGCAGCGTAGTGTCGAGCCCTTCTTTCCCCCGGAGCAAGGGCTGGCTCGACAATGCAGACACCAACACGCGTATCCCTGGCGGTCATCCTGGTCGCATCGACACTGGCCGGCTGTGGTGGCGGCGGGAGCTCGGGACCGACCCCGCCAGAAGAAGCTGCGCCACCGGCGATCAGTTCTGACGCCAGCCTCGCCGAACTCAGAGTCTCGGCGGCGACCTTCGACCAGGTCTTCCAGGGGACGATCTACGATTACACAGGCACGGCCTCGTATCTGTCTGACAGTACTACCGTAACGGCCACGCCGAGCGATCCCAATGCCGCGTTCCAGGTGAACGGCATTGATGGATCCGCGCGCGTGCCGAGCGAGCCATTCGACCTCGTCGAAGGCAATAACGTCATCACCGTTACGGTCACCGCCGAGGACGGCCTCAGCAGTCAGTCCTATACCATCGATATCAGCCGGGCCGGAGCGGAGAGCCTCGCGTCTCGCGGGTACGTCAAGGCGAGCAACACCGGAGGCAGCGACTGGTTCGGAACTCACGTCGCCGTCGATGGCGACACCATGGTGGTGGCCGCGAGCGGCGAAGACAGTGCGGCAACGGGCGTCAATGCCGACGCCTTCAATGACGACGCGTCGGGATCGGGCGCGGTATTCGTGTTCAGGCGCGACGCGGCCGGGACCTGGCAACAGGAGGCGTACATCAAGGCGTCGAATAGCGAGACTTTCGACGAATTTGCGAGTTCGATTGCCTTATCCGGAAACACGCTGGCCGTGGGCGCTTTCCGCGAAGACAGTGCGGCGGTGGGGGCGAACGGTGACCAGTCGAGTAACAGTGCTATTGATGCAGGCGCCGTGTATGTCTTCACCCGGGACGATACGGGGGTCTGGTCGCAGCAGGCTTATCTCAAGGCGTCAAACACGGAGGCCGTCGACGGATTCGGTATTGCGGTGGCGCTCCATGGCGACACACTGGCCGTGGGCGCGCACCTGGAAGACAGCTCGGCCGTCGGCGCCAACGGCGATCAGGCTGATAACGGTGCGCCTGACGCGGGTGCCGTCTATGTATTCGGTCGCGACGCCGCCGGCGAGTGGGCGCAGCAAGCCTACATAAAGGCGTCGAACGCGGGCCGTGGCGACCGTTTCGGGGGCAGACTGGCATTGTTCCAGGACACCCTCGCTGTGGGCGCGGCGCATGAACGGAGCAGGGCCACTGGTGTGAATGGCAACCAGTCGAACAACAGTTGGTCGGAGGCCGGTGCAGCCTATGTCTTTGCGCGGACGGAGACCGGCAGCTGGGTCCAGCAGGCATATCTGAAAGCATCGAATACAGGCAACGGCGATCGTTTCGGCGACGCACTGGCGCTGCATGGCGATACGCTGGTCGTCGGAGCTCCGCTGGAGGACAGCGCAGCCAGGGGCATCGACGGGTTCGAAGCGGATAACAGGGCCTTGAGCTCCGGCGCGGCTTACGTCTTCGGTCGTGATGTGGAAGGTACGTGGGTTCAGCAGGCTTACGTGAAAGCTTCCAACACGGATAGTCAGGACCGATTCGGCCACGGGCTGGCGCTGCACGGTGACCTGATGGTAGTCGGTGCCGCCGAAGGCAGCAGCTCGACCGGCGCCGGTGGCGACCAGGCCGATAACAGCGCCCGAAGCGCTGGGGCCACCTACTTTTTCGAGCGTGACGGCAGCGGCGCGTGGAGCCAGACGGCGTATATCAAGTCATCGAATACCGATGCCGGGGACGAGTTTGGCTCGGCACTGGCAACGGACGGCGAGTCGATGATTGTCGGCGCGAGACTCGAAGACAGCATGGCCACCGGCATCGACGGCGACCAGTCGGACAACACCTTCTCCGATTCTGGCGCGGTATACATCATCCGCTAGCGGACCTGCTCGTGGTGCCGGCGCAGGTACTCGTCCAGCACGCGAACGCCCCAGCCCGAGAAGCCCATCGGCATCGTCGGCAACGGCGTTTCCGTGTAGTCGACGCCGGCGATGTCGAGATGCGCCCAGACCTGGTCTTCGGCGACGAAGGTGCCGATGAACGCGGCCCCGATGCTGGCGCCCGCGTAGCTGATTCCACCGTTGATGATGTCCGCGATCTTCGATTTGATCTGCTCGAAGTGGTTGTCGTTCAGCGGCAGCCGCCACAGCTGCTCGCCGGCCGCTGCGCCCGCATCGATGAGCCGCGCCGCGAGCTGGTCGTCACGGCTGAACAGCCCCGCGTAGTCCAGACCCACGGCACGCGACACCGAGCCGGTCAGCGTCGCCACGTCGATCAGCACATCGGGCTCGTACTCGACCTGCGCGTAGTACACGGCGTCCGAGAGAACCAGCCGGCCCTCGGCGTCCGTCGAGTTGATCTCGATCGTTTTGCCGGACATCGAGGTCAGCACGTCGCCCGGGCGGATCGCGGTGCCTGACGGCAGGTTCTCGGCCAGCGCGGCGAGCGCAACGACATTTACCTGTGCACCCCGGCGCGCAGCAGCCAGCACGGTCGCCGACACAACGGCCGCGCCGGTCATGTCGGCCTTCATGCGCCACATGTCGTCGTTGTTCTTGATCGAGATGCCGCCCGAGTCGAAGGTGATGCCCTTGCCGGCCAGCGCGAGCGTTGGCCGATCGCCGCCCGCGAGGTACTCGATGACCAGCAGGCGGGGCGGCCTGGACGAGCCGCTGCCCACGCCGAGATGCGCGTTCATGCCCAGCCTTTCGAGGTCGCCTTCGTCGAGCACCTTGATAGACACGCCCTTTACGCCGCGGAACGCGTCGCGAACCCGGTCGACGAAAGACTGGGGGTAGATGACGTTGCCGGGCTCGGAACTCAGGTCGCGGGCCAGGTACACCGCTGCGGCCAGGTGCGCGAGATCGTCGTTGAACCGGTCCCCGGCCCGGGCCTCTTCGCTGTAGACCGTGACGTTGCCGCGGCTCGCGGGATCAAGACGTTCCTGCTGGTAACGGTCGAAGCGATAATCGCCGAGCCGGTAGCCGAACGCGACGTGCGCAGCGCTTACGCCGTCTTCGACATCGACGCCGGACCAGAGGATCCGTACGCCGGTACCGCTGGACCCGTCGTTCAGGCTTGCGGCGAGGCCGCCGAGGTTCTCTGCCGTGACCCGGTCGATCGATTCTGCGCCGACGCCGATCAGGTCGATGCGCGAATAGGGCTTGATGCCGAACAGCGTCAGGGCCTGGTCCTTCTCGCCGGTGAAGGCGGCCTCGGCCGTGGCCATCGCCAGCGCGCCGCCCGTCTTCGCATCCAGCTTCGCCGCGAGGCCGGTCAAGCTGTCGCCTTCTGCGACCGGAACCACGACGTTGCCATCGGCCGGCAGCTCGAAGGGCATGAAATCGATATTCCGCTGGGCAAAGGCGGGAGCGGTCACGAGGAGGAGCACGCAAAGTCGAAAAGCGTTCATGGGCTGAAAGTCTCCTGGCCTGAATCGTCGAGGTAGCCGCGCATCATAGGCGCCTGCGTGGCCGCGTCAATCACCGATGGCGGCCTGGGCGATGGTCCAGATGCCGATCACGACGAACCCGACCCCGGCGATGTAGGACAGGTACCGCGGGTTCACGTAATGCGAAATCAGCGAGCCAGCCGCAACCGCGAGCCCCGAGGCGACGAGCAGCGCGAGGCTTGCGCCCACGAATACGGTGAGGAGGCTGGCGGACGGCTTGCTCGCAAAGAGCACGGTCGCAAGCTGCGTCTTGTCGCCCAGTTCGGCGAGGAACACGGTGCCGAAGACGACGGCAAACAACTTCAGGTCCATGGCATGAGCATCCGGAGTGAACTTGACAATGCTCAGTCTACTGGCTGCTGGCGGCCGGGAGAACCTCGGCACGCCAGCCGGCGGCGCGCGAACCCGGGGGAGGTAGGCCGCGGCCGCCGGTGGCAGGGGTGTCGAGCTATTGCTTGCCGGCGCGGCGCTTGGGCACGGCACGCATGCGTTGCTTGCCTTGCGCGAGTTTCGCCCGCTGCTCATCGGTCAGCACGGAGTGAACCTCGTTACGCACGCGGCTCATCAGAAGGGTGCCTTCGGTCGCGAGCCGGCCGTTTTCGGCAGCGATGTCGTTGATTGCAGCCGTGTAGTCCGGGTCGGCCGGGTCGAGCGCTTGCAGCGCCCTGCGGTTCGCGCGGAAATCGGTGCGCAATGCCTGGAACTCGGGACGAGTGGCCTCGAGGATGTTTTCGATGCTCTGTTGCTGGGCCTCGTCCAGCTCGAGGTGTTTCGCCATGCGCCCGAGCTTCAGGCCGGGACCGGCAAGCCCGGGAAACGATGCGCCCGGCTGTCCGTGCTGGCCGCCGCCAGGTTCTGCGTAGGCCGTTGCCGCGAGCGCCAGCGTCGTTAGCATGGCCAGCGTAACTGTCTTGATCGTCTTCATCGACCGTCTCCTTCGTTACTTCAATGATAGCGACTGGTGTGATTAGAAGCATAGGCTGCCGCGCGTCAGCGTAGGTCGAGCTAAGATCAAGGAATGTCAAGAAATGTCAGGAACAGTCGGGCCCGATTGCAGCGGCGCGGCAATTGGCTCACGATGTTTCAACAGGCGAGAGGTTCCGGCAGGAATGGATGCAGCGATCCTCATTATCGACGACGACCAGGAACTCGGTGACATGCTCCGAGAGTTTCTCGCGCCCGACCACTACGATATCGGCGCCTGCACGACGGGCGAGGCGGGCCTGGAAGCCCTGCGCGAAGGCGTGTACGACCTGGTCATTCTCGACGTTATGCTCCCCGGCATGAACGGCATGGAGGTGCTGAAGGTGATCCGGCAGGACAGCGACCTGCCCGTTATCATGCTGACGGCACGTGGGGACGACGTCGACCGGATCCTGGGGCTGGAGTTCGGCGCCGACGACTACCTCGCCAAGCCTTTCAACCCGCGCGAGCTGCTGGCCAGGATAAGGGCGATCCTGAGGCGCGCCGGGCCCGGCACACCGCAGGCACACAGGCTGCAGGTGGGGCCGGTCGAGCTGGATACCCGGTCGAGGCAGATGCTCGTGGATGGCGACCCTGTAAGGCTCACCGGCACCGAGTTCGAACTGCTGCGCTGCCTGATGAACGCACCTGGCGACGTCGTATCGCGGGACCGCTTGTGCGAAGAGGCGCTTGGCCGCCGTTTACTGCCCTACGATCGCAGCATCGATACGCACGTCAGTAACCTGCGCCGGAAATTCGAGAGGGCCGGCATAGCCAACCCGACGATCCAGAACCAGCGCGGCATCGGGTATCGCCTGGTCGAGGGCGAGTAGCGGAAGCAATCATGCGCAGTGTCCTGCTCAGAATATTCCTCTCCTTCTGGCTGATGATCGTCATCACGATCGTCGCCGCTGCGGGTCTCGGTTTTTATTACGCGGAACGCACCCGCGCGGCGATGCAGTCGTTCGAGGTCAGCGATGCCATGCTCGAGGCCAGCGAGGCGCTGCGCCGCGACGGGCGTCGCGGGCTCACCGAGTGGCTGGAGTCATTGCCGGTCATGACGTCGTCGGCCGTCTACATACTGGATGAGCGGGGCCGCGACCTGCTGCGGCGCAAGCTGCCGGCGTCCGTTTCGATTGCCGTGAGGCGTTTCAGTGCGCGCCGGAAGGCGCCGCAACGTGACTTCGGCAATCTGCGGCCGGCGCGGCCGTTCAATCAGCTCGTCGGGCCCGACGGACACGTCTACACGTTCTTCATGTTGCCGCCGCAGGGAATCGTCGCGCGCTGGTTTTCCAACCAGGGGTTGAGAGGGCTGGCGCTGCTTGCACTCCTTGCCAGCATCGGCGTCTCCTTTTTCGTCGCCCGGGCCATCACGCGGCCGGTGCGCCGGTTGCGCGAGTCCGCGACGGCAATCGCGCATGGTGAGCTGGCTACGCGCGTCGGGGAGGGCGTCAGCCGGCGCCGCGACGAAATCGGCCTGCTCGCGCAAGACTTCGACCGCATGGCGAGCGAACTGCAACGGGCTTCCCGGCAGCAGACGGAACTCACTCGCAACGTATCACACGAGCTGCGCTCGCCGCTGGCGCGACTGCGGGTCGCGCTCGAACTCGCCCGGCGCAAGGCTGGTGAACTGCCCGAGCTCGACAAGATCGACGAGGAGACCGAGCGGCTCGATACGCTCATCGGCCAGATACTCGAATTCTCGAGGCTGGACGCGGAAGCCCCGGACGAACGGTCACGATTCGACCTCGTTGACCTGCTGCACTCGGTCGTCGAAGACGTGCGCTTCGAGGTGGGTGACGAGCTGGCCGTCCATTTCGAGGCGGATGGCAAGCTCGAGGTCACGGCTTACGCTGGCGCGATGCGTGCCGGCATCGAGAACGTGCTGCGTAATGCCGCCCTGCACGGGCGGGCCGGTAGCACGATCAGCGTGAGTGCGTCGCGCGACGGCGATGAAGCCGTCATCGTCGTGCAGGACGACGGCGGAGGAGTCGCCGAACACGAACTCGCGCACCTGTTCGAGCCGTTCTACCGCGCGGGTGACAGCCGCGCCGAGGCGGCCCGGTGCGGCAGCGGGCTCGGTCTCGCGATCGCCGCGCGGGCGCTTGCGCGCAACGATGGGACTATCGAGGCTGTGAACCACGCCGGAGGCCTGCGCGTCACGATTCGCCTGCCTCAGAAGAGAACTTAGCCGACCAGGCCGATGAGCAGGAAGCCCACCGCAGCGATCGCGGCGGCGAGCAGGGCATACGGCAGCTGCGTGCGCACGTGGTCGATGTGGTCCGTGGCCGACGCCATCGAGGCGAGCACGGTCGTATCGCTGATTGGCGAGGCGTGGTCGCCGAAGATCGCTCCCGATATTGCCGCGCCGAGCAGCAGCGGCACGGGCAGTCCCAGGGTCATCGCCACCGGCACGGCGATCGGGATCATGATCGCGAAGGTGCCCCAGCTCGACCCGACCGAGAACGCGATGAACGCCGACACGAGGAAAACCAGCGGTGCGAGCAGCACCGGCGTGATGTTGCCGCTCACGGCGTTCGCCACGTAGACGCCGGTGCCGAGCGCCTGCGCGACGTCACCGAGGGCCAGAGCCAGCAGCAGGATGATGGCGATGGGCAACAGGTCACCGGCGCCTTTCATGAACACCCGCATCAGCTCGGCAACGGAGATGTGGCCCTTGACCATCGTCATCACCCAGGCAACGGCGATCGCCGTGCAGACGGACCACAGCACGGAGGTCGAGCCGGAGCCCTCGATCAGGTTGCCGTCGCCCGTGATGTACAGGGAGACCGGCATCATCAGGATCATGGCCAGTATGGGCAGTCCCATGAACCAGGCGGAAGGGACATGCTTCTCCGCGGGATCCTGCTGCTCGGCCGACACGTCGACGAGCGGCACGGCGCCGGGCCAGAGTATGTCGCCGCCACGCGTCCGCTCCTCGGCCTTCTTCATCGGCCCGATGTCGATGCTCTTCCAGATCACCACGCCGGCCAGCAGGACCGCGGTGATCGCGTAGAGGTTGAGCGGCACCGCGGCGATGAAGGTCTGCAAGGGGTTTTCTACTTCCGTCGATGCCACCAGGCTGATGATGAATGCGCCCCAGGCGTTGAGCGGGATCATCACGCAGACCGGCGCCGAGGTGGCGTCGATCAGGTACGCCAGTTTCTCGCGCGACACCTTGTACCGGTCGAACAGCGGCCGGCTGACGGATCCGGCGACGAGCAGCGTGATGCTCGACTCGACAAAGATGATGAGGCCGGTGCCCCAGGCCAGCAACTGGGCCCTGAGGCCGCTGTCCACCCAGTGGCGGGTCTCCATGAAATGCACGAAGCCGCGCACGCCGCCGGTACGTTCGATCGTCGCGATCAGGGGGCCGATCAGCAGCGTGAACACCAGCACCCGGGCATCGCCGGGGTCCGTGAAGACATCGATCGTGCCCTCGAGGCTTGCTGCGAGGCCGGCCAAGGGATTGAAGCCGCTGAGCAGGGTGTGCCCCATCCAGATGCCGGCGAACAGCGACAGAATGACCTGCTTGCTCCAGATCGCGAGAACGATCGCGAGAAGCGGCGGCAGTACCGAGTACCAGGCGGGGTCGCTCATCGGCGGCTGGAGGATCGTGTCCGGGTCATGGCAAGTGGCGGCCTTTGGCAGGGCCGGTTATCGTTGTTCTTATTGAACTCATTAAAACACAGCAGGTACTAACCCGCATGCGCCTGAACGCCGAATTCTCTGCACGCGTCGTGGTTCGCCCTGCTGATTACGAGTGGGTCGCCTCACCGATGCCCGGCGTCGAACGCATGATGCTCGACCGGATCGGCGAGGAAGTGGCTCGCGCGACCTCGCTCGTTCGCTATGCGTCAGGCAGCACGTTCTCGCCGCACGTGCACGGGGGCGGTGAAGAATTCCTGGTGCTCGAGGGCGAGTTCGGTGACGAGCACGGCCTGTACCCGCGGGGCGCCTATGTTCGTAACCCGGTCGGCACGCGGCACACGCCCCGGGTGGGCGGCGAGGGGTGCACGATATTCGTCAAGCTGCACCAGTTCCGAGAGACAGACCAGCAGCCTGTGAACATCAATACCAATGAAGCGGAATGGCTGCCCGGCCTGGTACCTGGCCTGAAAGTGATGAGCCTGCACGAGTATGAGGCCGAGCAAGTCGCGCTGGTGAAATGGGCGCCGAACACGGAGTTTCAGCCGCACACCCACTGGGGGGGCGAGGAGATTCTCGTACTCGAGGGCTGCTTTTACGACGAACACGGCGAGTACCCCGCCGGGAGCTGGATCCGCAGCCCGGACCAGAGCAGGCATACGCCGTACACGCGCGACGAGGGGGCCCTGATCTACGTCAAGGTGGGCCATCTCGCTCCCGAGACCTTCGTCGGTGCCTGAGCAAACGCGACACGCCACTTTCCGCTTTTACGAGGAGTTGAACGACTTCCTGCCGCCCGAGAGGCGCAAGCTGAGCTTCGAGTTCACATTCGCCGGCACGCCCTCGGTCAAGGACACGATCGAGGCGATCGGCGTGCCGCATACCGAGGTCGACGTCATCCTCGTCGACGATGAATCGGTCGGCTTCGGGCGCCTGCTGCGAGGCGGCGAACGCGTCGCCGTGTACCCCGTGTTCGAGCGCCTCGACGTTGCTTCGGTCACGCGGCTCAGGCCAGAACCCCTCCGGGAACCACGCTTCGTCCTCGACGTGCATCTCGGCAAGCTGGCCCGCTACCTGCGCCTGCTCGGGTTCGACACGACCTACGACCGGGCCTGCGACGACGCGACTATCGTCGGCATCGCCATTGCGGAACGCCGGATCATCCTGACGCGTGACAAGGGTCTCCTGAAGCGCAAGGCCGTGACCCATGGTTACTGGCTGCGAAACACCGACCCGCGCCGGCAAGTCCGGGAAGTGGTCGACCAGTTGGACCTTGCGCGGCTCGTGCGCGTGTTCTCGCGCTGCATGATCTGCAACGCGCCCCTCGAGCAGGTGGCCGAGTCCGACGTGCGCGACCGGCTGCCGCCAGGCATACGCGGACGCTTCGAGCTACTGGCGCGCTGCCCGGGATGCGAGCGGGTGTACTGGCCGGGCAGCCATTACGACCGGATGGTCGAGCTGGTGAAGGCGCTGCTGCCCGACTGAATACGGCGTCAGCCGAAAATGCGCATGGGCTCGACGCCGAACGCGCCGTGCTCGTGACCCTGCACGATCCACAGCGCGTTGGAATGCGTCACGTCGGCCGGCAGGTCGCGCATTTCGAGGATCTTCGGCTGCGGCAGGGGCTGCTTGTTGCGATCGAGCAGCACCATGAGCTTGGGCTTGAGCACGTTGTGCGGGTTCTGCTCCAGGACGACGGCGATGGAGCCGTTGTTGAGTTCGACGGTGCTGGCCACCGGGAACATGCCGATCGTGGCGAGGAACTGCTCGACGACTTCAGCCGCGAACTCGTTCCCCCGCATGTCATTGAGTTCCCGCGCCGCATCGTACGCCGCCATGGCCTTCGAATGCGGACTTTCGGTCGTCATCGCATCGTAGCAATCAGCAATGCCGGCAATACGCGCGAAGGCCGGAATGCGGTTACCGACGAGCCCGTCGGGATAGCCGCTGCCATCGGCCCGTTCCTGGTGGCAGCGAACCATGTCGGCAACGTTCTGCGTGATGCCCTTGGAGCTGGCCAGGATCTCCATGCCGAGCGCGACGTGGCGGCGCAGTGCATCGTATTGTTCCAGCGACAACACGCCCGGTGCCTCCACGATGCTTTTCGGGATCCTCGCGTTGCCGATGTCGAGCAGCATCGCGCCCATCGCGAGATCCTCGAGTTGCGCCCGATCCAGGCCCAGCTGGCGGCCGAACATCAGGCACCATATCGCCGTGCCGACGGCGCGGTTGTATTCCCCGGGACTCCTCTTCCTCGAGAAGACGGTCCAGGCGAGCGCGCTGGGGTTGCGCAGGATGCTGTCGATGGCGGGCTGGACGGCGCGCCGCAAAGCGCCGACATGAACATCGCACTTGAGCGTCGCGCGGTCCATCATCTTGCCGTGATGATGCGCGAGCTGCAGGTAGGCATTCTTCGCGGCCCGGGCCTCCCCGCGCACCGTCGATTCGATCTTGTAGACCTCGTCCGTTTCGGCGGCCGCGATAGCCAGGGACTGGCGGTGCATGCCCAGCCTAAGCAGCAGGCGCTGCAGCCACCGCATGAAAGGGCCTGCCTGCTTGCCGCGGCGGCGCAATTCCGCCGGGGAACGGCCCGAGGTGACTTGCCGCCCCTGCAGGAGCCGACGAACCTGTGCCGGGCTCAGGTCGCCGCGATCCACGTCGATGTAGACCGTGTTGCAATAGCGCTGCAGCGTGTCGATCTCGGCACGTTCCTTGACCTCGAACCCCTGGAATATGAACGGGGTCTCGAGCCATGGGCGATCCAGCTTCGAGACGTACATGCCGAGCGTCACGCTGCCGGCGTCGATAGGGACCTGCCTGATGCTCAAAACAAGCCACCGTGCGTCACAGAAACGCTGATAGTAACAAAGTGGAAATACGCCGGCCCCGGCTGCCGCCTGGCTAGTTGCCGACGTATTTCGCGTAGACACTCCGGGCGGCCGCAACGTCGTCGGTGCCCTTGATGATCGCGCGGCCGTCCGGGAACAGCGTCACCTCGAATGACTGATCGCCTTCGCTTATACGCGCGCGCAGCATGAATTCGTTCACGGTCACGTCCGTGGCCGCGGCCAGCCGCGCTGCGACGGCGTCGAGGTCCACGTCGCCCGCCTGCTGGCGGCGCCTCAGCTGCACGGCGTTGCGACCGCAGAGCGTCGTCGAACTCGACCCGGCCTTGCCGTCGAGAAAATCGAAGCGTCGCTGCCTACAACACCGGCAATCCCCGTTCACGGTGACATCCAGCTGCAGAAACTGGTTGTTCCACAGGTCGAGGTTCAGCAGGGTTCGCGCGACCGCGGCGAAGTTGCCCGTCATGATCTTCAGCGCCTGCGTGACCTGGAAGTTGGCGACGATGCTCGTCGCCGACCCGACGACGCCGGCCGTCTCGCAGCTCGCGGTCGTGCCCGGTGGTGGTGCGTCTTCGAACAGGCAGCGGAAGCAGGGCGTCGCACCGCCCTCCTCCGGCGAGTCCCACGCGGCGCCTCCCGGCGAATGCGGGAGTACCGTGAACGCCATGCCGACCGTGCCGACGGCTGCGCCGTACACAAACGGCGTGCCCGTCTGCACGGCGAAGTCGTTCGCGAGGTAGCGCGTCTCGAGGTTGTCGAGTCCGTCGACGAGCACGTCCGCGCCGGCGGCGAAGCGGGCGATGTTGGAGTGGTTGACATCGTCGACGACAGCCGTGACCTCGACGGCCGAATTGATCCTCGCAAGCTTGCGTTTCGCCGCCTCTGCCTTGGGCATGGAGGCCGCGGCGTCTTCTTCGTCGAACAGCACCTGGCGCTGCAGGTTGGTCAACTCGACGAAGTCGCGGTCGACGATGACGAGATGGCCGACCCCGGCGCGCGCCAGCATCTCGGCGGTGACGCTGCCGAGCGCCCCGCAGCCGAGCAGCAGCGCCGTCGAGCTGCCGAGGCGCCGCTGCCCCGCTGCCCCGAAGCCGGGCAGCAGCATCTGGCGGTGATAGCGGGCAAGGTCGTCGTTCATCGCGACGACGTTACCACGATTGCCGGGTTATGCGGCGGCGCCGGGCTGCAGCACCTTGCGGAAGCTGTAATACAGCACCGGGATCACGACCAGCGTCAGCAGCGTCGATATCAGGATGCCGAAGATCATCGAGATCGCGAGCCCGTTGAAGATCGGGTCGTCGAGGATGAAGAATGCGCCCATCATCGCGGCGATCGCGGTCAGCACGATCGGCTTCGCGCGCACGGCGCTGGCCCGGATGACGGCGTCTTCCAGCGCCTTGCCCGCGCGCTGCTCCTGCAGGATGAAGTCGACGAGCAGGATCGAGTTGCGGACGATGATGCCCGCGAGTGCGATCATGCCGATCATCGACGTGGCCGTGAAGTTGGCGCCGAACAGCGCATGCCCGGGCATGACGCCGATGATCGTCAGCGGGATCGGCGCCATGATGATCAGCGGCAGCAGGTAGGAGCGGAACTGCGCGACGACGAGCAGGTATATGAGGATCAGCCCGACGGAGTAGGCGAGGCCCATGTCACGAAACGTCTCGTAGGTGATCTGCCACTCGCCGTCCCACTTGAGGGAGAAGTAATAGGTGTTATCGGGCTGGCTGATATAGCGCTGCTCGATCGCATAGTCGGGGGCCTCGCGGCCGCTGATCCTGCCGGCGAGGTCGAACATGCCGTACAGCGGGCTGTCGAGCCGCCCGGCCATATCACCCATGACCATGACCACGGGCAGCAGGTCCTTGTGATAGACGGCGTCGTCCCAGCCCGTTTCCCGGACCGTCGCGATCTCGGCGATCGGCACGCGCTGCCCGTGGATGCTGCGGACCTCGAGCGCCAGCAGGGATTCGAGGTCGGCCTTCGATGCGACCGGCACCTCGAGGCGCACGGGGATCGGGTAGCGCTCGCGTGCCTGGTGGATGTAGGTCACGTCCTCGCCGTCGAGCGCCATCTGCAGGATGCCGGCCACCCGGTCCTGGGGCACGCCGAGCAGGGCCGCGCGCTGGCGATCGATCTCGATGACGAGGCGTTTCGCGTCGGCCTCGACAGTGCTGTCGATATCGACGATATCGGGCGTAGCAAAGAACAGCTGCTCCAGCTCACGCCCGAGGCGCTTCTGTTCCCCGTAATCCGGGCCATAGAGTTCGGCGACGATCGGCGATATCACCGGCGGGCCCGGCGGGACCTCGACGACCTTGACCGAGGCGCCGTACGCGCGGCCGATCCCGGCCAGCTCGCCGCGCACGGCCTTCGCTATTTCATGGCTGGACCGGTCGCGGTGCTTCCTGGCGACGAGATTGACCTGGATGTCGCCGACGTTGCCGCCACTCCTCAGGTAATACTGGCGGACGAGGCCGTTGAAATTGATCGGCGCTGCCGCGCCGGCGTAGACCTGGTAGTCGGTGACCTCCGGCACGGCCTCGATCGCCCCGGCCAGTTCGCCGAGCACCTCGGCCGTGGCCTCGACGGCGGTGCCCTCGGGCATGTCGAGGATGACCTGGAACTCGGACTTGTTGTCGAAGGGCAGCATCTTGAGCACGACGAGCTGCGCCACGACCAGGATCATCGCCAGCGCGATGAGGCCGGCCATACCGCCGTAGAGCATGGTCCGGGCGCGCTTGCCCGCTGCGCCACCGAGGAACGGCCGCATCAGCCGGTCGAACAGCTGCTGCAAGCCCGAGTCCTCGTCTGCGCTCGCGTGATGCACCGGGGCGCGGGCGAGCAGCCGGTGGCTCAGCCAGGGCGTCAGCACCAGGGCGATGGCGAGCGAGATCAGCATACCGGTGCTGGCGTTGATCGGGATCGGGCTCATGTAGGGCCCCATCAGGCCGGACACGAAGGCCATCGGCAGGAGTGCGGCGATGACCGTGAACGTCGCAAGGATCGTTGGCCCGCCGACCTCGTCGACGGCCGGCGGAATCAGCTCGCCGATCGAGCCCTGGTACAGGCCGCGGTGGCGGTGAATGTTTTCGACGACGACGATGGCGTCGTCGACGAGTATGCCGATCGCGAAGATCAGGGCGAACAGCGAGACGCGGTTGATCGTAAATCCCCAGGCCCAGGACGCAAACAGCGTGGCCGCGAGCGTGACGATGACCGCGGCGCCGACGATGATGGCTTCGCGCCAGCCGAGGGTCAGCCAGGCGAGGATGATCACCGAGAGCGTGGCGAACGCCAGCTTCTGGATGAGCTTCGACGCCTTGTCGTCCGCCGTCTGGCCATAGTTGCGCGTGATCGTGACGTTCACGCCTTCCGGGATGAGCGTCGCCTCGAGCTGGGTGATGCGCTCCTTGAGGGCATTCGCGATGCGCGTTGCGTTGGTGCCCGGTTTCTTGGCGATCGCGATCGTCACGGACGGCGCCTGGCCGACCGAGTCGAGACCGATCTCACCGGCCGCGGGCCCGGTCGCAAACCAGGTGTACTGGTCGGGCGTATCGGCGCCGGCCTGCACGTTCGCAATATCCGTCAGGTAGACCGGCCGGCCCTCGAACAGGCCGACAACGAGTCCGGCGACGTCTTCGGCGCTCGACAGGAACGTGCCGGCCTGCACCGGCACCTCCACGTTGCCGGAGATCAGCGAGCCCGCATGCGTGACGGCGTTGCTCGCCGTCAGCGCGAAGCGCAGGTCGTCGATCGTCATGCCGAAGCCGGCCACGCGCTGCGGGTCGAGCTCGACGTGAACGATGCTCTGCGCGCCGCCGATCGTGTAGACGTCGCGCGTGCCCTTGACGCGCTTGAGCTCGGCTTCGAGCGCATGCGCAACCATGAGCAGGTCGTGGGTGCCGCGCTCCTCGTCGTTGGTCCAGAGCGTCGCGGTCACGATGGGCACGTCATCGATGCCCTTGGGCTTGACGAGCGGCGGCATGATGCCGAGACCGTGGGGACGCCAGTCCTGGTTGGAGTAGATTGCGTTGTAGAGCCGAACCAGCGCCTCCGTCCGCGGCTCGCCGACCTCGAACTGCACGGTCAGCACGCCGACTCCGGGCCGCGACACGGAGTACACGTGCTTGACGCCGTCGATCTCGGCAAGCACCTGCTCCATCGGTATGGCCACGAGGTTTTCGACCTCGGTGGTCGACGCGCCCGGGAACGCAACGAACACGTTGGCCAGCGTGACGTCGATCTGCGGTTCTTCTTCCCGAGGCGTCACCATCACGGCGAACAGGCCCATGAGCAATGCCGTCGCTGCGAGCAGCGGCGTCAGCGCATTGTCCTGGAAGCGCCGGGCGATGCCGCCCGACAGGCCGAGCGGCTTACTCATCTCGTGTCGCCGCGCGGGTCTTCAGGTAGATGCCGGCCTTCACCGGATCGGCCGCGACGCGCTCACCCTCGCGCAGCCCGGCCAGCACCTCGGTGCGGTTGTCGAAGGCGCCGCCGACACGGACCTGCCGCATGCGAACATCGCCGTTCGCATCCACGACATAGACACCCGTCACCTCGCTACGGCGCAGCAGGGCCGGTGTGGGGACCATCAGCCGCCGGACTTCGCCGACCACGAAGGCCACCTTGACGAACATGCCCGGGTAAAGTGCGAACCGGCCTTCCGGAAGTTCCAGCCGAACGCGGAAGGTGTTGCTGGCGGCATCGGCGAACGGGAAGATCGTCACCCGGGTCGCCTCGACGCGGCCTTCGTCGGTCAGGACATACGCCTTGCGGTGTTCGCGGACCTTTGCGGCGACCTGCTGCGGCAGAGCCACGACGACCCGCAGAGCCTCCAGCGACAGGCCGCTGATGAGCGGCTGGCCGATACCGACGGCCTCGCCGGGCTCGACATGCCGCTCCGTGACGATGCCGGCATAAGGCGCGGTGACGAGCGTGTACTCGAGCTGCTGTTCGGCCGAGCGCACCGCCGACCTCGCGGCCTCGACGCGAGCCCTCGCGGCATCGCGTGCGGCCAGGGCCTGGTCGTACTCGCGCTTCGAGACGGCGCCGGTATCGAACAGCCCCGAGATTCGGCGGAAGTCTTCGTCGGCCTGGTTGACGCGGGCGCGGGCCTCGGTCAGGGCTGCCTGCGCCTGCCGCAGCGCGGATTGCTGCTCCACGTCGCTGAAACGAATTATCGGCTGGCCGGCTTCCACGTAGTCGTCGACGTCGAAGAAGACCTCGGCGATGCGGCCGGTAGTCTGGGCCGACATCGTGGCCTGGTTGACGGCCTCGACCGTGCCGTCGAGCAGTCGCTCGCGCGGTGCCTCGGCAAGTTCGACGATGGCCGTTTCGAACGGCAGTTCAGCGGTTGCGGCAACCGGTACCAGGGCCAGCAGGGCCGTGATCCCCGTGAGCATGGTGGATGGCAGGAGTCTGGTCATGATTTGCTCTCGTCCTCTGAACGTGGTGCGCATTGCAGCGATTACAAGGTTCCTGTAACCGGGAGCGGGAGATTATATTATTATATTCGAATATTCAAATATATGCCGTTGCCGATGGGGCAGAAAGCTGCTCCAAGCGGAACCCGGGCCTTGAAATCCGATCAAAAGGACGCACAAACGAGATTCGTTTTCATTTGGAGAACCGGACATGTTCAAGCGCGTTGCGCTGTTTATGGCGACCAACCTCGCCGTCCTTTTGGTGCTGAGCATCGTGCTGCGCCTGCTCGGCGTGGACAGCGTGCTCGACGAGCGCGACGTCGGCATCAACTACGAAGGCCTGCTCGTGCTCTCGCTCGTCATCGGCTTCGGCGGCTCGTTCATCTCGCTGGCCATGTCCAAGTGGATGGCCAAGCGCGCGACGGGCGCGCGCGTGATCACCCAGCCCGCGAGTCCTGCCGAGTCGTGGCTGGTCTCGACGGTCGAGCGCCAGGCCCGCCAGGCGGGCATCGAACCGCCCGAGGTCGCGATCTACGACTCGCCCGACATGAACGCGTTCGCAACCGGCGCCCGCCGCAATTCGGCGCTCGTCGCGGTCAGCACGGGCCTGCTGGGCGGCATGCCGAAGGAGGAAGTCGAGGCGGTGCTCGCGCACGAGGTGTCGCACGTCGCGAATGGCGACATGGTCACCCTCACCCTCGTGCAGGGCGTCGTGAACACCTTCGTTATCTTCCTGTCGCGTGTCGTCGGCCATTTCGTCGACCGTGTCCTGCTGCGCAACCAGTCGGGCCACGGCATCGGTTACTTCGGCGCCGTGATCGTCGCGCAGCTGGTGCTCGGCATCCTGGCCAGCACCATCGTGATGTGGGTCTCGCGCAAGCGCGAGTTCCGCGCCGACGCCGGTTCGGCCGAACTGAATGGCCGGCAGCCGATGATCAACGCGCTGGCGCGCCTCGAGCGCGGCACGCCCGGCGAGCTTCCCGAGGCCCTGCAGGCGTTTGGCATCTCGGGCGGTAAAGGTAAAATGATGCGCCTGTTTATGAGCCACCCGCCGATAGCCGAGCGCATCGAGGCGCTGCGGCGGCGCTGACGGCGGCCGGAGACGCTTTGAGGATACATCGCAATCACAGCCTCGGCCTCGAGGAGGCCAAGCGCCGGGTCGACCTGGTGGCCGAGGAGGTCGGCCCCAGGTGGAACCTGCGGTCGTGGTGGGTTGGCGACCGCATGCAGGTGCAGGGCACGGGCGTCACGGCGCTGATCGCCGTCGCGGCGGACAGCGTCGAGGTGCGCGTGAAGACCGGCCTCGCGATGATGATGTTCCGTGAGGCGATCCGCCGGGAAATCGAAGGCTCCATCGACCACCACATCGCCTGACCCCTGGCCGCTTCGCCGCGACCCTGCTCGGGGGACAGTACGTATTGCAAGCCCGGGCCGTTTCGGTGATTGTAAATTTGTACTGCTGTGCACGGAGCCAGCGGTGCGCGGAGACGGCAGGTGGAACCCTACGAGCGCTACACGCAAGACGTCCTCGCCGACACACGAGGCAGGACGACCGGGGCGTTTTTCGATTTCGACGGCACCATCATCGCCACGCACTCGATCAAGGACATGTTCCTCGAGCGACTCCGCGAGGGCGAAGTGGGTGTCTTCGAGGTCATCGACCTCGGCGAGATGGTGTCGCGTTACCTGCTTGATGTGGGCGGCTTCGAAGACGCGCTGGCCGCGGCCGTCGAAAACTTCGCGGGCGTGCCCGCGCAGCATCTCGCCGAACTGGGCCGGAAAGTAGGGCACGAACACCTGATCGCCGAGATCTATCCCGAGGTCAAAGCCATGATCCGGGCGCACCAGCGCCGGGGCCATACCGTCGCCATCGTCAGCTCGGCAACCCGCTACCAGGTCGAGACCGTGGCGAAACACCTCGGCATCGAACACATCCTCTGCACGGAAGTCGAGGTGCTCGACGGGCATCTCACCGGCAGGCTGGTCGGCGAGCCGTGCTTCGGTGAGGAAAAGCTGTGCGCCGTGCGGCGGTTTGCGAGGCAACGGCACATCAGCCTGGCGAAGAGCTATTGCTATTCCGACGGCGCCGAGGATCTGCCCCTGCTCGAGGCTGTCGGTCACCCGACGGTCATCAACCCGGATTCCCGGCTGGCTGCTGCGGCAAAGCGAGCGGGGTGGACCGACGTCCGTCTCGACAGCCGCGGCACGCTCGGCGTCGGGGACGTCGTGCGCAGCCTGCTGGTGTACGGCAGTGCACTGCCGCTGCTGGCGGCGGGGCTGCCGATGCGGGCGCTGGGCTTCTCGCACCGCGAGACGAGCAACGTATTCCTGAACCTATGGACGACGCTGGCCTCGGCGATCGCACGGCTCAAGCTCATCGTCGACGGCGAGGAACACCTCTGGTCGCACCGGCCCGCCGTGTTCGTCTTCAATCACCAGAGCGCCGTCGATGTCCTGATCACGGCGCGGCTGCTGCGCGAGGACATCGTCCCGGTTGCGAAACAGGAGATCAGGAACCAGCTGCCGATGGGTCCGGCGTTCTCATTCACTGACGCGGTCTTCATCGACCGCGAGCACGTCAACGATCCGGGCCGGGCCCTCGCACCGGCCGCCAGGGCACTCGAGGAAGGCCGCTCGGTAGCGATTGCGCCGGAGGGCACGCGCAGCCAGGACGGCCACCTGGGACGCTTCAAGCTGGGTGCGTTCCACCTGGCCCGGGACGTGGGCGTGCCGATCGTGCCCATCGTTATCCACAACGCCCAGGACGCGCTGCCCTATAAAGCCATCTTCGTGCGGCCGGCCGAGGTCAAGGTGACCGTGATGCCGCCGATCGATACCACCGGCTGGACCGGTAACGACCTACACGCGCAGGCCGACCGGCTGCGGGCGCGCTACCTCGCGGTTCTTGGCCAGGCGGACGCGCCGACGCCTGCGATGGCGGTCTAGGAACGCCCGGCGATGCATTCGAACGGCAATACCCGCTTACCCGCCGTCGATGAACGCGAGGTGTTGCGTGATGAACGATTCCGTCGTGCGCTCGGGGAGTTGGCCGATCAGCAGGGCCGGGAGTACGCGGAGGTCGAACGCTATGCCCGCAAGTGCCTCGGTGAGCTGTCCGTAAGGCCGGGCGATCGTTATCTCGGCTGGACGGCCGCGCTGGCCCGCTTCATGTACACCCGCAGCTTCGACCGCGAATTCGACGTCAATGCGGACGCCCTCGAGGCGTTGAATGAGCAGGCGAAGACGCGGCCCGTGGTTTTTCTCTGGTCCCACAAGTCGCACCTCGACGCGTTCGTGTTCATGCGCACGCTTTACGATGCCGATTTTCGTCCGCAGCCGCTGACGTTTGCGGGCATCAACATGAATTTTCTCGGCTTCGGCGCACTCATCCGGCATTCGGGGGCCATCTTCCTGCGCCGTGAGTTCAAGGACGACGAGGTTTACAAGCTGGCCCTCAAGTTCTTCATCGATTACCTGGCCGCGAAACGCGTCGCGCTGACCTGGTCGATCGAGGGTACGCGATCGCGCACCGGCAAGCTGCTGCGCCCCAAGATGGGCCTGGTGCGCTGGTTCATGGATGCGTACCGGCGCGCCGCGATAGACGATGCGCTGTTCGTTCCGGTTGCAATCAGCTTCGACCAGATTCCGGAGATGGACGACTACATCGCGATGCAGCACGGTCAGCCGAAGCGACGGGAATCGCTGCGCTGGTTCATCGAGTACATCAGCGGCATGAAGTCGAAGTTCGGCAAGGTCTACGTGCGTTTCGCCGAGCCGATATCACTGTCGGAACTCGGGCACGATGCCGCCGGGGCGGAGGATGATGGAGAAACGCAGGTCCAGAAGCTGTGCTTCGAAATCTGCACGCGCATCGAGCATGCGATGCCCGTCACGCTGACCGACATCGTGACGCTGGTCCTGCTGGCCGCCAACGGACGGGCGCTCGACGGTGCGCAGATCTCGGAGCAGGCAGGGGAGGTCTTCGACCTCATTGAAAAACGCGCGCTGCCGACGGTCGGCGAGCTGGACGCAAGAAACCCGGGCCAGCTGCAGGCTAAATTGCAGTCGCTCACACGGACCGGGCTGCTGGACTGCTATGCAAAAGGCGCGACGCCGGTCTACCGGATCAGGCCGGGCAAGCAGCTTGCGGCGGCCTACTATCGCAACACGATCATTCACTATTTCCTGAGCGGCGCCATGGCCGAGGTCGCGCTCGCGGCCTCGCGCTTCGACCCGACGGGCCGGACTTGCCGCGCGGCCGTACTGAAGCTGCGCGATCTCTTCAAGTTCGAGTTTTCGTTCCGGCACAAGGCCGCATTCGCCGAGGATGCCGTCGAGTTTCTGAACTTCCGCTATCCGCACTGGCGTCGCACGCTGACCTCCTTCCGGGCCGGGCCGAGGCCGTTGTTCGGGCAGGGAATCCTCCGCTCCTTCGTCGAAGCCTACTGGATCCTCGGGCAGCTGCTGCTCAGCAACGGCGGTGAGAGCATCCCGACCGATGACGAACCCGCGCTCATCGAGGCGTGCCTCGCGCGCGGCAAGGAAATGCTGTTGCGCGGCGAGATCAGCACCGAGGCTGCGTTGTCGAAGCCCCTGTTCGAGACGGCGCTGCGGCTGGTCCGTCACCGCCGTCTGCTCGCGGGCACGGGCGCCCGAGTCCACAAGCGCCGCGTCGCGTTTGCCCAAGAGGTGCAGGAGGCGCTGGCTGCCATCAACCGGCTGCAGGAGATCTACGACCGGCAGCTCCGGGAGCCTGCGCCCAAGATCGACGCTCGGTCCATCGCCTGACGGGCGTCCCCGACCCTCGCCGTGTTCCTGGCGAGCGACTACACTGCTCGTATGCCCGGTGAGTACTTCGATATCGTCATCGTCGGCGCCGGCCTCTCCGGCATCGGCGCGGCCTGTCACCTGCAGCAGGAATGTCCCGGCAAGCGTTTCGTCATACTCGAGAGCCGCGAGGCGATGGGCGGCACCTGGGACCTGTTCCGTTACCCGGGTATCCGTTCGGACAGCGACATGCACACGCTGGGCTATGACTTCAGGCCCTGGCGCGAAGCCAAGGCGATTGCCGATGGCCCCTCGATCCTGAAATACATCCGGGAAACGGCCGCGGAAAATGATGTCGACCAGCACATCCGTTACCGGCACCGTGTGCGCGGCGCCAGCTGGTCGAGCGAGGACGCGACCTGGACACTGGATGTCGAGCAAGGCGACGAGGCCGGCACGGCCGAGATTCGCTGCAACATGCTGCTCATGTGTCCCGGCTATTACCGCTACGAGGCCGGCTACCTGCCCGAGTTCGCCGGCCGTGAGCGCTTCGCCGGGACCATCGTGCATCCCCAGCACTGGCCGGAGGACCTCGACTACGGCGGCAAGCGGATCGTCGTGATCGGCTCCGGGGCGACCGCGGTTACCCTGCTTCCCGAACTCGCCAGGACCGCCGGGCACGTCGTCATGCTGCAGCGCTCGCCGACCTACATGATTTCCTGGCCGGACAAGGATGTCGTCGCGAACGTGTTGCGCAGGATCCTCCCCGAGCGTACCGCCTACGCGATCGTCCGCTGGAAGAACGTCAAGATCCAGCAGTGGATCTACCGGCAGACGCAAACCCGACCCGACAAGGTCAGGCGCAGGCTGATCAAGTGGGTCCAGAAGGACCTGCCGAAGGGCTACGACGTGGAGACGCACTTCACGCCTCACTACGCCCCCTGGGACCAGCGGCTGTGCCTCGTGCCCAACAGCGACTTCTTCAAGGCGATCAGCGCGGGCAAGGCCTCGGTCGTGACCGCAGAGATCGATACTTTCACCGAGGACGGCATCCGGCTCACGAACGGCGAGACCCTCGAGGCCGATATCATCGTGACCGCCACGGGCCTGGACCTCCTGGTCATGGGCGGGGTCGAATTCAGCGTCGACGGCGAGCCCGTCGATTTCTCGGAGACCTTCACCTACAAGGGCATCATGAGCTCCGGCGTGCCGAACATGATGTCGACCTTCGGCTACATCAATGCCTCGTGGACCCTGCGCGCGGACCTGACCGCCCGATTCTTCTGCCGCGTCGTCAACCACATGGACGAGACCGGAGCCCGGCAGTGCACGCCGACGCTGCGCCCCGAAGACGAGGGCATGGCCAGTCATCCGTGGATCATTGGTTTTTCATCAGGCTATATCCAGCGCGTCCTGCCACGCTTGCCAAAACAGGGCGATCGGGAGCCGTGGCTCAACCCGCAGAACTACGCGAGCGACAGGCAACTGTTCCTCGAGGCCGAGATCGAGGACGGCGTGCTGGTGTTCGGCAGCCTTGTCGCCGCCGGGGAGGCCGGGTACGCCGTAGGTATATAACCGAGTTCCCGGGCAAGGAATCCCGACCTAAACTTTTAGCGGGACCCTACAGGGGAAAGACGATGAAAGAACAAGCAAATAGGCTCAGGCGGGCCTTTCCCGGCCTTGCCGTCGTCGCATCGCTCGTGGTGTTGGGCGGTTGTGCTGCGACGACCAACATCCAGCAGATCGACAAGTTGGAGTCAGTCGACGATAGTCCGACCATCGCCTTGATGCCACCGGATATTCGTTACTATCTGCTGACTACCGGGGGCGTTCCTGAACCGAACGCGGATTGGACGGAGTCGGCCCAGAACAATTTTCTGGCCGCGACGCTGGACTACGCCGAGAGCATCGGGGCCGATGTCATGCCCGTTGATAAGAATGACCTGGGCGAGAACGAAATTCGTTACGAGACGCTGCACTCGACCGTCGGTTCGACGATCCTGACCAATCATTTCGGTATGTTCACGCTGCCGAGTAAGGCCGGTGCGTTCGACTGGACCCTGGGCCCCGGTGTCAGCGCCATTGGCGAGCGCTACGACGCGGACTATGCGTTGTTCGTCTATTACCGCGACTACCAGGCCTCGGGCGGGCGCGTCGCGATGTCCATTTTCACCACGCTCCTGAGTCAGGGGGGCGTCGTGCCCGGCATGGGACAAGAACAGGGATTTGCATCGCTCGTCGACTTGACGACTGGCGACATCGTCTGGTTCAACGTCGTGGTGGGTGGCAGCGGCGAGATGCGTGATCCCGAAGGCGCCGCGAGAGCTGTCCGGGGACTGTTCAAGGACATCCCCACGCGACGAGGAAACAGCGAAGCGCCGTGATGCGGCTGCCCGCAGCACTGGTGGCGGCGGCGTGTCTGATCGCGTTGCCGGGGGTACACGCAGACGACGACAAGGAGCTGGGGCACCTGATACCGCCCGGCTACGTGCCCGAGGAAGCAAATGACGAAAAAGGGCTGTGGCTGGAATTCGAGGAGATGGAGGCCCAGATGAACAAGTCGGCGCTCCTCGTCAGGGATGCGGCGCTGAACAATTATGTCCAGGCCGTCGTGTGCCGCGTGGCAGGCGCCTACTGCGACGATTTTCGCGTCTATGTCATTCGCAACCCGAACTTCAACGCCTCGATGGGGGCTACGGGCGTGATGCAGATCTGGACGGGCCTGATCCTGCGGGTCTCGTCGACTGATGAGATGGCGGCCGTGATCGCTCACGAGATTGCGCATTACACTCGCCTGCATTCCCTGGAAACCCTGCGCGCGCTGCGACGCAAGATGAGCAAGGGTGCGGTTTTCGACGTCTTCCTCGGCGCGGCGGGCCTCTACGGGCTGGGTCAGATGGCGGCGGCGGCGAGTTTCCTCACCTTCAGCCGGGAACAGGAGGCCGAGGCCGATCTTCTCGGCGTCAAGCTGCTGGCGCAGGCGCAGTACGACCCGCATGCGAGCTACCGCGTTTGGCAACAGGTTATCGCCGAAGAGGAAGCCGCCGCCGTGAAAAGAGAGGAGCCCGGGATCTTCGCGAAGACGCACCCGGAGTCCGAGCAGCGTATGGGTTACCTCAGGACCCTGGTCGAATCGCGCTATGGCCAGCCCGACGCCGAACTCGTCGCCGACCAGGAACTGCTCGACGTGCTGAACGCACACTACGTGTTCCTGATGGAGGACCAGATCGATACGAACCGCTTCGGCCGCACGAATGCCATCCTCGAGCGCCACGCAGCGATGGGCGTCGATCCCAGCCTGGTTCGCTACTTTTACGGCGAGATGTTCCGGCAGCGTAACGAGCCTGGTGACACGGACCTGGCGATGGCGTCTTACCGGCATTCCATCGAGGGTGGTAATCCGCCCGCTGCCGCGTACAAGAACCTGGGCTACCTGCATCTCAAGAGAGCCGAAATGGACAGCGCGCGGGAGAACTTTGGCAAGTACCTCGAGGTCGATCCGGAAGCATCCGACCGGGCGATGATCGAGTTCTACCTGGAGTAATAGCAATCATGTTTATTCGTAAGTTGATTAGCCTGGCGCTCGTTGCCACCCTCGCCGGTTGCGTGACGGGCTATACACTGGTGCAGTCCGGACCGAATACCGCCCAAGACCTTCGGGTCAATGCCGGCAGCGGCTGGAACCTTGCGCCGGCCGGGTTCACGATGGGCGCGCGCAGGGGCGCGCAGACCTGGACCCAGGACGGCCTGTTCCTCAACCGGCTGGTCCTGATTCCGGGCGTCCCCGATGGCGAGACCTTGCTCGTGGACAAAAGCGACTCGGCGGCGCTGCCGGCCTTCAGGAAGAACATGCTGCCCAACGAAATCGAAGAGCTCGTCGAGTCGACGCTGGTCAAGTACTTCGGTGAGGGTAACGCGACGGTCAGTACGGCCAATCTCCGGCCGCAGATGTTCGGCGGCGAGCGCGGCGTGATGTTCGACATCTCGGCGAAGTTGAGCGACAGCCCCGACTACAAAGGCACGATCGGTGCCTTCATCGCCGACGAGAAGCTGTACACGGTCTGGTACATCGCGGCCGACCCGCACTATTACGACAAGCACAGCGCGGCGGCCGATGCGATCATCAAGAGCGCCACGGTCGTCAGGGGCGAGTAGCAGGCTTCAGATCACCGGCGGCGTCTGCCAGCCCTCGGGCATCGGCCCCTGGTCGCAGATGATCTCGCGGTGCGCGCTCCAGGTCGTGACGATGGCCTCGGGCGTGCCGATGCCGGCGCCGCGAGGATCGCC
>JBFFSI010000027.1:0-28393 GCA_041572475.1 Woeseiaceae bacterium
CCTTCCTGCACAGGCGGGCATTTGGTATCGCCGTACGAGCAATACACGCAGCAATCTCCCTCCTCGGGCTTCAGCAGCGCGCCACAGCCCCCGCACTCGTAGAAGAACTGGCAGGCGTCTGTCGGCATCAGTTCTCTCTTTGCGTGCCCGCATTCCGGGCAGGTTATCGTCGAGTAATGTTCCACCGAAACCAAGCGCCTGAATTTCCAAAAAGACCCAACCGTCTGAACTACCGAATAACAGCCATCTAGTATGCGGTGAGAGCTCTGCCGGTTGCAGGAATGACGGTCTCGGAGTTCTGGCCCAGGAAAGTGACGGGCACGGACTCTATCCGCATGCCCGCGTTGCGCACGACCGCGAAATGCAGGTGCGGGCCGCTCGTAAAACCGGTGTTGCCGGAATCGGCGATGTACTGCCCGCGCCGTACGACGTCGCCGGCCTTGACGCGAATCGAGTTCGTGTTGAGATGCGCGTAAATCGCGTAGGTGCCGTCGTCGTGGAGGATGCGCACCACGTTGGCCTTCGGCCCGTCGCGCATCGGGTCGAGCCCGCCCGAGAAGTTGGTGCTGGCGACATCGAAGACCACGCCGCTGCGCGCCGCGAAAATATCGGTGCCGATCGGCATCGAGACGTCGACGGCGTAGTGACTGTCCGGGGTCGTGTGGGTCGCGACCAGCGGAAACGCCTGGGTGATCGGATGATCCGTCGCAATGGCGAACGGCGCGCGGTAAGGCTCCGGCGGCCGGTGCCGCGATTCCGGGTCACCGGCGAGATAACGGTAACTGTACTCGAGAAACGGCTCGGCGACGGTCTCGAGCAGCGGCAGGCTCAGGATCTGGATGTCGCTGCGGGGCGGCAGCACCCAGCGCAGCTCGTTGTCGGGATGCGGGTACTGCATCCCGCGGATCTGCTGGATCTCCAGCGACATCTCGACCGGTGCATAAAAGCCGTTATGAGCCGTGAGGACGACCGTCGGCCCGTCGAAGCCGTAATTGACGCTGAGCTTGCCTTCGTCAGTGGCCGACTCGACGTTGAGCGTCTCGGTCAGGCTGCCGTCGTCCGGCGGACGATCTGCATAGATCCACTCGCCGTTCTCGCCACGGTACTTGTACATCGTCTCGGCGAGACCCGGCAGCGCCACCACGGTCATGACGAGCGCCACGGCGCAAGCCGCGACAGCGGCGCCGGCAGAATGATTAGCCGCCGATAGGCTTGCGTTCCCAGCCGTCATGCGTGCGTCTGATCTCATAAGCGGGCCAGTACTGGTTGTCGAGCTTCAACGTAATCACTTCGACGGCCCCGTTCCAGGTGACCGTCTTCAGCCGCAGCGACGACTGATCCTTTTTGCCTGCCACCGTCGCCACGAAAGTCTCCAGGTCCGGCGTCGGCGTCTCGTCCACCGCAACGACGCGCCGCCCTGCCCACAGGCCGTAGCGTGTTGCCGGCGATCCGTAACTGAAGAACGCGACGTACACGCCTTCGGGCTCTATGCCGCGCTGCGCGGCCATGGCCCGGTGCGGGTCCTGCAACAGCGCGCCGGCCCATGATATTGCTCTGTCGATTCCCCGGCCGTCCAGTATGGCTGTCTCAATTTCGATATCCCGGGTCTCGCCGTCGCGCCAGACCGTAACCGTAACTTCCTGTTTTTGAATGGCTTTCTCTATCTCCCGGAAAGACGACACCACCTTGCCGTCGACAGCGAGGACCATGTCGCCGTTGCGTAGCAGCTCGGCAGCGGTAGAGCCGGCTACGAGACGTGTAACGCTGAGCACCCGCCGATACACGGGATTGTTACGCTCCAGCCGTTCGAGCCAATCCTCGTCCATGCCCATGTTGCGGGCCGCGAACAGGGGCGAGTAGACGAATTCGGCTTCGAGCGAATAAAACGGCCGGCCGTCGCGCACCGTGTCGACGAATTCCCGGACGACATCCGCACCAATACCACGATTCAGTTGCGCGCTGTCGCCGCCGGATTGCACGGCGAACGTCGACCACGTTGCCATGACGCGGCCGCGCTGGTCGACCAGCACCCCGTCGAAGTCGGTCGGCGCATTCACGAGCGAGACGCCCTCGATGTTCGAATCTCGAAACCGCAGGGTCCGCGATAACGGCAGGATCAGCGGCTCGACCGAGGCCACGGTGCTTTCCTGGTGGGTGAGCTGGTGATCGCCCTTCAGGCCCACGACCCAGAGCTTGTCGCCCGCCTTCAGCGGCGCCTCATTGAACCTCGCCGCCTTCACGGCCGTGTCGTTGATTGTGGCCGGGTCGTAGGCAATCAGCGCCAGGTTATGCAGCGGGTGCAGGGCCTCTACTCGCGCCTTTACCTCGAGCGAGCCCGCGAAGGTCACGGTTACGTCGCCGATGGAGACCGGGACCGTGTTCCTGTCCACCAGGACGAGCCCTCGCTCCTTGTCGACGATGAGCCCGGTGCCGTAATAATGCCGATCCGCGACACCGGACACCGTGTACGGCAGGTCGAAAGTCACGACGACGAGCGACGGCGCGATCGCACGGATTCGTGGGTCGTCGTACTCCTTCAGCTTGGTGTGGCCCACCTTCGGCGGCAGCGGCTCCGGGCCGGGACCCAGCTCGCGGCAGGGCCAGACGCCCGTCGCTGCGTCGCGCGTACAGCGCCGCACCGGGAACCAGACCCGGTCCATCTCGAAGCTGCGCACGATGCTGTTCTGGGGATTGTCCATCGTCACGTAGCGAATCAGCTGGCGGCCGCCGTCGGGAAGCCGGTCGAATTCGGCTTCGAGGTCGTCGATGTTCTCGATCGGCTTGCCGCCGAACTCCACGATAACGGCGCCACGCGGAATGGCCGATTTCGATAGCAGGTAGCCGGGGTTGGCCACGTAGATGCCGGTCGCCGAGCGGTTGTAGTGCCGCGCCTGCTGGTAGGACAGGTCATTGACGATCGCGTCGCCGAACTCGAGAAATTCATCCGGCGTGATGTCATGCAGGTTCGTTACCAGGACCTGCTCGACGACGCTGCGCCCGCCGCGCTCCACCTCGACCTCGATGAGCTCACCCACATGCTCGTCGAGCATCGCGGCCAGCGGCACGAATTCGGTGACGAGCTCTCCGTTCAGGCGCAGCAGGATGTCGCCCGGCTCGAGCTTGCCGGCCGCCGGCGTATCCGGGATCACCTGCTGGACCACCAGCATGCCCGTCTGTTCCGGGAACTCCGACCGGACCAGCCGCTCGGAGGTTTCGGTCAGGCCGAGCCGCTCGAGCTCGTCGTAAGGCTCGAGTTCGAAAACCGTCTGCAGCGTGCCGCGCGTGACCGCCTTGCCGTCCCGAATCAGGTTCAGCGCCCTCTCGACGCGGTCCAGCGGCAGGAAGAAACTGCTGGCCGCAGCGTTGTTGGCGCCCGCATTCAAAGCAACCACCTCGCCGTCGATGTTGACGACCGGCGACCCGGAGGATCCCCCGGACGTGCCCGAGGCAGCCTGCAGGTAAAAGGTGTTGAAGTCGTTGTACTTGCCCCGGCCGTAGTCCGGTGCCTGCCGGTCCAGGCGCGCGATCGTGCCCGCGAGGATGGATAGCTGTTCGCCGGCATCGTTGCCGATCACGCGAATCTCACGGCCGATGCGGGCAGCATCCGGGACCAGCGGCAGCTCGGCTGGATCGATGTAGCGCAGCTCGCCGGGGTCATAGCGGAAGAAGCCGAAATCATGCACCGGGTCGAAGTACACCGGCGTCAGCCGTACCTCTTCGTTGTTGCGAAAGACAGCCTCCGCGACCACGGGCCCTGGCGTCACGACGTGGCGGTTCGTCAGTATCAGGCCCTGCTCCGCATCCACGACGAAGCCGGTGGCCTGGCTGGACGAGTTCCACTCGGTGTCGAAGGCGCGTGTGCTGTCGACGCGGATCGACACGACGCCCGACGAGATGCGTTCCAGTGTCGCGGTCCAGGCCGAGTCCTCGGCGGCGACAGCAGGGGCAGTCGCCGCGGCGACCAGCAGCGCGGCGAGTATTCTGGTCTTTCTCATAGGGTTACTGGACCGGCGAAGGATGGAACGGTTCCCGATAATACCGTCATTGCGCGCCGCAGGGGCGATGCAATCCACAGATTGCCGCGTGAACCGCGTCGCTTCGCAGCGCTCAGTCGGATTCCGGCCGGTACCTTACGTCGAGCTGGCGGGCGGCCTTGACGTCGTCCAGGCGCCGCACCGGTGTCGTGTAGGGCGCCTCCTTGAAGCTGTTGCCCTGGCGCGCTTCGCTGG
This sequence comes from Woeseiaceae bacterium, assembly GCA_041572475.1. GTDB lineage: Bacteria > Pseudomonadota > Gammaproteobacteria > Steroidobacterales > Woeseiaceae > UBA1847. The sequence continues at coordinate 4,230 of JBFFSI010000027.1, forward strand.
CAATCGCGACCATCGCATCGACAAAGTTGTCGAGCGTTTCCTTGCTCTCCGTCTCGGTCGGCTCGATCAGCAGGCACTCCGGGACGAGCAGCGGGAAGTACGTCGTCGGCGCGTGGAAGTTCCGGTCGAGCAGCGCCTTGGCGACGTCCATCGCCGTCAGCTGCAACTCCTTTGCCTCGTGGCGGAGCGTGATGATGAACTCGTGGCTCGCGCGCCGGTTCGGGAAGGCCAGTTCAAAGCCGGCCGCACGCAGCCGGGCCTGCAGGTAATTGGCGTTCAGCGTCGCGTACTCGGCGATTCGCCGCATGCCGTCGCGACCGACCATGCGCATGTAGACGTAGGCGCGAAGCAGTACGCCGGCGTTGCCCATGAAGCCGGACAGGCGGCCAATCGACTGCGGCATGTCCTCCTCGGTGAGCCAGTCGTAGATCGTCGCGCCGTCCTCTTCGCGCTGAGTGACCACGGGAATAGGCATGAATGGCAGCAGCCGTTCACCGACACCGATCGCGCCGGAACCGGGTCCGCCACCGCCATGCGGCGTGGAGAACGTCTTGTGCAGGTTCATGTGGATTACGTCGAAGCCCATGTCGCCGGGGCGAACCTTGCCGCAGATGGCGTTGAGGTTGGCACCGTCGTAGTACAGCAGGCCGCCCGCATCCTTGACGATGCGCTCCACTTCGATGATGTCGCGCTCGAAAACGCCGAGCGTGGACGGGTTGGTCAACATGATGCCGGCGGTCTTTTCGCCGACCACGGCCTTGAGCGCCTCGATGTCGACGTCGCCGTCGGGACCGGTCGGCACCTCGACCGCCTTGCAGCCGCACATCGTTGCCGTCGCCGGATTGGTGCCGTGCGCGGCGTCGGGGACGATGATCTCGTCGCGCTCGTTGTGGCCGTGGGCATGGTGGTAGGCACGTATCATCGCGACGCCGGCGAGCTCGCCCTGGGCGCCGGCCATCGGCGTCAGCGACACGCCGACCATGCCCGTAACCTCCCTGAGCATTTCCTGCAGCTCGTACATGGTCTTCATGAAACCCTGCCCGTGGCTGACCGGCCCGAGCGGGTGGCGGCCCGCGAAGCCGGGCAGCAAGGCAAGTGAATTGCACGCGCGCGGGTTGTACTTCATCGTGCAGGAACCGAGCGGGTAGAACTGCGTGTCGATCGAGAAGTTCTTCTGCGAGAGCCGGGTGTAGTGCCGTACGACCTGTAGCTCCGATGCCTCCGGCAGCATCGGCTCGTCCTGTCGCAGGAACGATGCGGGAATGCTGGTATCGGACGGGTTCAGCGGCGCCTGGGCGAACGCCCTGCGGCCGGCCCGGGATTTCTCGAATATCAGTGTACTCATGGTTGAAGGTCTACCTCATTCCTCGTCGATGCTGATGCCCAGCGCGCGAAACGCGGCGGCATAGTCCGGCTCGGTGGAAATGTCTTCGATGTATTCGTTGTGCACGACAGTGTTGTTCTCATCCAGCACGACGACGGCTCGCGAGAACATGCCTGCCAGCGGGCCTTCGGTGATCTGTACGCCGTAGTTCTCGCCGAAACCCGCGTGCCGGATCGCGGACAGGCCCTCGACGGTGTGCAGATCGTTGTCCTCGAAAAAACGGCGGTAGGCGAACGGCAGGTCGTAGGACACCATCAGCATCGCAAGGTCGTCGTGCCCCACCGCGTAGCGGTCGAACTTGATGACGGAGGTCGCGCAGACGTCGGTGTCGATGCTGACGAAGATATTGAAGACCTTGCGCTTGCCGACGAAATTCGCGAGGGAAACGTTCTGCAGACTGGTGTTGACGAGCGAGACATCGGGCGCGCGGCTGCCGACGACCGGCAGTTCGCCGTACGTGTGATAGCCCTTGCCTTCGTACCGAATGACCGCCATCGTCCTGCTACGCCGAGCGCCGGCTTGCCTCCGACATGATCTCTCTCATTGCCTCGATGTACGCGTCGACATCGGCATTCGTCTTGGTTTCGGTCGCGCACACGAGCAGCGCATTGCCGAGATCCGGGTAAACGGCGGAGAGGTCGTAGCCGCCGAGGATAGCCTGGCTCGCCAAGGCCTTCAGCACGGGGGCGACCGGGCGATCGAGCTTCAGGGCCACCTCGTGGAAATAGGGACTGTCGAACAGGCGCTCGACGCCGTCGATACTGGCAAGGCCCTCGACCAGGCGGGTCGTGTTCTGGTGCGACCGGCTTGCAACCGAGCGCAGACCGTGGAAGCCGACCAGCGACATGTAGATCGTGGCCGCCGTAACCATCAGCCCCTGGTTGGTGCAGATGTTCGACGTGGCTTTCGAACGCCGGATGTGCTGCTCCCGCGCCTGCAGCGTCAGCGCAAACCCGGAATTGCCGTCGAGGTCGGTGGTCCGCCCGATGATACGGCCCGGCATTTGCCGAACGTGCTGCTGCTTGCAGGTCATGTAGCCGAAATACGGCCCACCCGACGACAGCGGCACGCCGAGTGGCTGGCCCTCGCCGCAGGCAATATCGACGCCCTCCGAGCCCCACTGGCCGGGCGGGCGCAGCAGCGCGAGGGACGTCGGGTTGGCGATGCCGATGACCAGCGCACCGCGTTCACGCGCCCAGTCGGTGAGCCGATCGACGTCCTCCAGCGTGCCGAGGAACGACGGCTGCTGGATGACCACGGCCACGGGTTCGACGTCACCGGGCAGCCCCGCGCGCGCATTGCCGGTCGCAGGCTCCATCGCCAGCCAGTCGAACGTGATGCCCTGCGTGCCGGCGATCGCCGCGCCCACTTTCGCGTAGGTCGGGTTGACGCCTGGCGCCAGGAGGATCCGCCCCGACTTGTTCTTGCGGTTGATACGCACGGCCATGAGCGCCGCCTCGGCCAGCGCAGAGGCGCCGTCGTAAAGCGACGCGTTGCTGACGTCGAGCCCGGTCAGCTCGGTGATCATCGTCTGGTATTCGTAGATCGTCTGCAGCGTGCCCTGGCTGGCCTCGGCCTGGTAAGGCGTGTAGGCACTGTAGTACTCGCCGCGCGTCGCGATGTCCCAGACGGCCTGCGGCAGGTGATGTTCATAGGCGCCGGCACCGATGAAGCACAGCGGCGAGCCGTCCTGCGCCGCGCGTTCGCGCATGAGCCGCGTGATCGCCATCTCGCTGAGCGCTTCGGGTACGCCGTCGAGCTCGTCGATAAGCAGCTCCTTCGGAATCTCGTCGAACAGCGCGTCGCTATCTGGCGCGCCGATCGCCTCGAGCATTTCCTCGGTGTCTTTGTCGGTATGCGGGATGAACGGCATGTCGTGCTCCGTTGTCGATCTAGTCTTCCAGCTCGTCGAGCAGTTCCTGGTAGGCGTCCGGCGTCATCAGCTCGCCATCGTCAATATCGCCGGCCGGCTGCAGCTTGACGATCCAGCCTTCGCCGTAGGGGTCCGAGTTGATGATCTCCGGGTCGTCGGCAAGCGCCTCGTTGACCTCGACGACCGTGCCATCGATGGGCGCGTACACGTCGGAGGCGGCCTTGACACTCTCGACCACGGCCATGTCACCGCCGCTTTCGACATCCTGGTTCACCTCGGGCAGCTCGACGTAGACGAGGTCACCGAGCGCCGCCTGGGCGTGGTCCGTGATGCCGACCGAGACGGTACCGTCGTCTTCGCGGCGCAGCCACTCGTGTTCGTTCGTGTACAGCAGGTCTCCGGGTAAGTCACTCATTGTTTTGTCTCCGGTCGTTTGGTTCTTTATTGGTTCCGTTGTCGCGGCTGAAGCCGCTCCTACGAGGCCCGGTCTTTCATTTCACAGTCGCGGCTGAAGCCGTTCCTACAGTGCATGCTCTCTGTTTACAGGTCGATACGTACTTGCCCGTTGCGCACGAACGGGGTCTTCACGATTCTTGCATTGAGCAGCTTGCCACGCACATCGACCCGCACGCGGTCATAGTCGCCGGCCGGCACCCGCGCGAGTGCGATCGAGCGGCCGATCGTCGGCGAGAACCCGCCACTGGTGATCTCCCCGTCGCCGTGCTCGGTCACGACGCGCTGATGGTTGCGCAACACACCCTTGTCCTCGAGCAGCAAGCCGACGAAACGCCGATGCGGCGTGCCGCGCTGCTGCTCCAGGACACCGCGGCCGATGAAATCGCGGTCGGCCGGCTCCCAGGCGACAGTCCACGCAAGCCCGGCTTCGAGCGGCGAGATCGTCTCGTCCATGTCCGACCCGTAGAGGTTCATCGCGGCCTCGAGGCGCAGCGTGTCGCGGGCGCCGAGGCCGCAGGGTACGACGCCGGCTGCGAGCAGGCGATCCCAGGCGGCCGGGGCCTTATCCGCAGGCATCACGATTTCCCATCCGTCCTCGCCCGTATAGCCCGTGCGTGCGACAAACAGGTCGCCGGCCGCCATTCCCGTGAAGATTTTCAGGGCCAGTGCCGTTTCGCGCCAGTCGGTATCGACGCAGGGCGCCGCCAGTTCTCTCGCCGCGGGCCCCTGCACGGCGAGCATCGCCAATTCGGCCCGTTCGCCGACCGCAACCTCGAAGGCCTCGGACTGCTTGCGGACCCAGGCGAGGTCCTTTTCCCGCGTCGCGGCATTCACGACCAGCCGGAACCATGACTCGTCCAGGAAATAGACGATAAGGTCGTCGATTACCCCACCGTCGTCATTGAGCATGCAGGTATAAAGGGCCCTGCCGCTGTCCTGCAGCTTGGCCACGTCGTTGGCCAGGAGGTAGCGAAGGAATTCCCGCACCCGTTCGCCTTTCAGGTCGACGATGGTCATGTGCGATACGTCGAACACGCCGGCCTTCTGCCGCACGGCGTGATGCTCTTCCTTCTGCGAGCCGTAATGCAGCGGCATGTCCCAGCCGCCGAAGTCAACGATGCGTGCGCCCGACTCGACGTGCTTGCCGTACAAAGGCGTTTTCTTACCCATAGCCATCTTCCCGGACCAACAAAAAAAGGGCGGCAGGTCTCATGACCTGCCGCCCCTCTGTCCTCAAAAACCTGAGAGATCAATGGCTTCGCCACTTACCCCTTCGGTGGGCCGCTTCGGGCCGCTCTCCAGAGCCAATCAGCGATCACAGTCCTTTTGCCTGAGCGTTTCCGGGCAGTTGCGCCTTCGGCGCCCCGTTCGATTCGGGGTCTCTTCTGCGCACGCTATCGATTGGTGGTCGCATCATAGCCAATGCGCCTGCCGGTTGCCAGCCGCCCACCGGCTGGCGACAATGCCGTCTGCGTCCATACCGAGATTACTGATGAAAACGAGCCGTCTGACTGTTGTCGCCCTCGCGCTTACCGCAATGCCCGCACTTGCCGGGCCGAACGAAGACTTCGCCACCCTGCTGGACGAGCACTGGGAGTGGCAGCTCGTCCAGTACCCGACATTTGCCTCCAGCCTCGGGGATCACCGTTACAACGACCGCTGGACCGACCAGAGCCTCGACGCAATCGAGAAACGGCAGCAGCAGGTCCGCGAGTTCCTGCGGCGCGTCTACGCGATCGACCGGGGTGCGTTGGCCAAAGAAGAACAACTCAACTACGAGCTGTTTCGGCGCGAATTGCAGGACACCGTCGACGAATTCCAGTTCAACGGTCACCTGATGCCGCTGCACCATCGCGGCGGCGTTCAGAACCTCGACAACACCACGAATTCGATTCCGCTCGATACCGTCGGAGACTACGACGACTGGCTCGCCCGCATGGGCCAGATCGACACCCTCATCGAACAGACGATCGACCTGGCGGAGGCCGGCCGCAAAGCGGGCATGATGCCGCCGAAGGTCCTGATGCAGCGCATCCCCGGCCAGATCGCGGCGCAGCTCGTCGATGAACCCGAAGACAGCCCCTTATACAGGGCCTTTACCGAGCTGCCGGATTCCTTTGCGGACGCCGACCAGCGCCGGCTGCGGGCCGCCGCGCGCGAGACTATCGAGAAAACCATACTGCCGGCCTACAGGAAGCTGGACCGGTATTTCATTGATACCTACCTGCCGGCGTGTCGCGACAGCATCGGCCTCTCGGAGCTGCCGAGCGGCAGCGCCTGGTACGAGCTCAAGGCGCGCAGCTACACGACGACGCGCATGTCGCCGGACGAGATCCACCGGCTGGGCCTCGACGAGGTGAAGCGTATACGTGACGAGATGCAGGCGATCATCGACTCGTTGGATTTCGACGGCGACTTTGCCGACTTCCTCACGTTCCTGCGGACGGATCCGCAGTTCTACTTCGACAACCCTGATGACCTGCTCACGGCTTACCTCGCCACGAGCAAGCGCATCGACCCGGAGCTCGTGAAGCTGTTCGGCACGCTGCCGCGCATGCCCTACGGTGTGAAGCCCATCCCCGATTCGATCGCCCCCGACACGACCACGGCCTATTACTCACCCCCGGCTGCCGACGGCAGCCGCGCTGGCACGTACTGGGTCAACCTTTACAAGCCCGAGGTGCGACCCAAGTACGAAATCGAGGTGCTCAGCGTGCACGAGGCCATGCCCGGGCACCATCTGCAGATCGCCCTGCAGCAGGAACTCGGCGACATGCCGGATTTCCGCCGCTTCATGGGCTTCACGGCCTTCGTCGAGGGCTGGGGACTGTACAGCGAGAGCCTCGGGGAAGACCTCGGGCTGTACAAGGACGCGTACTCGAAGTTCGGCGCCCTCACCTACGAGATGTGGCGGGCAGTGCGGCTCGTCGTAGACACGGGTATCCACTACAAGGGCTGGACCCGGCAACAGGCGATCGACTTCTTCAAGGACAACGCCGCCAAGACCGAGCTCGACATCATCAACGAGATCGACCGCTACATCGGTAACCCGGGGCAGGCGCTGGCCTACAAGATCGGCCAGCTCAAGATCCTGTCGCTGCGGGCAAACGCCGAGGCGGCACTCGGCGACGAGTTCGACATTCGCGCGTTCCACGACCACCTGCTCGGCGCGGGCGCGCTGCCGCTCGACCTGCTCGAGCAGCGCATGGATACGTGGCTTAGCGAGCAGCTCTAGAGGAACGGGCCGAGACGATCGCGAGGGCGGCGCAGACCAGGCCCGTCCCGCCGACGGCGAGCTGCAAGTCCCATAGCCGGGCGACGGCGCCGATGACGAGGGCGCCGAGTGACGTCCCGCCGAATGCGATCATGCCCCAGAAACTGGATACCCGCCCGCGAACCTCGTCGTCAACCAGCGTCTGGATCAGGATCTGCGAGCCGACGCCGCAGAATGACAGCGTCACGCCGAGCGTCGCGACGATGCCGACGGCGATCGGCAACTGCTCCGTGATGCCGAGCAAGGACACGAGGCACCCGGCGATGACGATCAGCACGCGCACGACACCCGGCGTCAGCCAACTCGTGCCGCGGGTGAGGACCAGTCCGCCGATCACCGCACCGCCGCCTATCGCCGACGTCATGGTTGCCAGCGCGCCGGCGCCGCCCCGGTAAACGACGTCGGCGAAAGCCGGCAGCATCTCCAGCGCCCCTCGCCCGAACACCGAACCGAGGGCTGTCAGGACCAACAGGCTGCGGATAGTACGGTGTGTCACGACGTAGCGCGCGCCATCCACAAGTTCGTTCCAGGGGTGCTTGCGTGCGCCCTCCCCGGCCCCGGACGGGTTGAGTCGAACGACGACCATGGCCGCGATCAGCGACAGGTAGCTGATGCCGTTGATGACGAAGGCGGCGGCAACACCCCATGTCGCGATCACCACGCCCGCGAGAGCGGGTCCGACGAATCGCGACAGGTTGAAGGATATCGAGGTTATAGCGATGGCGTTCTCGAGCTGCGGCCGCGCCACCAGGTTCGGCACAATACTCATGCGCACCGGCGCATGCGCGCCGTCGAGCATGCCCTGCACCAGGGACAGCAGCACCAGGGTGTGAATATCGATATGTCCGAGAAACGTCAACAGGCCCAGGACGAGCATGTTGATGACGCTGCCGGAGTTAATCAGTACCGATGTTGCCCGCCGGTCGAAGCGATCCGCCAGCACGCCGAAGATGGGCCCAAAGACGACCGCCGGGGCGAACTGGGTGAACGCGACGATGCCCACCCACAGCTCCGAACCCGACAGCTGCCAGGCAAACCAGCCGAGGGCGACACGATAGACCCACAGGCCGTGCAGCGAGATCGTATTGCCCGTCAAATAGACCAGGTAATTTCGGTTTTGCAGCGCGGATCGGGTCATCGGTGCCTCAGCGTCGCGACAGCTTACCCGATCCGTCGAGTTCCCGGCGCAGGGAATAGCCATGGCGGGGTTGCGGTGCTACCGTTCCGGGTGATGCTCCGGATTCGTCCAAAACATGTCTTTGTGATTGTCGCTCTGCTGATCATCTTCGGCCCGGTCATCGTCAGGCAGCTGGCACCGGCGGAGCCACGGTCGCTCGAACGTGTTGCGCTCAAGGACACCACCTTCACGGAGGTCGCGTTCCGCAACGCGGCCGAGGATATTGATCTCGCCGGCTTGCTGTTCGTGCCCGCAGGCGAGGGCCCGTACCCGGCTGCGGTGATCATCCACGGCTCCGGGACCAGCCGGCGTGACAACGGCTGGTACCTGACGCTGACGAAATTCCTGCAGGAGAACGGGGTCGTGGTCCTGCTTCCCGACAAGCGGGGCTCCGAGAAGTCCGGCGGTGACTGGCATACCGCGAGCTTCGAGGACCTCGCGACTGACACGCTGGCGGCCATTGAATACCTGCGCCGCCAGGACACCGTCGAGCTTACGACGCTCGGCGTTGTCGGCATGAGCCAGGGCGGCTGGATCGCGCCGATCGTCGCAACCCGGTCGGCCGATGTCGGTTTCGTGGTCAACATGGTCGGTTCGGCAGTCACACCGGATGAGCAGTTCGCGTACGAGGAAAACCTCAACCTGCGGCAGATGGGTTTCCTGCCCGGTATCTCCAACGTTGTCTCGCTGCTCTCGAGAGCCTGGATCACGAACGTGGCGCAACAGGACTTCTGGGGCGCGATCGACGGCTTCGATCCGCTGCCCTACTGGCAGGATGTGGAGGTCGGCACGCTCGTACTGTACGGCGGCGACGACACCAATGTGCCATCGCGCGAGAGCGCGGCGCGGCTCTACGACCTGCGCAAGCCGAACATACGCGTCAGCATCTACGAGGGCTCCGGGCATGCGCTCGAGGATCCCCCGGAATACGGCAACAGCCTGATTCGTTACGACGCGCTGGAGGCCATCGGCCAGTTCATCCAGGCCAGCGCGCTGGACTGAAACGACCTAGCCCTTGACGCAGATCACCGGCTCTAGCCGCGCGACCTTGCGGGCGAGCCCGGCGCGATCGGCAATATCCACGACGCGATCGACATCCTTGTAGGCCAGCGGAGCCTCTTCCGCGACGCCGCGCTGCGACGGGCTGCGGATCAGGATGCCGCGCTCGGCGAGTTCGTCCACGACCTGCCGGCCGCTGTACTGCTTGCGCGCCTTGCGCCGGCTCATGGCCCTGCCGGCGCCGTGGCAAGCCGAACTCAATGACAGCGACTCCCCGTCGGCCGTGCCCGCCAGCACGTAGGACGCCGTGCCCATCGAACCACCGATCAACACGGGCTGGCCAACGTCGCGCAGCTCGTCGTCGAGGTCCGGGTTGCCGGGCCCGAAAGCACGCGTCGCACCTTTCCGGTGCACGTAGAGTTCGCGGTCGATGCCATCGATGACGTGCGTCTCCACCTTGCAGATGTTGTGCGAGACGTCGTAGAGCAGCTCCAGGCGGGCGCCGGGCAGGATGGGCTCGATGATCTCGCGCACGAGATGCGTGAGGATCTGCCGGTTGGCGAGCGCGCAGTTCATGCCCGCGCGCATCGCGCCGAGGTAGTGTTGCCCGAGCTCGGACGTCACCGGCGCGCAGGCGAGTTCGCGGTCGGGCAGCTCGAGCCCGAACTCACGCGCGGAAATCACCATCTCGCGCAGGTAGTCCGTGCCGACCTGGTGCCCCAGCCCGCGGGAGCCGCAGTGAATGCTGATTACGAGGTCGTCCCGGGCCAGCCCGTAAGCCTGTCCGATCTCCGGCGCGTAGATCTCGGCCACGCGCTGGATCTCGAGGTAGTGGTTGCCCGAGCCGAGGGTGCCCATCTCGCGGCGCTGGCGGTTCTTGGCGTGCTGCGAAACACAGTCCGGCACCGCGCCCCCGATACAGCCGCGTTCCTCGGTGCGCTCGAGGTCGTCCTTCCGGCCCCAGCCGCGCTTTACGGCCCAGCGCGCACCGCCCTCGAGCATCGCGTCCATTTCGTCATCGGAGAGCCTGATCGACCCCTGGCTGCCCACGCCGACGGGAATCCCCGCGAAAAGTGCGTCGGCCAGCCCGGCTTTGACAGGCCCGATGTCGGCAGGCTTGAGTCCCGTATGCAGGGTGCGCACGCCGCAGGAAATATCGAAGCCGACGCCCCCGGCCGATACGACCCCGCCGGCCTCCGCGTCGAATGCCGCCACGCCGCCGATCGGGAAGCCGTAACCCCAGTGCGCGTCCGGCATCGCGTACACCGGGCCGACCAGGCCAGGCAGCAGCGTCACATTGCGCAGCTGCGTGTAGACCTTGTCGTCCATCTGCAGGATCTGCTCGCGATCGCCGTAAAGGATTGCTGGCACGTGCATCCCGTCTTCACACGGAATGCGCCAGGAGAACTCGCCATCCTGTTCAAGCTTGTTCAGATCCATATCACACGTCCACAATGCATTGACCGTGCCACTGCCCGTCGCTGTCCTGCTCGACGCTGAGCGCCGTGTAGGTCGCGCCCTTGACCTCGACCACGGGCCGGTGCCGCACGCGATCGACAGGCTCCCCGGCCACCTGCGCCTCGAGTTCGCAGCCATCGATCGCGACCCGCCAGGCGCTGAACAGCATGCCGCGCGTCGCCATCTCGTAGATCAGCGCGTTGAGCCAGTCGACCAGCAGTATCGTCGTGTCCGGCGCGGAGCAGCGAATAGTCACGGTTTCCTCGCTGGCTACCGCGGACGGATCCGTCACGATCGCCGTCAGCGCCTCGCCCATCGCCTCGAACAGGCCGGCACGCGTCATCGCGACGGCCCGCAGGCCGATATCCGCATCGTGCTCGAAATGTTCCCAGCGCCGAGCTTCCATTTTTTAAGTATATGGGTCCGGGGCACGTCCGTTTCCATCCGCGGAATTGCTTACAAAGACCAGCGCCTGAGCGGGGTAATCCGTATCCACGAAGGGCCATGACCCTGCTAGTTTGATACCCGCGGAAGTGTTTCCGAGGAGTAAGCAGATGTCAGTTGCCAGAGTAACCGAAATTACGGCCGCATCGCCGATCGGATTCGAGGATGCAGTCAGGGTCGGTCTGAAACGTGCCGAAAAAACGCTCGATAATGTGACGGGGGCGTGGATCCAGGACCAGGAGGTCGTCGTCGAGGATGACGAAATCGTGGAGTATCGGGTTCACATGAAGGCAACCTTTATCCTGAACGACTGATTCCTTTTTCCAGGACGACGTAACGAACGGCGGCGCTCAGGCGACACGCCGGCGCTGCTCCGCCTCGCGGCCGCGCACTACCCGTTTGCCCGCGAGCGGCCCGTGCGTCTCGGTTACGACCGTGCACTGCCCCTCGTGGTGGTCGCCGTCATAAAAATAGATGACCACCCAGTCCCCGGTCCGGCCCAGCTCGTGGGCGCGCGCCGTGTTCGAGTACAGCACGGTGAAGTGCCAGTCACCGCGCCGGGTGTGCAGGATCGGCAACCAGGAACTGCCGCCGGGGTTGAAGCGCTTGGGCGCAATCGTCGGCAGCTCGCCGGCGGCGGCCTTGCGCCGATAGTCGGCGTCGATGGCGAGCAGCACGTCGATCGTGGGCAACGGCCCGGCCCGTTCATGGCGGCCCGCAGCGCGGCCGAGCATCGCCGAGATGCCGGCCCGAATCGCCGCGGCACGCCGTTCGCCGATGCCTTTCACCGCGGCCAGCCGGCCATCGTGCGCGGCGAGCTCGAGGCCCTCCAGGGTGTCGACATGCAGCGTGTCGTGAAGCAGCTGTGCGAGGGTCGGGCCCACGCCGGGAATCGACCGGAACAGGGCCTCGGGCTTCGCATCGCCTCGCAGCCGGTCGAGTTGCGCGAGGCGCCCGGTGCGCGCGATTTCGTCGATCGACGCGGCCAGGCCCCGGCCGATCGTGGGCAGTGCGACGAGTCCCTCGATGCCCTCCTGTTCCAGCAGCTCGGCGACATCGTCGTCCATTGATTCGAGGGTTTGCGCAGCCCGCAGGTACGCGTTGATGCGGAACGGGTTCGCTTTTTGCTGCCGCAATAGTTCGGCGCAGTCCCGGAAGACTCCGGCGGCTCGGGTGTTCAGCGAGCGGCTGCTCATGGCCGGTCCCGGTTACACTTTCCCACCGTCTATAAAAGCATCGCGCGAAGCGAAACGGAATCCGCAAAACCCCTAGTTCCGTTTCGTATCTCCACCGTGTTTCCATGATGGTGCAGATGTCCTTTCGGCAACCATGCGAGCGAACATGACCCCACAGACGCATCGCGACCTATCCGTTGCTCCTGCCGACCTGCGCAAGGCCTGCGACAGCTTGTCTCTCGCGTTCGAACGCAGCGACGAATTGCCCACAAGCACGACACTGCTCGGCCAGCAGCGGGCAATCGACGCGATCCGCTTCGGCATCCAGATGGCCAATGACGGCTACAACGTCGTGGTCCTGGGCCGTCCCGGCAGTCATCGTCACGGGCTCGTCGACGAACTGGTTTACGAGCAGGCCACACAGAGAAGCCCGCCACGTGACTGGTGTTACGTCAATAATTTCACCGACCCGGAGCGGCCCGGGGCCCTGCACTTCGATGCCGGCGAGGGTGGCATTTTTCGCGACGCGATGCATCGGCTCATCGAGGAAATGAAACTCGCGATCCCGGCGGCTTTCGAGGGCGACGACTACCGCTCGCAGCTGCGGGCGATCGAGGAAAAGACCGAGGAGGAGGTCGCCGAGCAGTGGCGAACTCTCGAGGACCTGGCGTCGGACCATGACATTCACGTGCTGCAGACGCCCACAGGCTACGTTCTTGCGCCCGTCGAAGACGGCAAGGTGCTGGACGACAAGGAATTCGAGAAACTCCCGCAGGAGCGGCAGAAAAAGATTGAGCAGTCGATGCAGGAACTCACCGAGGAACTGCAGAAACGCATCGAGATGATGCCCAAGCTTCGCAAACGCCATCGCGAGCGGGTCAAGGCGCTGGATCGGCAGGTCATGGAGCACTCCGTCAGCACGTTGCTGCTGGAGGTGAAGACCCATTACGAAACGATGCCGCACGTGCTGTCGTATCTGAACGCCGTCGAGCACGACATCATCGAGAACGCGCAGAATTTCCGGCAGACGGAGACACCGGCGCTGCCCTTCCTGTCGATGGATCACGGCGAGGTGCTGCGCCGCTACGAGGTCAACCTTGTCGTCGACAACAGGAAGGCGCGCGAGGCACCGGTCGTCTATGAACCCAATCCGAACTACCCGAACCTGATCGGGCGTGTCGAGCATCGCGCCGAGATGGGCGCACTCGTCACCGACTTTCGAATGATTCGCGGCGGCGCGCTGCACCAGGCCAACGGCGGCTACCTGGTTCTCGACCTGCATCGCCTGTTCTCGCGGCCGTTTTCCTGGGACGGCCTCAAGCAGGCGCTGCTCGCGAAGCGCCTGCGCATCGAGTCGCCCGGCGAGGCCTACGGCTGGGTCAGCACGACGACGCTGAAGCCCGAGCCGATCCCGCTGGATATCAAGATCATACTGATCGGCGAACGCTGGCTGTATTACCTGCTATGCCTCTACGACCACGAGTTCAGTGGCCTTTTCAAGGTAGCCGCCGACTTCGACGATGACATCAGCCGCGACGCCGGGACCGTCGACGACTACGCGCGGCTCATAGCACAGCACGTCGCCGAGAAGGAACTGTTGCCGTTTACGCGCGGCGCCGTGCAACGAGTGATCGAGCAGCAGGCACGCCACGCAGACGATGGCGAGAAGCTCTCCATGGACATGCGGGCGCTCGACGACCTGTTGCTGCAGTCGGACTACTGGGCTCAGCAGCGCGGCGTTGGCTGCGTGGACGTGGAAGACGTCACGACGGCCACCGAGAAACACCGGCGACGCTTCGACAGGCTGCAGACCAACATCCTGGACGCAATCACCCGGGATACGCTGCTGATCGACACCTCCGGCGCGTGCGTCGGCCAGGTCAACGGCCTGTCCATCATCGACCTCGGCCAGTTTCGCTACGGGCACCCTGTCAGGATCACGGCAACCACGCGTATCGGCACGGGAGACGTCGTCGACATCGAACGCGAAGTCGAGCTGGGCGGCAAGATCCATTCGAAGGGCATGCTCATCCTGTCGTCAGGACTGACGTCCCGGTATGCACCCGAGGTACCGCTTTCGCTGCACGGCAGCGTCGTGTTCGAACAGTCGTACGGCGGCGTCGAAGGCGACAGCGCATCGGTCGCCGAAATGTGCGCCCTCCTGTCATCGCTATCGCGGGCACCACTCAAGCAGGGCATCGCCGTCACGGGATCGGTCAACCAGCTGGGACGCGTGCAGGCGGTTGGCGGCATCAACGAAAAGATAGAGGGCTTCTTCGAGCTATGCCGCAAACGCGGTCTCGACGGCACCCACGGCGTGATCATCCCGGCAGACAACGTCAAGCACCTGATGCTGCGCGATGACGTTGTTGCCGCCGTCAGGGACGGTAGCTTCAGCATCTACTCGGTAGCACAGGTCGACGAGGCGCTCAGCCTGCTGACAGGCATGGAGGCCGGCAGCCGCGGGGACGACGGCGCCTTCCCCGAAGGCACGGTGAATGCCCGTGTCGAGGCACAGCTGATTCGCTACGCAAAGCTGCGCAAGGCATTCGCGGAGCCGGACAAGAGGGACGACCGGAATGACGACGGACAGTGACAGACGCCGGATCGTCATCGCGCTGACGGAAACGAGCCCGGTGCCGAGACTCTGGCATGCGGCGATGGCGCGCCACGCCGAGTCGCCCGCCGATCTTCTTACCCTGTTCCTGCAGGACGAGCGCTGGCTGCGCGCCGCGAGCCTGCCATTCACGCGCGAGTTTCCGCGATCCGGCGGCAGGCCGACGGAATTCACGCACGAACGCGCCCGCGAGGTCGGCCAGGAAACGGCCAGGCAGGCCAAACGCCTGATCGAGCAGCTCGCCGACAAGGCGAAGACCCGGGTGATATTCGAAACGGTGCTGCAACCGGACCGGGGCCGGCTCATCGAACTGATCGGGGAATACCAGAGCATCCTGATTGCCCACGATGCGATCACGGCCCTGCCGATTTACGTGCACCTCGTCGAGCTCGGCTGCCACATCGAGCTGATCGGAAGCCCGGCCGACAATGACGAGGAGGAGCACGGGTCGCCGGAAGACGACTGAGTGTAACTAGGAAGCGCAGCCGCCTCGCTGGCGGGGCGGGAATTCGCGGCGGGCGACGGCCGCGCGTTCCGCGGGCGTCGCAACCGGGTCATGGATCTCGTCGATGTGCCGGACACGACCCACCAGCCCTTCGCAGTTGGCAATCTGGATATTCAGGCCTGGACGGGCATTCATCTCCAGTATCAGCGGCCCCTTGTCGCGATCGATCACCATGTCGACCCCGAGGTAGCCCAGCTCGGTCACCTCGTAGCCCCGCGCCGCCGATTGCAGTATGAAATCCCAGTGCGGTATCTCGAGGCCCGCCACGAGCGCACCGGTGTCGGGGTGTTCGTCGACAACCTCATTGCTGAGGACGCCGTTGAGCGTCACGCCACGGCTCATGTCGACGCCCGTGCCGACGGCGCCCTGGTGCAGGTTCGCCTTGCCGTCGGAGGCGCGGGTCGGCAGGCGCACCATCGCCATGGCAGGGTAACCGCGGTAGACCACGACGCGAATATCGGGGACGCCCTGGTAGCTGACCGCATCGAACACCGGGTCGAAGCGCACGCAGTACTCGATGATGGCCTTGTCGGGCTTGCCGCCGAGGCTGTACTGGCCACCGACGATGTTGGAGATGTGATGCTCGATCTCCGAGCGGGTGACCAGCAGGCCGCTGGCAAGGCGGAAAGCTTCGCGCTTGCGCTCGCTGCGCCCGGTAACGACGATGATGCCGTTGCCGCCGCTGCCCTGCGCGGGCTTGACGACGAAACTGTCGAGTTCCGCAACGATATCCGCGAAGCCGCGGACCTCGCCCTGGTTGGCGATGACACCGTAGAGTTCGGGCACGGCCATGCCTGCTGCGAGCGCCAGGTCCTTGGTCAGGACCTTGTCGTCGACGCGCGGGTACAGCCGCCGCGGATTGAGGCGCATGATGAATTCGCAATTGCGCTCGTTGAGCCCGAGCACGCCGGCCTGGCGCAGTTGTCGGACGATCTCGAACATCACTTGCCTGCCAGGACTTTGAAGCGCTTGAGCTCGAGCAGGCGATATCCCGTGTACCGCCCGGCAAGCACGACGAGCGCCAGGATGACGAACAGCAGCTCGGGGAAGGTCAGGATCAAATGCTCGAGCCAGCCGATACCCATGAAGACGTACGCGGCAATCGCGATGATCAGGCTGCCGAGCCCTGCTCGCATCGCATCGACGGCGCCGTGCTCCTCCCAGACCACTGACATGCGCTCGATCGTCATCGCAATGATGACCATCGGGAACAGGGCCACCGAGAGCCCGGTCTCCATGCCGAGGCGGTGCGACACGAAACTGATGACCAGCATGAGGCCGACGACGACGATCAGGACGGCGCTGAGTCGCGGCACCAGCAACAGGCGCAGACGCTCGAGCAGGAAACGGATGCTGAGACCGAGCGCGACGAGCACCGTGAACAGCACGACGCCCCAGAACAGCTGGGTTTCGCGAAAGGCCAGCGCGATCAGCACCGGCATGAAGGTGCCGAAAGCATCGATGCCGATGAGGTTGCGCATGAACACCATCACGAGCGCACCGATCGGCACCATGAGCAGGACACTGTATACGGCCTGGGTCTGGATCGGCAGAGCGTACAACGAAAAGTCGATCAGGTTGGCACCGCGCTGCGCGACCTGGCGCTCGGCGATGGTCACCGCGTCGATGTAGTTTTCCTGGACGGCGAAGCCGACCTGCACATTGCTGCCACCCTCGACGCTGATCAATGGCTCGTTGCCACGCCACCAGATGAAGAAGCGCTCCGGCAGCGTTTCCTCGCCGCTCTGCGGATCGAAGTAGCGCCAGTTGTCACCATCGTGCACCTCGAGCCAGGCCACGGGCTCCGCTCTGCGCTGCCGACCCTGCAGCTCGAAACCATGAATCATGCGAGCGGGGATGCGCGCCGATGCCAGGATCGTCGTAATGCTATCCACGAAGCTCGCGGGGGAGTCGACGTTCGAGAGCAGCAATTCCACGTTCGGGTCGGGCGACGTGTCGTTCATGCGCAGCAGCAGCTCTGTCGTGAACGATGCCGTATCGGCGGACTGTTCCTTGACCTCGGCGACGATCACGTCCACGGCCGTCCGGAATGGTTCGTTGATGACCGGCGGCGGCGGGAACGGCGGCGTCGTGTCGGACTGATCAGCCGAGGGGTCCTCGTACACGGTGATCCGGTAGTAGATGGTCTGCTGGCCATCGGCCCGCCGAATGGCCCATTGAGCCTCACGCCCGCCGCTGCCGTAATTCAGGCTGAAGCCGTACCCTCGGGATACCGAATTCTCGTTCAGCATCCGGAAACCCGGTGTCAGGGTCGGAATCAGCAGCTGCACCTTGATTGCGCCCGGTCCGCTGTCGAAACTGATGGACGATTCGATCGTCCAGACCGGCGTCTCCTGGTCCTGCCCCAGGGGGAAGCCGAGCACCTGCCACTTGTAGAAGAAGATGGCCAGGCCGACGACCGCAAAGAACGCCGACAGCCCGTAAACATACTGCTGTTTCATCGCCTGGCCCCCAACGCCACTCTCACGGCCTGCTCACGGATCGGTCCGCTGAAATTGAAAAGTCGCATACCCGTTAATCGTAGCTCTTTTAGCAACACCGAGTCGGTCGTAAACAGCCGGTTCAGCGCGGTCATCAAGTGCAGCATGCTGGCGTTCGCACCACGGCGCGCGCGCTCATAGCGGCGCAGTACCGGCCGATCGCCCGGATGCTCGTCGTTGCACAGGGCCTCGTCGATGACAGCGGTCAGTTTGGCGGCGTCCTGGAGGCCCAGGTTCGCGCCCTGTCCAGCCAGCGGGTGAATGGCATGGGCCGCGTCTCCGATCAGCGCGACGCCCGGCAACACATAGCGCTCAGCATGACGAGCCAGCAACGGGAACGAGGCGCGCGAGCTGCTCAACTCGAGCCGACCCAGCACGCGGTCAGAGGCTTCGGTCAGCAGCGCACCGAAATCGGCGTCAGGCACCTCCATGGCCCGCCGCGCGTTGGCCATGGAGGTGGACCAGACGACCGACACGCGCCCGTCGGCGAGCGGCAGCAAACCGAGCGGGCCATCGTGAAGGAATCGCTGCCAGGCCGTGCTTTTGTGAGGCTTCTCCGGCTGCAGGTGGGCCACCACGGCCTCCTGGCCGTACGCGTGGTCGCGCGTCTCGATACCCATGGCCGCGCGCACAAAGGACCGTGCGCCGTCAGCGCCGATGACGAGATCAGCGAGCCACTCCTGGCCGTCTTCGAGCCGCAGTGAATACTGCCCGTCGCCGTGCTCGATCGCACGAATCGGCGCATCGAAGACGAGTTCGACTCCGGACCCGTCGAGTACGTCGAGCAGCGCATGCTGAACCAGGCAGTTTTCGACGATGAAACCGAGCTGGCTGACGGCGAATTCGGCGGCATCGAAGCGCAGCGTCGCGCCGCTTTCGGCAACGCTGTTCTCGTCCCAGACGCGCATCGCGTCATACGCGCAGGCTCGCGCCGCCGCGATCGAGTCCCAGGCGCCGATCGATGCAAGGAGATCGGCCGAACCGGTCGCGATTGCGGATACCCGCAGGCTCACCGGATCCGCGTCGCTGAACACGGGCCGCGGTCCGGCGTCCAGAACGGTAATCTTCAGCCGGTGTTGCTGACCGGACTGCGACAGCAGCGCCGCCGCGGTCAGCCCGGCGATACCGGCCCCGGCGATCACGATGCCGTATGCCTGTCTCACGTCAGCGGTACCCCACGGGATAGCCGCGGCAGCCGTCCCGCCAGGCCCATCGTGTGCTTGGCGAACAGGGAGCGCACGCCGGGCACCAGGTCGAAGCCGAGCATGCCGAGACTGCGCAGCACACGCAGCGGCGGCGCCGACGCGCCGAACAGCCGGACCAGCCCGTCCGTAAAGCCGACGAGTTTCTTCTGGTCGCTCCTGCGCCACTCTGCATAGCGCCGCAGCAGCTGCCCATCGCCCACGTCCACCTCGCCGCCGCCGGCCGCGATCGCGTCCGCGATGCAATCGCACAGCGCCGCGACATCCCTGAGGCCGAGGTTGAAGCCCTGCGCGGCGACCGGGTGCAGGCCATGCGCCGCGTTGCCGACCAGCGCGGCTCTCTGCGCGGTCAGGCGCAGCGCCTTGCTCAGCATCAGCGGGTAAGCCGCCCGCTCGCCCACTCGCGAGAGCGTGCCCAGGCGGTTGCCGAATTGCCGCTGGAGCTCCTCCAGGAACGCGGCATCGTCGAGCCCCAGCACGCGTTCGGCGTCCTGTTCCGACACCGTCCACACGAACCCCACCCTGCCCTCGGTCATCGGCAGCATGGCGAGGGGTCCGTTTTCGGTAAACCGCTCATACGCGCAGTTTTCGAGCGGTTTCTCGGTGACCAGGTTGCCGATCACCGCGCGCTGCCCGTACGCGAGCTGCTCGGCGGTGATGCCGACCATCTCCCTCACACTGGAATTCGCGCCGTCAGCCGCGACCAGCAGCCTGCAACTCAGCTGCCGCGTCGTAGCATCGGCCTCGACGGTAACTCGCACGCAGTCCGGACCCGTCTCGGCCGCCTTGATCCGGGCGGGGCACAGTATTTCGAGCCCGCCGGCTGCCGTGAGGGCAGACTGGATGACCGAGCCGAGCACCCTGTTGATCACCACGTAGCCGAGCGCCTCGACACGCTGCTCTTCAGCATCGATGTGAGACAGGCCGAAGCGTCCCTGGTCGGAGACGTGTATGCGGGCGATCGGAGTCGCCGCGGCGGCAATGTCGTCCCACAGGCCCATGGCCTCGAACATGCGCTGCGAGCTCCTCGACAACGCCGTCGTTCGGTCGTCGAAACTGGGCTGGGCATCGGCGTCGCGCGCCACGGGCTCGACGACCGCCACGCGCAGGCCGAGCGGAGCGATGGCAAGGGCCAGGCTGGCGCCCACCATGCCGCCGCCGGCCACGACGATGTCGTAAGGTCTGTCGTTTGCGCCGGTGGCCATCAGTGCATCATCAGTGACTCGATGTCGTCGGGGTCCTTGACGAGCCCCTTCGTCAGCACATCGGGGCCGTTGCCGGTGACAGCGACATCGTCTTCGATGCGAATGCCGATGTTGCGCCAACGCTTGGGAATTTTCCGGCCCCCGCCGATATAGATACCGGGCTCGACAGTCGTCACCATGCCGGCTTCCAGCAGGCGCCATTCATCGCCTACCTTGTAATCACCCACATCGTGCACATCCATGCCGATCCAGTGCCCGGTTCGGTGCATGTAGAACTCACGGTATGCCTCGTCCCGGATCAACTTGGGCAAGGTGCCATCGAGCAGCCCGAGCTTTTTCAGGCCCCGGGTGATGACTTTTACCGCAGCATCGTGCGGATCGTTCCAGTGATTGCCATCGCGGGTCTTGTCGATGGCCGCGAGCTGCGCCTCGAGTACGATTTCATAAACGGCCCGTTGTTCCGGCGTGAAGCGACCGTTGACAGGGAAGGTTCGGGTGATGTCGGACGCGTAATAATCGAGTTCGCAGCCGGCGTCGATCAGCAGGAGGTCACCATCCTCGAGCAGCGCACTATTGTCGACATAGTGCAAGGTGCAGGCGTTTACACCCCCGCCGACGATCGGGCTGTAGGAGTACCGGGCATCGTGCTTGCGAAACTCGTGAATAAACTCGGCCTCGATCTCGTACTCGTACATCCCTGGCCGCGTCGCCTTCATGGCCCGCCTGTGGGCGCTCACGGCGACTTTCGCTGACTTGCGCATCGCCGAAATCTCCGCACGACTCTTGTAGAGACGCATATCGTGCAGGAGATGGTCGAGGGCGACGAATTCCTGGGGTGTGTGCACCCCACGGTTCATCTTGGAACGCAGCGAATTGATCCAGTCGGCGATGCGGGAGTCGAAATCCGGGTACAGGCCCATCGTGTAATAAACGCGCTCGCAGGATTCGATGATGCCGGGGAGAATGTCGTCGATGTCGTCGATCGGGAATGCGTCATCGGCACCGCGATGCTCGACAGTACCATCCGGGCCAAGGCGTCTTCCGTCCCAGCGCTCGCGTTCGGGGTCGCGCTCGCGGCAAAACATCAGGTACTCGCCGTTGTCGCGCCCCGGTGCAAGAACAGCGACTGCAGACGGCTCGTCGAAGCCCGTCAGGTAATAGAAATCACTGTCCTGACGGAACCGGTACTCGACGTCGCGGGTGCGCGTCCGCACGGGGGCCGCCGGCAGAATGGCTATGCCGCCCGTACCCATCATCTGCATCAGGTTCTTGCGGCGTCGTGCAAATTCTCTACTATTCAATGTAAAACCTCCGGCTCGTCACCGTCATTTTCCTGTCCCGCGACATGCTCCGCGCGAAGATCCGCCAGTTCCTCGTATGTCAGTTGCGTCGCCACCCTCAGGTACTCGACGATTTCGGCATACGCCTCTTCATTGGATTCATCGTCCGCGTCCTCGTCGGCCACTGCCCGGGTGAGCCGCGCCATATCCCTGATGATGTCGGCGAGGGGTTCGTCCGCCAGTCGCTGCTTGAGCACACTACCGTGCCGCCCCGACACCAGGCCATGCAGGAACCCCTCACACCAGTGGCCCAGTGCCGCTGCCCGCTCGGCCGCGCTGTCATCGTCGCCGGGCAACAGCGGTTCGAACTCTGACTGCCGGTCGGAAAGCTGGAAATAGGTGGCCTCGAAGAGCTGACTCAGCAGGGCCTCGCATTCGCCGCGCAGCACGTCATTCGGGTCGGTGGCCTCGAGCACCTGCTCCAGCCACTCGAAACCGCTGTCCGCGCCGGCAATCGCGAGCCGGCCGGACAGCAGCCCGTGCGCCTGGGCTGCATCCCAGCTGGATCCGCAGCGCTTGAGCGCGGCGTCGAGTGCATCGTAGTCGACAGGGGATCCCATGAGGTCTCTGATGATGGCAAATGGCTGGGCCAATGATCCCATGGAATGGGCGACGAGGCCACGGCACGCAAGGCGCCGCGTTTGCGGCGATTGATTCCGGCGCATTGCGTGTCTATATTCCGTTTATGGCCGAAAACACTAATACGACCTTTGAGCAAGAGTTGAAGCGCCTCGAGCAGCGCGTCGATGCGCTCGTCAAGGTGTGCGACCAGCTTCAGGATGAGAATAAGTCACTGAAGCAGCGTCAGGACGTCCTGACGGCGGATCGCGCCAACCTGCTGCAGAAGAACGAACAGGTACGGGCGCGGGTCGAGGCGATGATCGGCAGACTCAAAGCCATGGAGCAAGGATCCTGAAATGAGTGAATCTTACGCGCAGGTCAGTGTTCGCATTCTCGAGAAGGAATACCAGGTGTCGTGCCCGGTAAGCGAGCGCACGGATTTGCTCGATTCGGCGGAAATGCTGAACGCGAAGATGCGTGAGATTCGCGACAGCGGCAGGGTCGTCGGCCTCGACCGAATCGCTGTGATGGCTGCCCTTAACATGGCCAACGATCTGTTGCATGCTCAGGCAAAGGATCGATTGCTGGAGGGCGACCTCAGCGCCCGGCTGAAGATCATCTCCGACCGCGTCGATAACGCGCTCGGGGATTCCAAACAGCTGGAACTCTGATTCACCCACCCAGTCAGTTTAATTGGCGCCTCCTGCGGTGTTCGATGCCGGCCAGGTTTACTTTCGACCCTAAATCATAAACTCGGGGTCGTGTACTGTCGGCAGCATTTGAGCAGGGCCGCATGCGCGGTAAGCCTGTTGCTGCTACGGCTGACCCCACCTGTTGCTCCGGTTCGAGAGCGACGGTCTGCAACGGCACAGGCGGGAGGCGCTTTTGAACCGTAGACAAGATGCGATCGCGAGCGCGCGGCGGGCAGCTAAATCGGCTCGCCGCGCGCTGTCACCGGACTATCGCGAGGCCGCCTCCCGGGTCATTTCGTCCCGCGTCCAGCGCATGCACGAATTCAATGCTTGCACGTCCCTGGCATGCTACCTGCCGATGCCGGACGAGGTGGACGCAACCCCGGTGATCGCCCGTGCCTGGGAAATGGGTAAGCGGGTATTCGCGCCGATTATCGATCGCAATGGCAGCATGGTGTTCTCCGAGTTGACGCCGCAGACCGAGCTGCGTCAAAACTGGTATGGCCTCTGGGAGCCCGAATCGGGTTCGCAAATTCCCGCAAGAGAACTCGATCTCGTAATCACTCCGCTGGTCGCCTTCGATGAAAACGGGCATCGCATCGGCATGGGCAGCGCATATTTCGATCGCTGTTTTGCCTTCCTTCGTAATCGACATCGTTGGCTGCGACCGAAACTCATCGGAACTGCTTTCAACTGCCAGCAGGTTGAGAAAATCAAGCCAAATCCTTGGGATATACCGCTTTATAAAGTCGTCACTGAACATCTTTGAGTGATCGTCTTTCGACTTTGCGACCTTTGATGCGCCCGGTCGTCGTGCACGATGTTGAAAACTCGCTAGAGCGTTCGCAGCCAAACACTTTTCGAAAACGATATCCATCACCTAAGTCGCTGGATTTTTTAATGGCGTTGTATATACTCAACGCCGGGTACCCGACACGGAGAAAACTGATGGCTACTAAAAAGAAGTCACGTAAAAAAGCTTCGAAGCGCAAAGTCGCCAAGAAGCGGAAAGTAACAGCTAGGAAGAAAGCACCGGCGAAGAAGCGCGTAACGAAGAAGAAGGCTACGAAGAAGAAGGCCACCAAGAGGAAGGCCAAGAAGAAAGTCGCCAAGAAAAAGGCGAAAAAGAAAGTAGCGAAGCGTAAGACCAAGAAGAAAGCAGCCAAGAAAAAGGCGAAAAAGAAAGTCGCTAAGCGCAAGACTAAGAAGAAAGCAGCCAAGAAAAAGGCGAAAAAGAAAGTCGCTAAGCGCGCAACCAAGAAGAAGGCTTCCAAGAAGAAGGCTTCCAAGAAGAAGGCTTC
>JBFFSI010000028.1:0-27893 GCA_041572475.1 Woeseiaceae bacterium
CGAGGCACCGTACCTCGAGCTCGAGTGCGACGGCTGCAGCATCGCCGAGGGCGCGCCGAGGCGCAGCCTCGGGCATCTCGACGGCTGGGGGCGCGGCATCGGCGGCGGCCTCGACATGCCACACCTGCCCTGGGGGCGCGGTAGCACGGGCACCGCGCGGCAGTCCTTTGTCATAAAAGGGAACGGCACCCTGACCGCGACGGTCAAATCCTGCAGGCTTGGATCAATTCAGCATACGTTGTCGGTCTGAGGGCCCCGCGGCTGGCAGCAGGCAGCATGGTAATTCCTGAGAGGGCATCAGCATGAGAGGAGCAAGCGTGGCAGCGAACGCGACCCGATTCTGGATGATTATTTCCCCGTTGCTGACCGTTGCGGCCTGTGGCGGCGGCGATGGCGGACTTGGCAACCCGCCGCCGGATACGGACTGGCAGCTGGGCGTGTTCCAGCCCGAACAGAACTTCGCTGCCGAGTGCGTCAATCCGCGCGCAGGTATCAACCCGGCGACGGGCAACCCGTATCCCGACGTGCAAGGCACGGTACTGGACGAGAATAACTTCCTGCGCTCCTGGAGCAACCGCACCTACCTCTGGTACGACGAGATAACCGACCGCGATCCTGGCCTTTACAACGATCCCCTCGACTACTTCGATGTCCTGAAGACGACGGCGCCGTCACCGACGGGTGCGCCCAAGGACAAGTTCCACTTCACCTACGACTCTGAGGAGTGGTTCCGACTCTCGCAGGGCGGCGTGTCGGCGGGATACGGCGCGCAATGGGCCATTATCGAAGCCTCGCGGCCGAACCGGGTCATTCTCATCGCCTACACCGAGCCGAACACGCCCGCCACGGACAACAACCTGTTGCGCGGCGCCGAGGTACTCGAGGTCGATGGGGCCGCCGTCAGCGACGGGGATGCCGCCATATTGAACGCCGGGCTGTTTCCCTCGGCCCTGAATGAGCCGCACACTTTCACGATCCGCGATCCCGACGGCACGATTCGCCCAGTGACGATGACGTCGCAGGAGATCACCAATGCCATGGTGCAGAACGTTGATGTGATCGATACGCCGACGGGCAACGTTGGCTACATGACCTTCAATTATCACCGCGCGCCGGCAGAGAGAGAGCTCTTCAATGCCATCACCGCGCTGCAGGGCGTCGACGACCTCGTGCTCGATATTCGCTATAACGGCGGCGGTTTCCTTGCCATCGCGAGCCAGCTGGCCTACATGATCGCGGGCCCGGGCCCGACGGCCGGAAAGACCTTCGAGCTGATGCAGTTCAACGACAAACACCCGATCACGGACATCTTTGGCCGGCCGATCACACCGACGCCGTTTTATGACGAGACTCTCAATTTTTCCCTCCCCCCAGGCCAGGACCTGCCGTTTCTGGGCCTGTCGCGCGTGTTCGTGCTGACCGGGCCCGGCACCTGCTCGGCGAGCGAGGCCGTCATCAACGGGCTGCGCGGGGCCGGCGTCCAGGTCATCCAGATCGGCTCGACGACTTGCGGCAAGCCCTACGGCTTCTACGCTCAAGACAACTGCGGGACGACCTATTTCACGATCCAGTTCCGCGGTGTCAATCAGGCTAACTATGGTGACTTCACTGACGGCTTCTCGCCGGCAGCTGTCGACGACGGTGAGGCCAACATACTTGGCTGCCCGGTAGCGGACGACTTCTCCGAGCAGCTCGGCAAGCCGGCCGAGAACCGCCTCGAGGTGGCGCTGGCCTACCAGGCTGGGCAGGGTTGCGTCGCGCCATTAGGCGCGTCTTCGGGCGACGGCCTCGCAAAACCAGCGCTCCAGTTCAACGCGGTCGACGGCGTCGTGCCGCGGTCGCCCTTCGATTCCAACCGCATCATGCAGCGTCCCTGAGGCCGATATGTTCAGACACCTGTCGTTGATTCTTACCGGGCTTCTCTGCGGTGCATGCCAGACTGTCAACGCCGACTATGATCAACCTGCGCGCATTGTAAAGCCGGATGCCGAGAGCCGTGCCGCCGTGCAGGCAGCGGTAAACGAGGCGCTCGGTGCCGAGGTGATGCTGGCGGACGACGCGCTGACCGGCAGCAGCATGCTGACGATCGAGCGCTGGCCGGCCGGCACGATGGACAACCCCGTTCCGCAGGGCCGCATCCTCGAAAAGCCGATCCAGTTCAAACTGGTGAAAAACGGTGACGAGTGCATCCTCGTCAGGCAGCAGGATGGATCTCGATATCCGCTGGCCGACACGGAGTGCGAGGCCGAGTAGTCTCTACGCGGACGCCTCGACGCTGCGCAGCCGCTGGGAGGATTCCAGGTCGACCCGGTTCCTGCCGGCCCGCTTCGAGCGATAAAGGGCCCGGTCTGCCCGGATCACGACGTCCGACAGATTCTTGTCCCTGGCCGAGATCATCGCGACGCCGAAGCTCGCCGTCATTTCGAGCGGCTTGCCGTTGACCTCCAACGGCGTCCTCTCCAGCCTGCTGCAGAGGTTTTCCGCAATGTCCATCGCCCGCTCGACATTGGCGCCAGGCAGCACCAGCGCAAACTCCTCGCCGCCGACGCGGGCCAGCACGTCCTCGGCCCTGCGGTCGGCCTCGAGCAGGCTGGCGAAATGCCGCAAGGCCCTGTCGCCGGCAGCATGGCCGAACTCGTCGTTGATCTCCTTGAACCGGTCGATATCGGTCATAACCACCGACACGTAGCGCCCGCTGCGGCGAGAGAACGAGAACGCGGCGGCGCCATGCTCGGTGAATCCGCGGCGGTTGAGCAGGCCTGTCAACTGGTCACGTATCGCCAGCTCTTTCATCTCCTCGGACAGGTCGGAGGCCATCATGAAAATCACGAAGATGGCCATGCCCGTATAGCCGGCCGGCAACGTCAGGAAGTTGAAGTGCATGTACAGGTCGCGGTAGGCCGTATTGCCGTCCGGCCCCTGCATGAAGGCGACGGTGGCTGTCGCAAGCTGTGCCAGGCCGACGAGCGTGATCATGATCGCGGCCGCCCATTCTGCAGGTCGGGTTTCTTCACGGTGCCGAATGATCATCGTAGCGGAGGCGAACAGGGTGATGGCCGCCACGCCGGGCAGGAAGGCCACGGCGAGGCCAACGTGTTGCAGCACGGCCGTTATCCAGACGACGGCCAGGTACACGAGGCCGGCATACGGCCACAGGTTGCCCGGCAACCAGCGGCAGCCGGTTCGCTGGCAGTGGCCCTTCAGTCCGAGCGTAATGACGATGACCGCCAGCCCGTTGACCGTCAGCCAGTAGCTGGCGAAATTCGGGAAAATCGACATCGTGATATTGAAGAGCCACTGCAGGGTCGCGGCGAGAAAGGCAATGGACCAGCTCAGCGCATACGGCTTCTTTCCCAGCGTTTTCCAGGCTATGAAAAACGTTACGGAGATCATCGCGCTCGTCAGCGTGAGAGCGACGAGGATGTAAAACACCGGTGAAGTCATTGGAGTTTGGAGTTGTGTCAGGCGCCTTGAAGTACGTGATCATTGTTTCAGCAGCGGAGCCTGGATTGAGTGATGAGCTGCACGGTTTCGGGGTGGCGATTGATCTTGGAGCACTCGCTCAATAACGGCGACTATTCAGCATGGACCTGCTAGGCTCAACGAATTATGGCAAGCCAGTACAGGACGGTGGGCGTACTCGGTGGCATGGGGCCGGATGCCACCGTCGACTTCATGTCCAAGGTCATCGCCGCCACCCCGGCAAGCAAGGACCAGGACCACCTGCATATGCTCGTGGATCACAACCCGGGCGTGCCCAATCGCCAGGAAGCCATCCTCAGGGGCGGCGCGGACCCGGGCCCGGAGCTGGCGGCAATGGCGGCCAGGCTCGAAGCAGCCGGCGCCGAATTCCTGGTTATTCCCTGCAACACCGCTTATGTCTTCGAGGAGAGCATCGTGGCGGCGGTCGGCATTCCACTGGTGTCGATCATCGACGTGACGATCGACGAGGTCGGTCAGCGCGCACCCGGCGCCACCTCGATCGGTGTGCTGGCCACCGACGGCTGTCTCACCGCTGGCGTCTACCAGGACGCCCTCGAGAAACGCGGGCTGGTAGCCGTCTTGCCGGATGCCGGTCAGCTTGAGGTTCTGATGACATTGATCAACGGCATCAAAGGCGGCCTGGCCGACAGGCAGACCACGCTGGGGATGCGCGCGATTGCCGAGGCGCTGTGCGCCCGCGGCGCGCAGGCCCTGATCGCGGGTTGCACCGAGATTCCCCTGGTGCTCGACGAGACCATGGTGCCCGTGCCACTCATCGCCTCGACCGACGTGCTCGCCGAACGTACCGTCGCGCTGGCGCGCGGCGATCTGCCACTGCCCGTCAAGGAGTCCTGATGGCCCTCTCACAGTTTCCGCGCGTTGCTCTGGCACACCTGCCAACACCCCTCGAGCACCTCCCCAGGCTGAGCGGCCATCTCGGCGGTCCCGAGATCTTCGTCAAGCGCGACGATTGCACCGGGTTGGCGACCGGCGGCAACAAGACCCGCAAGCTCGAGTTCTCGATGGCCGAGGCGCTGGAGCAGGGCGCAGACACGGTCATCACGGTCGGTGCCGTGCAGTCGAACCACGTCCGCCAGACAGCGGCGGCGGCGTGCAAGCTGGGGCTCGGCTGCGAGGTATTGCTAGAGCACCGGGTCACGGACCCGACCGAGGCCTACCGGAATTCCGGCAACGTGCTGCTGGACCGGATCTTCGGGGCCAAGCTTCGCGAGTACCCGGGAGGCACGGACTTCGACCAGGCGCTCGCGGAGGTAGCCGATGAAGTCGCCGCCGCTGGCGGCAGGCCCTACATCATCCCGGGCGGGGCCTCGAATGCCGTCGGCGCTCTCGGCTACGTTAACTGCGCCAGCGAGCTCCTGACGCAGATCGGGAAAGCGAAGCTCGACGTCGGTCATATCGTCACGGCGACCGGCAGCGCCGGCACGCAGGCAGGCATGATCGTCGGCCTGAAGGCCATGCAGAGCGAGATTCCGCTGCTCGGCATCGGCGTCAACGTGCCCAAGGAAGAGCAGGAGCAGAAAGTCTACGCACTCGCCTGCGAAACGGCCGAGTACATCGGTTCGCCCGGCATCGTGAAGCGCGAGGACGTCGTGGCCAATTGCGACTATATCGGGGCGGGCTACGGCGTGCCGACCGAGTCCATGAACGAAGCCGTGCTGCTGCTGGCCCGGCTCGAAGGCCTGCTCTTCGACCCGGTTTACAGCGGCAAGGCGCTGGCGGGCCTGATCGACCTGGTGAGAACCGGCGCCTTCGACGGCGTGGACAACATCGTATTCCTGCACACGGGCGGCGCGGCGGCGCTGTTTGCCTATGCCGACCAGCTGACGCTCTGAGCGTCGCAAACATCAGGAAACAATCGGTAAACCCTCATTTTGGGGCGCGTCTCCCGGCCTAAGATCAACATCGGCAACCTGTCAGGAGACGAACATGAACGCACGCCAGCGGTCGCTCTCGGGGCTCTTGCTCGCGATTGTCCTGATCCCGGTTCTGGCGGGGCTGCTGGCCTGCCTGCCCGTGCCGATCGGCGACCCGGAACGAAGTCGAATCGATCCGGATATGACCGGGGTCTGGCTGGGTTTTGAAGGGGCCGTCACCTACTTCGAACCCTACGACAAGCGAACCTGGCTCGTTACCTCGGTCGGCATAAATCTTCCGTCCGGCTGCCGCTGGGCTGGCGAGACATTCGAATACGAGGAATTCGTCGCCTGGTTCGCAGAGCAGCAATGCGCGACTGCCGAGAAAGCGACCATCTTCAAGGCCTGGCGAAGCAAGCACGGCGGACACTGGTTCCTGACCATGCAGCCCATGGCGATGGTCGATGACGACGCAGAGGATCCGTTTGCCGATGATGTCTGGTTTGTCTATCGCATCGACAAGACCGGCGCAGGGGCGTTCGAGTTGCTGATGATTGATCCCGATTTTGCGATGTTCAATGACCTGCCAGAGAAAAGGCGCGACTACGAGAAGGTCATCCGCAAGAATGCGGCCGACGACGGCATGTACATGGGCGGAGCCGACCGGTTCGTCAGAATCCAGCCGGAGCACATCGAGATATTCGCTGAATTCGTCGAAAAACACATCGACATCGACTGAAGGAAGGATTGCTGGATGTACCCGCACTTGGGCAACCAGGACTGGCTGACGGCCTACGGCCTGTTCATGATCATCGGCCTCGCGGCCTGCTGGTGGCTGGCGCGGCGGGCGGCGGTCAGGGCCGGGATCGACCCGTCGCATATCGATCTTGCGTTGCCGCTGGCCTTCATCGTCGGTGCAGCCTGCGTTGCGCTGGTCACGGGGCCACGAATCCGGCTCTATCCGTTGGTCTTCGGCTGCACCGGCGCGCTGTTTGCCTACAGCCGGGTTGCGAAACTGCCTTTTCGGGCCCTGCTGGACATCTTCGCCCTGCCGACGCTTGCGGCCATCGCGATCCAGCGCATCGGCTGTTTCCTCGCCGGCTGCTGTTGGGGGGACGTAGCCGTGCAAGACGACTGGCTGCACGTCATCGCCGGGACCGGGCTCGGGAGCCAGCTGCAAACCTGGCCCTGGGCGGCGGGCGACTGGGTGCTGACGGCCGTGCAGTTTCCGGCGGGTAGCCCCGCCTGGCAGCAGCACCTGGCCGCGGGCCTGATCACCGAGGACGCGCTGGCGTCGTTGCCGGTGCACCCGACCCAGCTCTACGAGCCCGGTCTGCTTCTTGTCGTCATTTTTCTGCTCAGCCGCATGGCGCGTCGGCAGATGCCGGCCGGATCGGTCGCGCTGGCTGCCTTCGCGGCATACGGCGTCGTGCGCTTCGGGCTCGAATTCCTGCGGGCCGACAACATTGGGTTCATCGGCAACCTGACGCTGCCGCAGCTCACCAGCGCGGCCGTGTTTTTCGTCGCATTACTATTGCTCGATCTCAATCGTGCAAACCTGCGACGAGCCATCGCCTGATAACTGTCCCCGCCGTTTCACGGTATATTGCGCCGATGCAGCCGATCATCAGCGTCAACAACCTGACCAAGACCTACGCTGGCGGTTTCGAGGCCTTGAAGTCCGTGAGCCTCGATATCCATCGAGGCGAGATCTTCGGGTTGCTCGGGCCGAACGGTGCCGGCAAGACGACGATGATCAACATCATCTGTGGCATCGTCACGAAGACGAGCGGCACCGTGACCGTAGCCGGCCATGACAGCGTCAGCGACTACCGGAAGACGAGGTCGATGATCGGTCTCGTCCCGCAGGAGCTGCCGGCCGAGTCCTTCGAAACACCGTACAACGCCTGCCGCTTCAGCCGTGGCCTGTTCGGGAAACCGGAAGATCCCGGGCAGGTCGAGAAGGTGCTGAAGTCACTGTCGCTCTGGGACAAGAAAGACGAGAAGATCATCATGCTCTCGGGCGGCATGAAGCGCCGCGTGCTGATTTCGAAGGCGCTGGCTCACGAGCCCGAGATCCTGTTTCTCGACGAGCCGACCGCCGGTGTCGACGTGGAGCTGCGCCAGGACATGTGGAACGTCGTGCGCGAGCTGCGCGCGTCCGGGGTAACAGTCATCCTGACGACGCATTACATCGAGGAGGCCGAGCAGCTCGCCGACCGCATCGGCGTGATCAATCATGGCGAGGTCATCCTCGTGGACGAGAAACAGAAGCTGATGCGGGAGCTGGGCAAGAAGGAACTCATCCTGCACCTGACCGAAGCCATCGGCCGCATCCCCGAGCGGTTGGGCGGCTACGAGCTGGAGCTCAACGAGGACGGCACCGAGCTGACGTACCACTACGACACCAAGGGCGAGCATACGGGCATCACCGCGCTGCTCGGCGAGCTTAGCGAGGCTGGCATACGCTTCAACGACCTGAACACCAAGCAGAGCTCTCTCGAGGAGATCTTTGTCGGCCTGGTGCATCAGTCGCGATGAACTTTTACGCCATCAGGGCCATCTATCGAACCGAGATGGCGCGCATGATGCGCACCGTCGTGCAGAGCATCGTCGCGCCGGTGCTGTCGACGTCGCTGTACTTCGTTATCTTCGGCGCGGCGATCGGCTCGCGAATTACCGAGATCGACGGGGTCAGCTACGGCGCGTTCATCGTGCCGGGGCTGATCATGCTGTCGATCATGACCGAGAGCATCTCCAACTCCTCGTTCGCGATCTACTTCCCCAAGTTTACCGGGACGATCTTCGAGTTGCTGTCGGCGCCGGTTTCGTTCGTCGAGGTTCTGCTCGGCTATGTCGGCGCCGCGGCGACGAAGTCCGTCATCATCGGCGGCATCATCCTGACGACGGCCAGCTTCTTCGTTGACATCGAAGTCGCGCACCCCGGCATCATGCTGTTGTTCCTGGTGCTGATCTCTGTGTCATTCAGCCTGTTCGGCTTCATCCTCGGTGTCTGGGCGGACGGCTGGGAGAAGCTGACCATCATTCCCATCCTCGTCATCATGCCGCTGACCTTCCTGGGTGGCACGTTCTACTCGATCAGCATGTTGCCGCCAGCCTGGCAGACCGTGAGCCTCTTCAACCCCGTGGTTTACCTGATCAGCGGGTTTCGCTGGAGTTTCTACGAGAACGCCGACGTCGCCGTCGGCCTGAGCCTCGCCATGGTCATGACGTTCCTGGCCCTTTGCCTGGCGACGGTCTGGTGGATTTTCAGGACCGGCTACAAGCTGCGCAACTGAACCACGGCTATCGCGCCCATGGGGCGCTCCTACATGCCGAGGGTGCCGGTCGCGCCCATGGGGCGCTCCTACTTGCCGAGGGCGCTCGTCGCGCCCATGGGGCGCTCCTACTTGCCGAGGGCGCCGGTCGCGCCCATGGGGCGCTCCTACTTGCCGAGGGTGCCGGTCGCGCCCATGGGGCGCTCCTACTTGCCGAGGGTGTACTCGTCGATCACCTTGTCGATTGCGGCGCGACACACGAGGCAGAATTCCTCGGCCCGGGAGAACATGAGGCAGTTCTGCTCCGAGCGGTAGTAGCCCCGGTCGTGGTAATAGGCGCCCTCGAAGGCCCCGATCGCGCTGCGGTACTCCGACTTGGCAAACAGGTTCTCGACAAAGTTCTTCGTGAACCGGAAGAGTTCGTTCATCTCGGATTCCGGCGCGTTCTCGGCGCGCAGCTGCCGGCGCTGCTCCTGGTAAGCCAACGAGTGTTCCTCGTACTCGGCCTTCGGCCACGGCGTGGGTACCGGCGTGATCGGGCCCACGAGGTGCTTCCATTTCAGGTTTTCCGGGTCGAGTAGGGCAGTGACGTTGGGTTCATAGGGCTCGGTGATCTCGGCCGGCGCCTCGTAGGCCACGGAACTCGTGTAGTACTCGTCGGCCAGCCCGGCGAAGTGATGGCCGAACTCGTGCACGAACAGGTAGGGCGCCCACTCGCTGTTCGCGGCGGCCGTACTGAACAGGCCATAGATGCCGCCGCCGCCATAGATCTCGGTGTTGGTGAGGATCTCGATGAAGTCGTAAGGCGTCGAGGACGCGACGCGGCGCATGGCCTTGTTGTCGAAGGTCAGGATATAGCGCTCCGAGCGAAACGCGTCGTAGGTCGCCCCCACGGGCGAATCGCGGTAGACCCCCGTTGACGGGCGGGAAATCCCGGACTCGGCAGCCGCGGGCGCCAGCGCCCACACGTTGAAGTCGTCTTTGCGTTCCTTGAATGGCGACGCCGCGAATAACACGTCGGCGAGTTCGCGGGCTTTGTCGATGAAGGCGTCATGTTCGTCGGCGGTATAACCGTCGCCGAGGATCAGCAGGTCCACTTTCTGTGCCGGGTCGCCGTTATCCAGGATCGCGACGACGTCATCGGCGTACATGGCCGACTCCCGGTGCGCGAGGTAGTCGCCGGGATCGAAATCGGCGCGCCAGACCTCCTGGAAGGCCTGGTCTGCGCCGCGCGTTTTCAGCACCAGCGTGAACGGGGCGTCCGGCATCGGGAAGCGCACGGACTCATGGAACGTGCGATTGATCTCCCTTGCCTCGGCGGTGGTTTCCCACTCCCCGTAAATGCTGCTGAAACTGCGAGACCAGGCGACCTCGCCGGATTCCCGGTCGACGATCTCGAACAGGTACTTCCCGCGCAGCGTCGCGTCGAGCGGCTGGTGCATGTTGCCGGTCCAGGGCAGCGGCTCGATCACGACCTGGTCGAGGCTGAACATCTCGGTTTCGCTGTTGCCCGAGTGAAAATAATCGATACGCATCGTCCCGGGCGCGTCCGCCACGGCGTTGGCGGCGACGAACAGCCCGACGACGCAACCAAGCATGCTCGAGATTCGCATCCTGAGACCTCCCCCGGCCTGTGCTACTGTGATTTGCGAAGGCGTACCAATAACAGAAAACAACGTGTCGCGATATCTGTATATAGCCGTACTCGTCATCGCGGGCGAAATGGTGTTCGGCCTGCCTTTTCACACGGCCCGCTTCTTTCGCCCCACGGTCCTCGAGGTGTTCGGCCTGACGAACACGGAGCTGGGCTACGTCTTCGCGATTTACGGCGCGATCGCGATGGCGTCGTATTTTCCCGGCGGCGCCATCGCGGACCGGTTTGCGGCGCGCACCCTGCTGAGCCTGTCACTCTTGGCGACCGGGCTCGGCGGGCTGTACATGGCGACGCTGCCCGAGCTTCTCGGGATCAGCATCGTCTATGGCTTCTGGGGTTTCACGACGATCTTCCTGTTCTGGGGTGCCCTGATCCGGGCGACGCGGGACTGGGGCGGCAAGACCTCGCAGGGCACGGCTTTCGGCATCCTGGAGGCGGGCCGGGGCATCGTGGCCGCGCTGTTCGCGACGCTGGCGGTCACGGCGCTGGCGACGCTGATGCCTGATAACGCGGCGGAGGCCACGGACGCGGAACGGCAGGCCGGGATGCGCGCTGTCTATCTCATTTACTCGGCGGCCGCCTTCGGCGCGGGGCTGCTGGCATGGTTCGCGATACCGCCGCCCGAGGATACGGCGCCCGTGCGCCGCAACCCGTTTCCGAACATGCTGCTCGTGCTCCGCCAGCCCATCGTCTGGGCGCAGGCTGCCGTCATCATCTGCGCCTACAGCTGCTTCAAGGCAACCGACTTCTATTCGCAATACGCGGTTATCGCGCTGGGCATGGACGAGGTCGAGGGCGCGCGGCTCGCGAGCTACGGCGCCTACCTGCGGCCCGTCGCGGCACTCCTTGCGGGCGTCATTGCCGACCGGGTCAACGCGACGCGCGCCATCGGCGTCACGTTCCTGGTACTGGCGCTCGTGTACCTGGTGCTGGCCTCGGCGGTGCCCGGCAGCGTGTCGCTGGTGATCATCTATGCGAATATCGTGATCAGCCTGTTTGCGGTCTTCTCGCTGCGCGGCATCTACTTCGCGCTGCTCCAGGAGACGCGCACACCGCGCTACATCACGGGCGCAGCGGTCGGGATGATCTCTTTCGTCGGCTATACACCCGAGATCTTTTTCGCCTGGGTCGCCGGTGTGATCCTCGATGCCGCGCCCGGCGTGCCGGGCTTTCTCAACCTGTTCCGGTTCCTCGCGATCACGGCTGCTTGCGGCATCCTGGTCGTCTGTTGGCTGCTGTCGCTCAAGCGCCGGCAAGAGGCCTGACGCGCTTTCTTGTAGAATCGGCGTCTCTTTCGGCCGGAAACAATAACAATGCGCAAAGACGGACTGAGCCAGAAAGCCTACGTGCCCCTCGCCGAGGGCGAAACGTACGATCCCTTCGTCACCAGCGGCGAGTCGCTCGCGGAGTTCACCCTCAAAGCCGTCGGGCTCGGCATCCTGTTCGGCATCGTTTTCGGCGCCGCGAATGCCTATCTCGGTCTGCGGGCAGGGCTGACCATCAGCACGTCGATCCCGGTCGCCGTCATGACTGTCGCCGTGTTCCGCGCGCTCAAAGGTGTCGGCGTGCCGAGCACGATCCTGGAGACCAATATCTCGCAAACGACGGGTTCGGCCTCGAGCTCGCTGGCGAGCGGCGTCATCTTCACGCTGCCGGCCCTTTTCATGTGGGGCATGCCGCCCGAGCTGCTGCAGATGACGCTGCTCGCGATGTCCGGCGGTCTGCTCGGCATCCTGTTCATGATTCCGCTGCGCCGGTTCCTGATCGAACGCGAGCACGGCAAGCTGCCCTATCCGGAAGGGACGGCCTGCGCCGAGGTGCTGGTCGCAAACGAGATCGGCGGCGGCCGCGCACGCTTCGTGTTCTACGGCCTCGGCGGCGGGGCGTTCTTCAAGTTCCTGACGTCCTGGCTGCAGGCGATCCCCGGCGACGTTCACACCAAGATTCCACTGCTCAAGAAGGGCCAGCTCGGCATGGACCTGTCGGCGGCCCTGTTCGGCGTCGGCTATATCCTCGGCCCCCGTATCGCCGCGGTGATGGTGGGCGGCGGGCTGCTTTCCTGGCTGGTGATCATCCCGGCGATCGCCTGGTGGGGAGAGGCGCGGACCGAGCCTTTTTACCCGGAGACTATCAATCTCATTCGCGACATGGCGCCCAGCCAGATCTGGACCCGCTATGTCCGCTACATCGGCGCCGGCGCCGTGGCTACGGCCGGCATCATCACCCTGATTCGCAGTATCCCGGTCATGGTGAACAGTTTCCGGATTGGCTCGAAGCAGCTCACCCAGCAGGTCACCGCGGCCCCGGAGGTAAGCCCGGCCGACGTCGATAGAACCGGCGCCGACCTGCCGCTGCGCGTCGTCGGCGTTGGTGTGCTCATCATCGCATCGGTCCTGGTGCTGGTCCCGCAGGTATTCGGCGCAGTCGGCGAGGTCGGCATTCGCACCGCCGCCGCAATCTGCGTCGTCGTGTTCTCGTTCTTCTTCGTCACCGTTGCCTCGCGCATCGTCGGCCTCGTCGGTGTGACCAGCAACCCGACGAGCGGCATGACGATCGCTGCATTGCTCGGCACCGCGTCGATCTTCCTCGTGTTCGGCTGGACCGACACGATGGGCAAGGCCGCGGCGCTGACGGTCGGCTGCGTGGTTGCGATTGCCGCGTCTATCTCGGGTGATACGTCCCAGGACCTGAAGACGGGCTTCCTGCTCGGCGCCACGCCGCGGCGTCAGCAGACGGCAGAGCTCATCGGCGTCCTCACCTCAGCCGTGTTCGTGTGCCTGACCGTGCTGGCGCTCGGCAAGGGCTTCGGCTTCGGCAGCACCGAGCTGCCGGCACCGCAGGCGACGCTGATGAAGCTCGTAATCGACGGGGTTCTCGACCAGAACCTGCCGTGGGCGCTGGTTGTGATCGGCGCCGGCATTGCGCTGGCCTGCGAGGTGCTGCGCATTCCGTCACTGCCGTTCGCGGTCGGCGTTTATCTGCCCGTATCCACGATGACGCCAATCTTCGTCGGCGGTCTGCTTCGTCTCTGGATGGAGCGCAAGTCGCGTGACGAGAAGGAGGCAGCCGACCGGCGCGAGCGCGGCGTGCTGCTCGGCAGCGGCTTCGTGGGCGGCGAAGGCCTGCTGGGTGTAGGCATCGCGCTGGTTGCGGTCGCGAAGAGCCGCCGACCGGACGGCATCGGCACCGAGTGGCTCGGCAACGAAATCGTCGCGATGCTGGTCGGCCTGGCGGCTTTCGCCATCTTCATCGCCTGGTTCTTCCGCATGGTGCGGGGGTCGCGCGTCAGAAGCTGACGCGCAACCCGACGTGGAAGGACCGGCCCGGCAGCGGGACGAGGTCCTTCAGCGGTGACGAATGCCGCCGCGCATCCTGGTCAGTCAGGTTGCTAGCGCGCACGAACAGCAGCGTGTCGCTGGCCGGGAAGGTGTAACTCACCTCGGCGCTGACGAGCGTGAAAGAGTCCGTCGGCAACTCGTTCTCCGCGAGTTCGTCCTGCTCATCGTGATAGGTGGCCTCGACACTGGCATCCGTATTGTCGCCCGTGAAATGCAGGCCTGCGCCGAGGCGCAGTGGCGGCAGGCGCGGCAGGTTGCCGCCTGATTTGTCCTCGCCACGGACATAGTCCGCGAACAGGCGGGCATGCAGGTGGCCTCGGTCCGCGTTCATCAGGTCGACCAAAGCCTCGGCCTCGAACCCGGACATCTCGACGTCGGTCTGCTGGAACTCGTAGACCTGCAGTTCATCGACAATTTCCGCTGTTGGTGACAACAGGATGTAGTCGTCGACCGAGTTGACGAACGCCGTCAGCGTCCATTCGAGCCGCTCGGTAACACCGCGCAACGTGACGTCGAGGTTGGTCGACAGCTCCTTGTCGAAGTATTCCAGTCCCTGCGCCGCCGCGCCGCGCTCCCAGCGCTGCACGGCAACGTGCGGGCCGTCGGCGAACAGCTCTGTCGCATTCGGGTGACGTTCTGTATGGGCCAGGTTGAAGGCCAGGCGGAAATCGCCCGCGAACGACCAGATCGATCCGATCGACGCGCCGTACGCCGTCTCGTCGTAGCTTGACTGCGCCGGTGATTTCAGCGCCTGGTTTTCGATGCGCGCGCTGGCCTGCAGGACCCATGCGTCGGATACTGCGTATTCCTCGAATGCGAAGAGGCTCGTCTGCGATGTGTCCGATGCGGGCACGAAGGCCTCGTCGCCCAGCGCCACGAAGTCGATGTTCTTGTATTGCACGCCGATGGCGCCGTCGAAGCCACCCATGGGCTTATGGCGAAGTTCCACCCTGATATCCGTGCCCTGCGTGTCGAAGCGGGTGCCTACTGCGTCGCCCTCGAGTTCCGTGTGACCGTAATCGTTGCGTGCCACGCGGACATTCAGTGCATCGAACACCTGGTCGAATGTGTACGCGCCGCGAAGGTCATAGCGCGTCTGCTCGAGCGCGACGCGCACGGCCTCTTCTGCTTCCGCCGGGACGCCGGGCGCTTCTTCATGATGGTGGCCCGGGATGCCGTACTCGTTGTCGTACCTGCTGACCGAGAAACCGAGGTAAGCATCTTTACCGGTGAACGTGATCGCAGCGGCGCCTCCTTCGGCCGTGCTGCTCGTGTTCTCTACTTCGCCAAACGCTTCTTCCTCGGCGAGCCCGCCTTCTTCTTCCTCGAGCGCCCTGAGGACCCTCGATTCCACGTAGCCGGGGACCTCGATGTCCTCGGTCGTGCGCCGGAACCAGTCGAGATGAAAGGCGGTTGATTCCGTACCGAAATCAGCCTTGATGGCGCCGCTCTTTTCACCGATGGCCGTATCCGCGCTGAGCGACATCGCGCCGCTGAATGACGAGTCGAGTGGCTCCTCGGCGATACGCGAGTCGACGACGTTGACGAGGCCGCCGGCGGCGCCGCTGCCATACAACAGTGTTGCCGGGCCGCGGATAATTTCAACACGCTCCGAGAGAATGCTGTCGACGCTGACGGCGTGGTCTTCGCTCAGCGCCGACGCATCGAGGGAGTCCAGTCCATTCGACAACACTCGCACGCGCTCGCCGAACTGGCCGCGGATGACCGGCCGCGACGCGACGGGCCCGAAGTAGCTGGAATTGACGCCCAGCTCACCAGCCAGCGTCTCGCCGATGCTG
The DNA here is from genome assembly GCA_041572475.1 of Woeseiaceae bacterium. GTDB lineage: Bacteria > Pseudomonadota > Gammaproteobacteria > Steroidobacterales > Woeseiaceae > UBA1847. The sequence continues at coordinate 15,427 of JBFFSI010000028.1, forward strand.
GCCGACTGTTTGCGTGCCAGCGCGTCGCCACTCAGCACGGATGTCGGCTGCGCCAGTTCGCGCACGGTCCGGTCGAGCGGGGTTGCCGCGACGATAACCTCGTCGAGGACGTGATGTTCGTCATCCTGGCCGTCGTCGGCGACGGCCGGTTGCGCCATCATGGCGGCCCCGAGGGCAATGCCAAGAATGGCAGTTGTTCTGTTTTTCTTCATTACTGCTATCCATCTGGATCCTGGTAACCAGGGCGGGTCCTCGGTGGCCCGCCCGCGTCGGTGGCTGGTCAGCCGACCGGCGGGGCCCGGATAGGGGATGAATAGGGAGCGGCCGCCGCCCTGGCGAGGGCCGGCGGCAACGGGGCGAACGGGTCTGCCTGCGGCAGGAGCGGCGCCGGCCCGGCTGGTGCGAGCGCGGCATCGGCATCGTTGTAGTGAGCGCAGGCAGCACAGGTCTCGCCCAGTTCAGTTACCGCGTGGTCGACCTGGTGCGTCGCGAACCCCAGCTGGAACAGCGCGAGCGCCAGCAGGGCCGCATAGGCGGCGAGCCGTGGTCGCTTTGCTTGTTTGTTGGTGTTTGCCTTGTGCATCAGGGCCTGTTCCTCTCCAGCGCTTATTTTAGTCCGAAATTGCCGGCACAGGTTCCCGGTTCGCTGTCACGCTGGGTTAGGATCGGGCCTTTGGGAATGAGGGCCCGTGATGCCGACCAGGATCCTGATGATGGCCAGCGCGATTTTCCTGCTGCTGCTCGGCCTGTTTACGTCGTTTCTTCCCTACCAGGTCCTCGCGATGCACGGGAGTGAACCCGACGGCCCCACGGTGCTGCTCATCGAGATGATGGGGGCCCTGTACCTCGGTTTCGCGATACTCAACTGGACGGCGCGCGGCGTCCTGATCGGGGGCATTTACGCGCGGCCGCTGGCGCTCGGCAACTTCCTGCACTTCGCGATGGTGACCGTCATGCTGGCGCGCGAGGCCATCGATCATGGCGTCTGGATGCTGGCCGCGAGTTCGCTGACTTTCGGCGTGTTCGCCGTCGGCTTCGGCGTCGTGCTGTTTCGGCCGCCCCTGCCAAAAACCTGATCGAGGCTCCAACCGCCCTAGGGTGTAAGGTCGAGACCGATGATGAGCGGGTCGTGGTCCGAGGAGCGGTAGGGGCTGGAGGCGTCGAACAGGCTCGGGTCGCGCGGTGGCTCCAGGTTGTAATCCAGCACCCGGGGTTCGTCCGTGTTGACGGGCCACTCTGAGATATCGGCAACCTGGGGCGCAAGGCTCGGCGAGGCCAGCGCGTGGTCCATGGTGCCGCGCTGGCCGTCGAAGGCGAATGAATAGGCCCCGGCGCCGATTCGATCCTCGAGCAAGCTGACGTATCCGGCGGCTTTCAGTGCTGTCAGTGGGTCCTCGAACAGGTAGGCATTTAGATCGCCGATCAGCAACGCGTCGGCATCGCCGCTACCGGTCGGGTCCGACGCCAGCCAGTCGGCAATAGCCGTAGCCGCGGCTGTCCGGGTCAGGTTGCAGTTGCGCTGGCCGTCACCGATGTCCGGGTCGCCGTCCGAGGCGCACGAGGAACTCTTGGACTTCAGGTGCGCCACGGCCGCCGTGAGCCGCGCCCCGTTCGACCTCAACGAGAAGGCCTGCGCGAGCACCGGTCGGCTGCGCCGGTCCTTGAAGCGTGCGTCCACGCTGGAGTCGAGAATCGCTGGCGGCCCGACAAGGTCCACATCGGCGGGGCGGTAGACGAAGCCGACCTTGATTGCATCCGTGCCGATAACGCCCGTATCCACGTAGTCGTAGGTGCCCGCCCCGAGGACGGCATTCAATCCATCGACAATGAGCCGCAAGGACGCATCGGCGTTGTTCTCGATCTCCACGATACCGACGACATCGGCATCGGTGGCGGCGACGGCCGCGACGAACTTCGCCACCTGGCGGTCGAGTTCCTCCGCACTGTCGGCTCCCCGACAGGCGAGGTCGCCGGCCGGCCCGCAGAAATCGGTGCCAACGTCGACATTGGAGAACAGGTTGTGGGCATTGAACGCTGCCACGCGCAGAGACCCGCCAACGACGGGCGCGCCGGGGCGAGGATTCGCCGACTCGAATGCCACGACTTCGGTAGGCATCAGGCGGTAGCCCTCGGTTCCTCTCGAGCCGCTGCCTCGCGAGTAACGCAGGTTGCCGATGACATTGGTAACCTCGTCACCAAGCCGGATCGAGTAACCGGGGGCACTGCCGGCGTCCAGGTACCGGACCGGCATTACATCCGCGGCACGCAGGCCGTCGTCGAGAATGATGCGTCGCGACGCGATCGATTCGAGATGGTCAGCGAAGCCCGCGACATCCGGTGCGCTGGCGTTGGTGAAGACAACCGGCACACCACCCAGGGTCAGCTCCACGTCCCCATGTTCTTCGAGCGAGCGCAGGCTGCTGATGGAGAGGGCCTGCGGGAAGCGAACCAGCATGCCCTCGTAGCGTTCGAGGTCCGGAATGAGTCTGCCGTCCGCGTTCGTAACCGTGCCCGCCACGGGCAGGTTGATGGAGGCCGGGATCGGCGAACCGACGCCGACTATTGAAACAGTGCTCGAGGCAAGCTGGGTTTCGCCGAAGTATTCAGTGACCGTGCCGGTGACACGCACGGAATCACCGGTTTCGACATCGACGGACGGGTTCGCCCCGTCGAAGACGAACACCCCGTCCGAGGTCTCGAAATCGCCGTCCGGTACGCCCTGGATGAAGAAGCCGCCGAGGTTGCGGCTGTCATCGGCGTCGCCGTCCTGGAAGTCGCCGGTGACGATACCTTCGACCGTGACCGCCTGGCCGACCAGCGGGCTTTCTTCGCCTGCGCCCTGGACCGAGTAGATCGGGGTGACGGTGCCCGGCGGTGGCGGGTTGCCGCCGCCTCCCTGCTGGCGACCGCCGCCGCCACACGCGGTGACGGCGGCGGCTACCAGGACGATCAAATACGATGCGCGCATGGCCGGATTGTAAGGCCAATCCGCGGCGCTCGTCCTGTCCGCCTCAGGCCATGTCGAAGAGCAACAGCTCGGCGGCGTCGACGGCGCGAACCGTCACGGAGGCTTGGTCCTGGATTGCGAACGCGTCGCCGGCTGACAGCATCTCGTCGCCGACCTCTATGCTGCCGCGGATAACCTGCAGGAAGCCCCGGCGCCGGCCGTCGAACTCGTAGCCCAGCTCGGTACCGGGATCCAGCTCCGTCGCCAGCAGGTTGAGGTCCTGGTGAATCGTCAATGAGCCGTCGCGGCCGTCGCGAGAGCCGACAACCCGCCACGTGTTGCGCTTCTCCGCGCTCGGGAACAGCTTCTGCTCATAGCCGGGCTCGAGCCCATTGCGCTCCGGGAGAATCCAGATCTGCAACAGGTGCGCTTTCTCGTCCTGAGAGTGGTTGAACTCGCTGTGCAGGACGCCCGTACCCGCCGTCATGCGCTGCAGTTCGCCCGGGCGAATGACCGAACCGTTGCCCATGCTGTCCTTGTGCTCCAGTGCACCGTCCACCATGTAGGTCACGATCTCCATGTCCTTGTGCGGGTGGGTGCCGAAGCCCTGGCCCGGCTCGATCCAGTCCTCGTTGACGACCCGCAGCTTGGCGAAGCCCATCATCTGCGGGTTGTAGTAGTCGGCAAACGAGAACGTGTGCTTGCTCTTGAGCCAGCCGTGGTCGGCTGCGCCGCGGTTCTCGGAACGAATGATGTCAATCATGTTTGGGACCTCACTGAGAATGCCGGCCCGCCAGGCCGATGCACAGGATCAGGGCAGCGTAGCCAGTCTTGTTCATTGTAGTCTCCTGGGTGGGTCAGGCGGCGCGACTCGCGCGCGCCGGGTTCGTGTGAATGAGTTCGGCAATGCGCATGCGCGCCGTGTCTATCGAGTCATCGCCGGCCTTGTTCAGCTGATCCGCCGCGATGACATCGACGTCCGTGATGCCGACGAAGCGCAGGGCCTGCCGGAGGTAGGGCGTCGCGAAGTCGACGGGGCTGTCCACGGGAACGCCGCCCGATGCGATCACGACATAGGCTTTCTTGCCGTCGAGCAGTCCCCTCGGCCCCTCCGGCGTGTAACGGAACGTGAGCCGGGCGCGGGCGATCATGTCCACCCAGGCCTTCAGCGCGGCCGGTACCCCGAAGTTGTAGATGGGCGAACCGATCACGACGACGTCGGCCCCCCGCAGTTCCTCGACCAGGGCATCCGAAGCGGCAAGCACCTCGCGCTGCTGCGCGTTGCGGTCTTCGTCGGCCGTGAAGTTGGCGTTGATCCAGGCCTCGTCGACCAGCGCAATGCCGTCGCTGAGGTCACGCCGAGTCAGCTCGATGTCGCCCTCGCGAGCCTCGAGGCTGTCGATCAACTCCCTGGTGAGCCTGCGGCTCACCGAATCGCCGCGGCGGCCGCTGGCGCTGATTTCCAATACTTTCATGCTGTTCTCCTGTGGCCCGCGCCGCGGGCGTCAATTTGATGAGCACGATTGTGAATGTTGAAGAAAAGAAGATAAATGCCATAAAATAGATATGTTTGTTATTAAAAAAGCAACAATATGCGAAAATTCGAGGAACTGGCGGCTTTCGTGGCCGTCGTCGAGACGGGGAGTTTCACCGAGGCCGCTGAGCGGCTGAGCTCGGCCAAGTCGGCCGTCAGCCGCCGCGTCTCGGCGCTCGAGGAGCGCCTCGGCGTGCAGTTGCTCCGGCGCACGACGCGCCGCCTCAGCCTCACCGACACGGGTCAGAGCTTCTACGAGCACAGCGCGCGCATCCTGGCCGACCTCGACGAGGCCGAATCGGCCGTGCTCCAGGAACACGGTGAACTGCGCGGCATGCTGCGGATCGCGCTGCCACTCTCGTTCGGCGTGCGGCACATGTGCCGGCCCGTCGCCGAGTTCAGCCGCAAGCACCCCCGCGTGACGTTCGACCTGGACCTCAACGACCGCCGCGTGGACCTCGTCGAGGAGGGGGCGGACCTGGCCGTTCGCATCGGCCACCTTGCGGATTCGTCCCTGATCGCCCGGCGGCTGTTCGAAGCCCGAACGGTCGTGTGCGGCGCGCCTGCGTATTTCGAAGCGCGAGGCATGCCGCAGACGCCCGGGGAGCTTCGCGAACACGATTGCCTCGTCTACTCGAACCTCGCCGAGCCGACCAGGTGGGTCTGCCACGATGCCGACGGGAACCGCATTCGCGTCGACGTCGCAGCGTCAATGGCCGTCTCGAGCGGCGATTTCCTGTCGGCGGCAGCGGCCCAGGGGCTCGGCATCGTCATGCAGCCGACCTTCATTGCCGGCGAGGCCATTCGAAGGGGCGAGCTCGTCCCCATCCTCACCGACTACGACTGGCCGGTGACGCCGGCGTATGCGGTGTATCCGCCAACCCGCCACCTGTCGTACCGGGTTCGGGAGTTCATCGACCACCTCGTGGACTACTTCTCGGGCACGCCGAGCTGGGACACGGACTGCGAGGCTTGCTAGCGGGGCGCCTGTCGCTCCGTTTTCGCGCCGAGCGCGATGCAGGTCTGGCCGGCGAAGTACAGCGGCTGACCCCAGGCATACGTCGGGAAGTCAATCTCGACGAGCCGCTGCAGGGCGACGGACAGGTCGGAGACGAAGAACAACAGTGCACCGGCGACAAGCAGCCACGGCGCGCCCGCGCCGCGCGCCCCGAACGCGGTGATCACCATGAGCGTAATGGCGGCCATGTAGATGCGCACCGGCGTCAGCAGGTCCGGGGCCGTGTGCGGGGTCAGCCATGCAAGGACCGCCAGGGCGACAATGACGGCAGGCAGGGCGGCCGAGAGGGCCCAGCGCCGGTCCTGGCCGCGGCTGACGAAGGCCGTCGTATAGGCGACATGCGCCAGCAGGAAGCTCACCAGCCCGCCGAGGAAATATTCCCGGGCCTGGCCGACCAGGAAGAGGTCGCCGCACAGTGACAGGCAGAGGCCGGCGAACAGGACGCGGCCGAACGGGTGGCGCAGTGCCCCGACGCTCCATGCCGTGCCGAGAAATCCGCCCGAGGCGATCAGCTTGGCAATGGCGGCCGGCTGCGGCAGGGCGTTGAGCTGCAATAGTACGAGTGCCGCGCAGGCTGATGCCGTTACGAGCACCGCGGTGATTGTTGCTGGGCGGCGCACGGCTCGATGGTAACCTATACGCCCGACAGAATAACGAGACAGCCATGCCCGGGACCCATCGCCGAACCGCGGCTATCGCCGCACCGACCGCCGTCGTGCTCCTGCTCGCAGCGTGTGGCCGCGATGAGGCGCCTCAGCCCGTCACGGATGCCGCCGCGGACTTTCAGAAGCGGTTGCAGACACAGCTGATCAATGCCAAGCCCGGTGACGTCATCACGATTCCGGCCGGCGTGCACCCGATCATCCGCGGCCTGTCGCTGAATGTCTCCGGCGTCACGATCCGGGGCGAGGGCATGGACAAGTCGATTTTGTCGTTCAAGGGCCAGGTCCAGGGCGCCGAGGGCCTGCTCGTCACCGCGAGCGACTTCACGATCGAAGACCTGGCAATCGAGGATACGGCAGGCGACGGGCTGAAGATCAACGAGGGCCGCAACATCGTCATCCGGCGCGTGCGCACGGAATGGACGAACGGCCCCGACGAGAAGAACGGCGCCTACGGCATCTACCCGGTGCAGACCGAGAACGTGCTCCTCGAGGAGTGCGTCGCGATCGGTGCTTCCGATGCCGGGATCTATGTCGGCCAGTCGCGCAACGTGATCGTCCGCAACAACCGCGCCGAATACAACGTGGCCGGCATCGAGATCGAGAACACGTTCTCGGCGGACGTCTACGGCAACACGGCGACCGGGAACACGGGCGGCATCCTCGTGTTCAACATGCCCGACCTGCCGCAGCCGGGACACAGCACGCGCGTCTATGGCAACACGGTCACCGCGAACAATACGGAGAATTTCGGCGCCGAGGGCACGCCGGTGGCGAGCGTGCCGGCGGGGTCCGGGATCGTCATCAACTCGAACGACCGCGTCGAAATCTTCGACAACGATATCGCGGACAACGAGACGGCCAACGTCATCATCAGCAGCTACTTCGCGACCGGCTACCAGGGCACTCGCGAGATGGCAGCCGATTACGACCCCTACCCGGAGACGATCTACATCTACGGGAACCGCTTCTCGGGCGGCGGTAGTTCGCCGGACGGGCTGGACCTGAAGGCGCTCAGGCTCGCGATGTTCGGCCTGTCGGGCAGCTTCCCCGACATACTCTGGGACGGCTACGTGAACCCGGAGAAAGTCGATGCGAGCGGTCAGCACCTGCCCGAGTATGCGATCTGCGTCGACAACGGCGACGCCGAGGTGCTGAATGCCGATCTCGGCAACGGTAGCGAGAACGTGGTCGTCGGCCTGGGGCAGCACGATTGCACGCACGAGAAGCTGCCCGCCGTGCAGCTGGCCGCGCCGCTCGGCTGATATGCGAAACCTCTTGCCAACTCTGGCCGTCGCTGCCTGCATCGCGGGCTGCGGGCAGGGCGCGCCGACGGTCACGCAGCACCCCGCCGACGCGCCGCCGGCGAGGCTCAGCCAGTGGGGCCTGTTTCGCGCCGACGGGCGCAACCTCACTCTGGGCGACGGCGTCTTTCCCTACGACCTGAACACGCCGTTGTTCAGCGATTACGCACTCAAGCTGCGGACGGTGTGGCTGCCCGACGGCCAGAGCGTGAACTACCGGGAAGACCGCGAGCTCGATTTCCCGGTCGGTACGATCATCTCCAAGACCTTCCATTACGAGAAGGCGGATGACGGGCCGGGCGAGGGTCTCGCCGTCATTCGGGCTGACCGGGAATCCGGACTCGATAGCAGCGGGCGCCTCGATCTCGGCGAGACCTTGCTGATAGAGACCCGCCTGCTGGTTCGGTACGAGGACGGCTGGAAGGCGTTGCCGTACGTCTGGAACGCTGCGCAGGACGATGCGGCGCTCGAGGTCGCCGGCGACCTTATCAGCATGCAACTCGTCGACGCTGCGGGCGCCGAGCCGCTCGCTTACGTCGTCCCGGATGCCAACCAGTGCGGCGGCTGCCACACGCCCGACCACACGACGGCCGAACTCAGGCCGCTGGGGCCGAAGGCCTGGCAGCTGAACCGGCACTACGACTGGTGGGGCGAGAACGGCTCCCAGCTCGAGCACTGGGCCAGAAACGGCCTGCTCAGCGGACTCGACGGAGCGCCGCCGGGGGGTGTGCGCTGGTCCGATCCCGGCGATGCCACGCTCGAGCAGCGGGCCAGGGCCTACCTCGATGCCAACTGCGCCCACTGCCACAATGCCGCCGGCGCGGCGGACACCTCGGCGCTGCACCTCAATATCGAGGCGCCCATCGACCGCATGTACGGCATCTGCAAGACGCCTGTCGCCGTTGGCCGCGGCAGCGGTGACCGGACTTACGATATCTACCCCGGCCGCCCCGACGAATCGATCGTCGTCTTCCGCATGCAGCATTCGGACCCCGCGATCGCCATGCCCGAGCTGGGCAGGAACGTCGTGCATGTCGAAGGCGTCGCGCTGATCAGTGACTGGATACGTTCGCTGAACGGCGAGTGCTGATTGCGGTCAAAGATTTCTGACAGAGTTTAGGGATACCCGATGAAAAGAGTCGCACTGGTCCTGTTGACGCTGCTGCTGGCCGCCCAGGCCGGGTCCAAGGAGCTCGTCCGGGAATTCTCGGGACAGGGCAACATGACGACCGCAACGTTTTCGGTCGAGTCGCCCTGGATCATCGACTGGCGCCTCGACGGCGATTACGACACGCTGGTCGCGCTCGACGTCACGCTGGTCGAAGCGCGTACGGGTCGGCACGTCGGCCGGGTGCTGCACACCAAGGCCAAGGGCAACGGTGTCCGGCTGTTCCGCCTAAGCGGCCGCTACCAGCTGCGGATCAGTTCGACGCTGGCGCGCTGGCGCCTCAAGGTCGAGCAACTCACCGAGGAAGAGGCTGAGCTCTATACGCCGCGGCGGCCGCCCAACCGGGATCCGTTCGAACTTCAGTAGTAATCGGGCTCGTTGCCTGGCGCCCACTTGATATTGCAGCCGATGCTGGGCTTCTGGTCCCCGCTCACCGGCTGTCCGGACAGCAAGGCATCCAGCGCACCGCGAACGTCCCGGCCGTCGACCGGCGCGCTGTTCGACGGCCGGCTGTCGTCGAGCTGGCCGCGATACACGAGCACCTGGTCCCGGTCGAAGACGAAGAAGTCCGGCGTGCAGGCGGCCCGGTAGGCCTTCGCCGCGGATTGATCCGCGTCGAACAGGTAAGGGAACGAGTAACCCCAGGCCGCCGCCTCTTCCTTCATTTTCTCCGGGCTGTCGCCCGGGTGCGTGGTGATGTCGTTGCTGTTGATTGCGTAAATGGCGACATTCCGACCGCCGTAGTCGCGGCCCAGCCTGGCCAGTTCCTCGCGGACGTGTTTCACGAACGGGCAGTGATTGCAGATGAACATGACGAGGTAGGCATCGGCTGACTCGGCCAGCGAATGCAGCTCGCCATCGGGGTCGGGCAGGGTGAAAGCCGGGGCTTTGGTGCCCAGCGGCAGCATCTGGGATTCTACGGCGGCCATGGCGGTTTCTCTTCGACAGGATGTTTGATCTTATGCGATCATGCAGCATCGTCAACCTGGCCTGATGTCGATTGGACGAACTTGCTGAAAACAGGGGTAGCGCCGTCATCAGCTTCGCTGCCGTCATCGTCATCGTGTTCGGACTGCAGATGGCGAAGGCATTGCTCGTCCCGTTTCTGCTTGCCGCATTCCTCGCCCTGATCACCGTTCGGCCGATGCTGTGGATGCAACGCCACAGGGTTCCGACCATTCTTGCCGCACTCGCGATCGTCTTCGTCGTGATGCTGATACTCGGGCTGCTGGGCACGATCGTCGGCACGTCTATCGCGGAGTTCACGGCCGCACTGCCGACCTACCAGGCACGCCTCGACGTGATCGTGCAGGGCATCGTGAATTTCGTCGGCGACCGCTTCAATACCGACGAGTCCTTCAAGGGCCTCGGCGACATCATCGATCCCGGCTGGGCCATGGGGCTGGTCGCGAACATTCTGAACGGGCTGACCGACGTCCTGAAGAACGTGTTCCTGATCTTTTTCACGATGATCTTTATCCTGCTCGAGGCGTCGACGGTGGAAACCAAGGTCGAGGCGGCGTTCGGCCGGTCAACGAAGTCCCTGGAAAAGCAGCGTGCATTTCTCGCCAACCTGGGCCGCTATCTCGGCATCAAGACCATCGTCAGTTTTGCCACCGGGCTCGCCGCTGGCCTCCTGACCTGGGCGATCGGTCTCGACTTCCCGCTGCTCTGGGCCATGCTGGCATTCCTGCTTAACTACGTGCCGACCATCGGCTCGATCATCGCCGCAGTCCCCGCCGTCCTGATGGCGGTGGTGCAGCTCGGCTTTCCGGAGGCGACAGCGACGGCTATCGGCTTTGCCGTGATCAACGTGGTGTTCGGCAATTTCATCGAACCGCGCCTGATGGGCTACGGCGTCGGCATATCGCCGCTGATCGTCTTCATCGGCCTCGTCGTCTGGGGCTTCGTCTTCGGGCCGGTCGGTATGTTGCTTTCCGTGCCCCTCACGATGACCTTGAAGCTGGCATTGGAGAGCAACCCGCGGACGCGATGGATTGCGATCGTGATCGGATCGGAGCGCGATGCCCAGCACGCGCTCGCGCAACGGCGGGCGAGGGCAGAAGCCTAGGCGACTTCCACCTCGTCTTCGAGGGGTTCCGTTTCCTCGGCAAGCTCGAGCAGGTTGATAGCGACGCCGACGAAGTCGGTGTCCGTGATGATGCCGCGGAGTATGCCGTCGGTGACGATCGGCAGGCAGCCGATCTGGTGTTTCTCGATAAACAAAGCGGCCTGACGCAGGCTGGCCCGCTCGTCTATCGTGGCGATCTCCGTCACCATGATGTCCTTGACGATGATCTCGTTGGCATGAATTCGGTTGTCGGGATCCCGCAGCACGGAATCGGTTGCGGCGAGGACATTCGTGAGTGTGACAAGGCCTATGAGTTCCCCGTCTTCCTTGACCACCGGCAAGTGGTGGATACGGTTGTTTTGCATCAGCCTGCGGGCTTCGGCCAGCGTTGCGTCCGGGAGCACGGTTATCAGGTCGGTGCTCATGATGGCTTCGATGCTGAACATGGCTCTTGTCCTTGTTATCCCCTCCTCACTGTCCAGTCTAGCCCCAAGGCGCGGCCACACCATTGGGTAAAACACGTATTTCGGGCGGGTTACGGGGCCCCGGAACCGTGGCGAGTTGCGCACGGCTGTGAAATACTGAGAAATCACGTCTCCGGCCTGTCAAAAGACTCATGAGCCAACGACTGCCTGCCCTGATCCTGGGGCTGTTCCTGCCCCTGACGCTGCTTGCCATGGAGACCACGCCGGTCGAGCGCGAGGCCACCCAGATTGTGCGTGATGCTGTCAATCACTGGCGCGGCCTGTCGTCCGACAGCGTCATGACCATGGTCATTCATCGACCCGACTGGGAGCGGTCGATGACGATGCGGGCCTGGACCAAGGGTGACGAGAAAACGCTGGTTCGCGTTTTGGAACCGAGCAAGGACCGCGGCAACGGCACCCTGACCGACGACGACAACATGTGGACGTTCTCGCCCAAGGTGAACCGGGTGATCAAGATCCCGTCGTCGATGATGGGACAGAGCTGGATGGGTTCGGATTTTTCCAACAAGGACGTTGCGCGGGCCGACGACATCATCGATCAGTACGACCATCGCATCCTCGAGACCATGGAAGTGGATGGCATCGCGGTCTACGAGATCGAGTCCGTGCCGCACGAGGATGCCGCGGTGGTCTGGGGCCGGGAGGTGCTCGAGATACGCGAGGATCACATCGTCCTCTCGCACAGCTTCTTTGATCAGGACGGGGAGCGGGTAAAGACCTTGCAGACGCTGGCGGTCGGCGAGATGGGCGGCAGGACGACGGCATTGCGGCAACGGATGAGCAAGGTGGACAAGCCGGAGGAGTGGACCGAGATCGCCGTTGTCTCGGTAAGTTACGATATCGAACTCTCTGACAACCTGTTTACACTGGCTAACCTGCGCAATCCAAGAGAGTAAGCGACTTGAACCTCGTCTTTCGGCTGGCCTGGCGCAACCTGTGGCGGCATCCGAAGCGTACCTGGCTGACGACCGGGGCGATGGTCTTTTCGAATACCCTGCTCGTGTTCATGATCGCGCTGCAGTTCGGCATGTACGGGCTGATGATCGACAATACGCTGCAGGCCTTCACCGGGCACATGCAAATCCAGGCCCCGGGTTACATCGACGACCAGAAAATGCGGCAGACGGTGCCCGACGTCGTGCCGCTCGCGGACTCGCTGCGTGACCAGCTCGGCTCGGACACGATCGCCGCTCGCGGCATGGCGTTTGCGCTGGCTTCGAGCGAGGATCGCAGCTATGGCATAGCCGTCTTCGGCGTCGAGCCACGCTTCGAGCA
>JBFFSI010000029.1:0-26777 GCA_041572475.1 Woeseiaceae bacterium
ATCGCATCTATTCGGAGCCCGCATGCTCATCAAGAAGCCGGCAGATATCCGCCCTTCGGAGATCACGAGCAAGGACAACTACCTGAACCGCCGTGCGTTCATTCGCGCCGGCAGCATCGCCGGGGCATCGGCCCTGGCCGGCCCGGCAATGGCGGCGCTGGTGCCGGACGCGCCGCGCGCGAAGCTGCCGGACGTGGGTCGCAGCAGATTCAGCACCGTCGAAACACCGAACAGCTACGAAGACATCACGACCTACAACAACTTCTACGAGTTCGGCACCGGGAAGGAAGACCCCTATCGGAATGCGCAGGACTTCGAGGCCCGGCCGTGGAAGATCACGGTCGACGGCCACGCCGAGAAGACGGGCACCTTCGACTTCGAGGACTTCATCAAGCCTTTTGACCTGGAGGAACGCATCTACCGCATGCGCTGCGTCGAGGCCTGGTCGATGGTGATTCCCTGGGTAGGCATCTCCCTGGCCGACGTCGTCAAGCACTTTCAGCCGACCTCGAAGGCAAAATTCGTCGCCTTCGAGACGCTGCATGACCCCGTGCGCATGCCCGGGCAGGGGCGGCGCGTACTGGACTGGCCCTACCGGGAGGGGCTGACGATCGCCGAAGCGACGCACCCCTTGTCGATCCTGGCGATCGGGGTCTATGGCGAGGTGATGCCCAACCAGAACGGCGCCCCGATCCGCCTGGTCGTGCCCTGGAAGTACGGCTTCAAGGGCATCAAGAGCATCGTCCGCATGCGTTTCGTCGAGAAGATGCCGAAGACGAGCTGGAACATGGCGGCGCCGCACGAGTACGGCTTCTATGCCAACGTGAACCCCGGCGTCGACCACCCGCGCTGGAGCCAGGCACGGGAACGGCGGATCGGCTCGGGCCTGTTCGCCCAGAAGCAACCGACGCTGATGTTCAACGGCTATGCCGAGCAGGTCGCGCAGCTCTACGACGGGCTCGACCTCCGCAAGAACTACTGATCGCTGCGCGTGAATACCCTGCAGCAGCTGCGCTTCGTCTGGAAGCCGGCCGTCTTCCTGCTCTGCCTCGTGCCGGCCGCGCTCGTCGTGACCGACGCCCTCGAGATCACGGGCCGGCTCAGCGCGAACCCGGTCGAGGACATCCTCGACCGCTTCGGTAACTGGGGCCTGCGTTTCATCATGCTGACGCTCGCCGTGACGCCGGCGCGGCGCATCACGGGCTGGAACTGGCTGATCCGCTTCCGGCGTATGCTCGGGCTGTTCACGTTCTTCTACATCCTCATGCACTTTTCGACCTGGCTGATCCTCGACCAGGGGGTGCTGCTATCGGCCGTGCTGGAGGACATCGTCGAGCGGCCGTTCATCACGCTCGGCATGCTTGGTTTCTTGCTGCTGACCGCGATGGCCGCGACATCGACCGCGGGCATTCGCCGGCGCATGGGCCGGCGCTGGGACAGGTTGCACTACGGCGCGTACGCGGTCGGCGTCCTCGGCGTCTGGCACTACTGGTGGCAAGTCAAGCAGGACATTCGCGAACCGGTGATATACGCCATCGTTCTCGCCCTGCTGCTGGGCTACCGCTTGTGGCACACTTGGCAGCGCAGGAGGTGATTGTCCGTGAGCGAGAAAGACACAGCGCAAAACATGCCGGATGAGGTCGCCGCCATCGTCGAATGCGGCTTCGCGACCTGGGCGGGGCACACGGTGGACGAGCAGCTGCGCGCCCGCTTCGACGCCGGGCGCATCCCGGTCGCCGGCGTTCGGCATGTGCGGGTCTGGGGCCTGCAGGTCGACGACGAACGCGAGCTTCCGGGTCATGAGCGAACCCAGATTCCCGATGAGGAAATCTGGGAACTCAACCTTGTATCAACTGACGGCTCGAAATACGGGTTTGACTCCCGACTCCTGAAGCCGGCGCCGTAACGTGAAGCGCTGGTACTGCATCGCCTTCGCGACGCGTTCGCGCGCGATCTGAACAGCGGCCTCGCGCGGCAGGACCTTGTCGCGCCGGGTCCGCTCGAGCACCTCGGTCGTGTTGCCGCGGACCTTCTCGTCGATGACCTCGAACACCTGGCTTTCCGTGCCGCCGGCGTATTCGACGGCCGCGCAGATGACACCGCCGGCATTGGCGATGAAGTCCGGTATGCAGAGCACGCCACGCTTGTATAGCAGCTTCTCGGCGCCCTCGGTCACGCCAATGTTCGCGCCCGGCACGATCAGCTTGGCCTTGACCGTCGCCTGGTTGTCCGAGCGAATCACATCCGGCCGTGCCGCCGGCACGAGGATGTCACAGTCGACGCCGATGATGGAGTCGCGCTGCAGCGGGTCGCCACCCTTGAAGTCGCAGATCTTGCCACCTGCCTCGACATGGGCCGCCAGCGCCTCGACGTCGAGCCCGCCCTGGTCGTGCACCGCGCCGCTGAAATCGGCCGCAGCCACGAGTATCGAGCCTCTCTCGGCGAAGAACTTCGCCGCGTTCTTGCCAACCGCGCCGAAACCCTGCATCGCGATACGCGCGCCTTCGAGTGACATGTGCAGCAGGTCCTTGGCCACGTCTGCACTTGCGACAACACCGTAGGCCGTGGCGCCGATCTCGTCGAGCGGAATGCCGCCGACTTCCTTCGGCAAGCCTGCGCATTGTCCACCCTCGTCCTTGATCCAGGCCATGGCCGCCTCGTTGGTGCCCATGTCCGGACCCGGAATGTAGTCGGTCAGTGGCCGGATCGCCTGGGCGAATGCGCGAATCAGCTCTTCCTTCTGGCCAGCATTCATGGCCGGGTCGGCGAATATCACCGACTTGGCCCCGCCGTGCGGCAGCTGCGCCGATGCGTTCTTCAGGGTCATCGCCCGCGCCAGGCGGAAGCATTCCTCGAGCGAGACGTCGGGCGCCATGCGGGTACCGCCTATAGCCGGGCCTCTCGCTACGTTGTCGACGACGACGATAGCCTTGAGCCCGACTGCCGGCTGATACACGTGAAAGATGGTCTTGGGACCAAGATCATCACAGAATCGAAAAGCGGCAGAGTTCATCGAGTGCTCCTCTCTACGTGATGTTGAGACGCTTGCTCGAGCTCCCTCGCGAGCTGCTCGCGCAATATGTATTTCTGGACCTTGCCTGTCACGGTCATCGGGAATTCCCCGACGAAATGGACATAGCGCGGGATCTTGAAGTGTGCGAGCTTGCCCTTGCAGAAGTCCCGGATTTCGTCAGCTGTCGCGGTCTCGCCTTCACCCAGCTTGATACAGGCGGCGATCTCCTCGCCGAACTTCTCATCCGGCACGCCCACGACTTCGACCTGGTCGATCTTCGGGTACGTGTACAGAAATTCCTCGATCTCGCGCGGATAAACATTCTCGCCCCCGCGGATCAGCATGTCCTTGCTGCGCCCGACGATGCGGACATAACCCTGCTCGTCCATCGTCGCGATGTCACCGGTATGCATCCAGCCGCAGGCATCGACGCCATCGTCGTTGCGCTCTTCTTCGTTCCAGTAGCCGAGCATCACGTTATAGCCGCGCGCGCACAGTTCGCCGGGCTCGCCGCGCGGGACGATGGTGCCGGTCTCGTCAACGATCTTGATTTCCGTGTGGGGCAGGACCTGCCCGACAGTCCCGACGCGCAGGTCCAGCGGATCGTCCGGCAGGGTTTGTGTCGACAACGGCCCTGTCTCGGTCATGCCGTAGCCGATCGTGACCTCGCTCATGTTGAGGTCCGAGATCACCTGCTTCATCAGTTCGATCGGGCACGGCGCCCCTGCCATGATGCCCGTGCGCAGCGAGCTCACGTCGTATTGCGGGAACGATGGATGATCGAGGATGCCGATGAACATCGTCGGCACCCCGTGCAGCGCCGTGCAGCGCTCGGCCTCGATGGTCTTCAAGGCCGCTTCGGGTTCGAACGATGCCGAGGCGAACACGATCCTCGCGCCGCTCGTCGCGCACAGCAGCGTGCCGAGGACCATTCCGAAGCAGTGGTACATCGGTACCGGGATCAGCAGTCGGTCTTCCGTCGTGAAGTTCATGATTGCCGCGGACATCAACGCGTTGTTGATCATGTTGTGGTGCGACAGGGTCGCCGCCTTCGGCGCGCCGGTCGTGCCGCTCGTGAACTGGATGTTGATCGGGGTATCGAAATCGAGCTCCCGGGCGATCGCATCGAGGCGCGTGTACGACGGGTTGTCGGCGCCGTCGATGACGTCGGCGAAGCGCATCATGCCCGGCAGCCATCCGGAGTCTAGGTGAACGACCAGCCGCAGGTCCGGCAGGCGCCTGGACTGGAGCGAACCGGGGGTCGCCGTCTTCAGTTCCGGCGCCAGCGATTGGACCATCTCGATGTAGTTGCTGGTCTTGAACCGGGGTTCGATGATGAGGGCCCTGCAGCCAACCTTGTTGAGCGCGTACTCGAGCTCGGCCTCCCGGTATCCGGGATTGATATTGACCAGGATCAGGCCGGCATAGGCCGTGCCGAACTGCACGAGCAGCCATTCAGCCCGGTTCGTCGCAAGCATGCCGATCCGGTCACCCGGGTTGAGGCCGGCATTGAGCAGCCCGGCGGCCAGCGCCCGCGACCGCTCGCGCAGGTCCTGCCAGGTCCAGCGAATATCCTGGTCGACGACGACCAGCGCCTCCTTGTCTGGCCATTTCGAGGCCGCCGCATCGAGGACAGCCGCAACGGTCAAGCCGCGCAACGGCGGGCCGCCGCTGCCAGACACATAGCTCTGCAGTTCCATATGTTCGCCCCAGGTTTGCTTGGGATAATGGTCGCACCGGGGCCGGCGAAGCTGAATCGGTACTATTCCCGATTGCCCGTTAGCTGAACCGAAACAGGGCGCCGGGTAATGTCCCGGGCACAAAAAAGCCCGGCCGAAGCCGGGCTTCTTTTTTGGACAGGATGTCCTTATGTCGCGGAGCACATGGATGTGCGAGAGCGACGCTGGACATGCGGGGGCGGCCCGTGTCGCGGCTAAAGCCGCTCCTACACGCCGCTCCCACAAGCCGAGGCCTCTACATCATGCCGCCCATGCCGCCCATGCCGCCCATATCCGGCATCGCCGCAGCTTCGTCCTTCGGCGCTTCCGCGACCATCGCTTCGGTCGTCAGCAGCAGGCCGGAGACCGAGGCCGCGTTCTGCAGCGCATAACGCGTCACCTTGGTCGGATCCAGGATGCCCTGCTCGATCATGTCACCGAACTCGCCAGTAGCAGCGTTGTAGCCGTAGTTACCCTTGCCCTGGGCGACCGCGTTGAGGACAACGCTGGCATCGCCACCCGCGTTGCGAACGATCTGCCGCAGCGGCTCTTCGATCGCGCGCCTCAGGATCTGGATGCCGACGTTCTGATCATCGTTGTCACCCTTCAGCTTGCCGATCGCGGCAACGGCGCGAATGAACGCGACGCCACCGCCCGGTACGACGCCCTCCTCGACGGCGGCACGCGTTGCATGCAACGCATCCTCGACGCGAGCCTTCTTCTCCTTCATCTCGACTTCCGTCGCGGCACCGACCTTGATCACGGCGACACCGCCAGACAGCTTGGCGACACGCTCCTGCAGCTTCTCACGGTCGTAGTCCGAGGAGGAATCCTCGATCTCGCGATTGATCTGCTCGACACGGCCCTTGATGTCTTCGCCACGGCCTGCGCCGTCGATGATCGTCGTATTCTCCTTCGAGATCTGGATCTTCTTGGCCTCGCCCAGGTCGTCCAGCGTCGCCTTCTCGAGCGACAGGCCGACTTCCTCCGAGATCACCTGGCCGCCCGTCAGGACAGCGATGTCCTGCAGCATGGCCTTGCGGCGATCGCCGAAACCGGGCGCCTTGACGGCGGCCACCTTGACGATGCCGCGGATGTTGTTGACGACCAGCGTGGCGAGCGCCTCACCTTCCACGTCTTCTGCAACGATGAGCAGCGGGCGGCCGGACTTGGCAACGGCCTCCAGCACGGGCAGAAGGTCACGAATGTTCGAGATCTTCTTGTCATGCAGCAGGATGAACGGGTTTTCGTGTTCGACCTGCTGGCTCTGCGCGTCATTGATGAAATAGGGCGACAGGTACCCACGGTCAAACTGCATGCCCTCGACGACGTCGAGTTCATTCGCCAGGCCCGATCCCTCTTCAACGGTAATAACACCTTCCTTACCGACCTTCTGCATCGCCTCGGAGATGATCTCGCCGATCTCGGTGTCCGAGTTGGCGGAGATGCTGCCGACCTGGGCGATCGCCTTGGGATCTTCGCAAGGCTTGGACAGTTTCTGCAGTTCGGCAACCAGCGCAACCGTCGCCTTGTCGATGCCGCGCTTGAGGTCCATCGGGTTCATGCCCGCGGCCACCGACTTCAGGCCCTCACGCAGGATTGCCTGCGCCAGCACCGTTGCCGTGGTCGTGCCGTCACCGGCAACATCGGACGTCTGCGAGGCAACTTCCTTCACCATCTGCGCGCCCATGTTCTCGAACTTGTCTTCCAGTTCGATTTCCTTCGCGACCGACACGCCATCCTTCGTGACCGTCGGCGCACCGAAGCTCTTGTCGAGCACGACGTTGCGACCTTTCGGACCCAGGGTCACCTTGACGGCGTCAGCAAGGACGTTCACGCCCCTGAACATTTTCTGGCGCGCGTCGTCGCTGAAACGTACTTCTTTAGCAGCCATTTGATTCTTTCCTCTGTTTAATTCTCGTGGCGGACTCGCCGCCGACCTTTACCAATATTCGTATCAGCCAGTGCCGGGCCTCAGCCTTCGATCACTGCCATGATGTCGTCTTCCTTCATCACCAGCAGCTCTTGGCCTTCGACCTTGACCTCGGTGCCGGCGTACTTGCCGAACAGCACCTTGTCGCCGGCCTTGACGTCGAGAGCGCGCAGCTCACCGTTGTCGAGGAGCTTGCCGTTGCCAACGGCGACGATTTCACCCTTGATCGGCTTTTCCGCTGCCGCATCGGGAATGACGATTCCACCGGGTGATGTGCGCTCTTCTTCCATGCGCTTTACGATGACGCGATCATGAAGCGGACGAATCTTCATGGGTTAGTTCTCCTATAACTTGTTGATTTAAAACCGACTTGTAGCGGCTTTCCCGCCTCGCGCTGTTAGCACTCGGCCTCAGTGAGTGCTAATAATAGGCATGGCCATCCAAATTTCAAGCACTTGAGGCCCGGAATCTTGTCAAAAATCCGAACTGTGCCGGTGACAGCAGCCCTGACGCTCGGTATCCTGCGTCGCCGCAGCCGCCTTCTGTACCCGGGATGCCCATGAAACAGCACAAATTCAGCGTGTTACTTGCCTGCCTCGCCGCTGTTATCGCGTGGCCGGTGCAGGCCCAGGACGAGGAGCCGCTGCGGCCGGAGGCGGCCTACCGCTACGTGGTGGCCGACACGGGCGACGCCCTCGAGATCGACTGGGCCATCGAGGATGGCTATTACCTTTACAAGGCCAAGCTCGGCTTCGAAAGCGCAACGACCGGCGTCACCCTCGGCGCGCCGGAGCTGCCGACAGGCCTCACGCACTCGGACGAGTATTTCGGCGAACAGCAGATCTATCGCGAGCGCTTTTACGTTACGGTGCCCTACCAGGTCGACGGCGAACGGCCCGAGACTATGCAACTCGTCATCAAGAGCCAGGGCTGCTGGGATGGCGGGATCTGCTATCCGCCCCAGATCTGGACCGAGAACGTCGAGCTGCGCGATGTCGGCAAGGTACGGCTCGATAGCGGCCCCGGGGGCAACACATCGGGCCTAGGCCTGACGGGCGGTCTCGGCGGCGAGTTCCTGCCGGTCGACGAGGCCTTCAAGCCGATACTGATTCCTGTCGACGGCAATAAAATCGAAGTCACCTGGCAGATCGCCCCCGGTTACTACCTTTACAAGGACAAGATCTCGGTCAGGGCACTGTCCGACCAGGTCCAGCTGGGCACCCTCGAATTGCCCGAAGGCAAACTCAAATACGACGAATTCTTCGGTGAGTCGGAAGTCTATTTCGACGATGTCTTCGCCCCGCTGACCATCGCCCGCGCGACGCCCGAAGCGATGGAGCTGAAACTCGAGCTGGGCTACCAGGGCTGTGCGGAGGCAGGCCTCTGCTACCCGCCGACGAAACGCACGCTGTCGGTTACGTTGCCCGAGGCGTCGGCGATCTCGGACCTCGCCAGCCTGCCCCGACCGGTATCCGACCAGGACCGGAAGGCGAACATCATTACGAGCGCAAGCATCTGGACCGTTGTCGTGTCCTTCTTCGGCTTTGGCCTGCTGCTCGCCTTCACGCCCTGCGTGCTACCGATGATTCCGATCCTGACGTCGATCATCGCGGGTGAAGGCGAAGACACGAACCCGGCGCGCGGTTTCTTCCTCGCGTTGAGCTACGTGATGGGCATGGCCATCGTTTACACCGCCGCCGGCGTGGTGGCCGTGGCGGCCGGAGCCCAGGTGCAGGCCGCGTTCAACCAGCCGTGGGTGCTGAGCCTGTTCGCGGGCCTCTTCGTCCTGCTCGCCATCGCGATGTTCGGCGGTTACGACCTGCAGATGCCGAGCAGCATCCAGAGCAGGCTGGCCGGGATCAGCAGCAACCAGAAGAGCGGCACGGTGGTCGGCGCCTTCATCATGGGTGCGTTGTCGTCACTGATCGTGACCGCGTGTGTTGCACCGGCGCTCGTAGCGGCGCTCGCGGTCATGTCACAGAGCGGTGACTACATTCGTGGCGGCACCGCCCTGTTTGCGATGAGCCTCGGTATGGGCGCACCGCTGCTGCTGGTCGGCGCGGCGCAGGGCAAGTTCCTGCCGAAGGCCGGCCCATGGATGGTAGCCGTCAAGGGTGCGTTCGGGTTCATGATGCTCGGACTGGCGATCTGGATGCTGTCGCGTTTCCTGCCCGGCAGCCTGATCCTGACGCTCTGGGCCGTGCTCGCCGTGATCGCCGGCGTATTCATGGGTGGGCTCACCTCGCTGACGCCGGAGTCGACCGCCATGCAAAAGCTCGGCAAGGGCTTCGGTTTCCTCGCCATCATCTGGGGCCTCCTGATGTTGCTCGGCGCATTCACCGGCGGCAGCAACCCGCTCAAGCCGCTCGCAACCGTCAACCTGGGCGGGGGCACGATGGTTGCGGAGGACCGGCACCTCGAATTCACGCGCGTCAAGAACGTCGCCGACCTCGACCGCGAGATCGCGGCGGCCTCCGCGGCCGGCAAGACCGCAATGCTCGACTTCTACGCCGACTGGTGCGTGTCCTGCATCGAAATGGAGGAATACACGTTCACCGACCCGGGCGTACAGGCGGCGCTCGCCAATACGGCCGTGCTGCAGGCGGACGTGACGGCGAACGACGAACAGGACCAGGAACTCCTGGAGCGTTTCGGGGTCTTTGGACCTCCGACAATCATTTTCTTTGGGACAGACGGCCAGCAGCGCCACGGCTATGAAGTCGTGGGCTACATGAAAGCAAAGGACTTCGTCGAACACCTGAACCAGGCGTTTTCGGGCCTGTAGTAGCGCCCCTTGGGCGCGATCGCGGCCAGGGGCCGCTCCAACATTTTGAGGGAATCCGTGCACAGATCATTTCTCGTATTCGGGGTGGGCTTTATCGCCCTGCTGGCCGGCGCGTTGTTCTTCGCCGCGCGCCTGCCCGTGAATGGGCCGCAACCGGCACCGGCCGCGATCGACGCGGTCCGGGTGGCGGCCCCTGCCGGCCCGGTCTACCCGGCGTTCGAGCTGCCGGACCTCGACGGCCAGCCCAGGCAAATCGACGAGTGGGCTGGCAAGCACCTGCTGTTGAACTTCTGGGCCACCTGGTGCGCGCCCTGCCGGCGCGAAATTCCGCTGCTGAAGGCCTTCCAGGACGAGCATGGCGACCGGTACCAGGTGATCGGGATCGCCGTCGATTTCGTCGAGCCGGTGCAGGCCTATGCCGAGGAGACCGGGTTCAACTACCCCGTCCTGGTCGGGCAGGAAGATGCGATGGCCGTCGCCGAGACGTCTGGCATCGAGTTCATCGGCATGCCGTTCACGATGATCGTCACGGCCGACGGGGAGCTCCTCAACGCCCATATCGGCGAGATACACCGGGAAGACCTGGACCACATGGTCGACGTGATTACGCGGCTCGAAACGGGCGATATCGACAGGGACTCGGCACGCGCAGCCCTGCAGTCGCTCTAGCCGGGGGGCGCTGGCGCCACCCGCTGCAACCCCGGTCAAAAAAATAGCGCGAAAGTCGCCAAAACCGGTTAGAATTGCCGCCATCTTCGGGAAACTGGCTGATTTTGGCGCCGCATGTCGAAATTACTGCTGCTCAACGGACCTAACCTGAACCTGCTCGGCACGCGTGAACCCGACGTTTACGGCGCGACGCGGCTCGACGACATCGAGGCCAATTGCATCGAGACAGCGGAGGAACTCGGGCATTCGCTCGAGTGCTTCCAGAGCAACGCGGAGCACGAACTCGTGGATCGTGTTCAGCAGGCGGCCGGGGACGGCGTCGACTTCATCCTCCTGAATCCCGGCGCGTACACCCATACCAGCGTGGCCCTGCGCGATGCTCTCCTCGCCGTGGCCATCCCCTTTATCGAAATTCACCTGAGCAATACCTTCGCCCGCGAGGAGTTCCGGCACAAAAGCTACTTCAGCGACATCGCTACCGGCTGCGTGATCGGCCTCGGGGCTCTTGGTTACGAACTTGCGTTACACGCGGCTGCCCAGCATGTCGCCGACGTCGAGGAAGACTGATGGATATAAGAAAAGTCAAAAAACTGATCGAATTACTGGACGAGTCCGGGATCGCCGAGATCGAGATCACCGAGGGCGAGGAATCTGTCCGAATCAGCCGTTATCCTCAGGGCATGCCCATGGCGCCCGCCGCACTGGCGGCGGCTCATCACGTCGTTGCGCCTGCCGCAGCCGCCCCTGCTGCCGGCGCGGAAGCGCCGGCGGCGGCCGACAAGGAGGAAGATGGCTTCCTCGTTAAGGCGCCGATGGTCGGGACCTTCTACGCGGCGTCTTCACCCGGAGCCGCGCCGTATGTTCAGGTCGGCGACCGGGTAAAAGAAGGCGATACGCTGTGCATCATCGAGGCCATGAAGATGATGAACCAGATCGAGGCGGACGTGTCCGGCGCCATCAAATCGATTCGCGTGCAGAACGGCGAACCGGTCGAGTACGGACAGACGCTGATAGTCATTGACCAGCGGCATTCCGACTGAGCAGGCAGGCGCACCATGCTCGGTAAAGTCGTAATAGCCAACCGCGGCGAGATCGCCCTGCGCATCCAGCGCGCCTGCAAGGAACTCGGCATCAAGACCGTTGCCGTCCACTCGGAGGCAGATAACAACCTCAAGCACGTGCTGCTCGCCGACGAGACCGTCTGCATCGGACCACCGCAGTCGGTCGACAGCTACCTCAACATGCCGGCGATCATCAGCGCGGCCGAGGTGACCGACGCGGTCGCGATCCACCCCGGCTATGGCTTTCTGTCCGAGAACGCCGACTTCGCGGAGCGCGTGGAGTCGAGCGGTTTCATCTTCATAGGCCCGCCTGCAAGCGCGATTCGACTCATGGGGGACAAGGTATCGGCGATCCGGTCGATGAAGGCAGCCGGCGTGCCCTGCGTGCCTGGTTCCGACGGGCCGCTCGGCGACGATGCTGACGAAAACATCCGCATGGCGCGCGAGATCGGCTACCCGGTCATCATCAAGGCGGCCGGCGGTGGCGGCGGCCGCGGCATGCGGGTCGTGCATTCGGAAGCCTCGCTGACGGCTGCCATCACGGTAACCCGGGCCGAGGCGCGCGCGGCGTTCAGTAATGACGTGGTCTACATGGAGAAATTCCTGGAGCGGCCGCGACACGTAGAGTTCCAGGTCCTCGCCGACGGTCAGGGCAATGCCGTGCACCTCGGCGAACGCGACTGCTCGATGCAGCGCCGCCATCAGAAGGTCATCGAGGAGGCGCCGGCGCCCGGCATCACGGAAGAGCAGCGCGAGGAAATCGGCATGCGCTGTGCGAACGCCTGCCTCGATATCGGCTACCGCAGTGCCGGCACGTTCGAGTTTCTCTACGAGGACGGCGAATTCTATTTCATCGAAATGAATACGCGCCTCCAGGTCGAGCACCCGGTCACGGAGCTGATCACCGGCGTCGATATCGTCCACGAGCAGCTGCGTATCGCGGCCGGAGAGAAACTCGAAATAACGCAGGACGACATCAAGATTCAGGGCCATGCGATCGAGTGCCGGATCAACGCCGAAGACCCGAAGACATTCATGCCGTCACCCGGGCTCATCAACCTCTACCACGCACCCGGAGGTCCGGGTGTGCGCGTCGACAGCCACATCTACAGCGGTTACAAGGTGCCGCCTTACTATGACTCGATGATCGGCAAACTGATTGCCCACGGCAACAGCCGTGAGTCCGCGCTGGCCCGCATGCAGAATGCCCTGACCGAGATTGTCATCGAGGGCATCAAGACCAACGTGCCGCTGCACCGGGAGATCTTCCAGCATTCCGCGTTCCAGCAGGGCGGCACTGACATCCACTACCTGGAGAAGCGACTCGGCCTCGTGTGAACGGGCACACGGTTGTCGAAGCATGGATTGGCGACAATTTGTCATGGACCTTGATCAGCTGAATCCGGACAGGGTCGAAGAAGTGTTCGCCCGCCACGGCGCCGGCTCAATCGCCTACTCGGACGCCGGGGACAACCCGGTGCTCGAGCCGCGGCCTGGCGAGGCCCCGCTCTGGTCCGAAACGCGCATCAGCGGCCTGTTCTCGCCGGACACCGATTTCGCGGCCCTGCAAAACGACCTGCTCGAATCCCTCGGTATCGATGCCCTGCCAAGGCATGAAATTGAACAGCTCGCCGACCGGGACTGGGAGCGCCAATGGCTGCGCGACTTCGCGCCGATGCGCTTCGGCGGCAGGCTCTGGATCTGCCCGGGCGACTCGACGATCGACGACCCGGATGCGGTTGTCGTTCGCCTCGATCCTGGCCTCGCGTTCGGCACCGGCACTCACCCGACCACGGCGCTGTGTCTCGAGTGGCTGGACGGCCTGTCTCTCGCAGACAAATCCGTCCTCGATTACGGCTGCGGTTCGGGCATTCTTGCCGTTGCCGCGCTCCGCCTCGGTTGCAGCCGCGCCGCGGGCTACGATATCGACCCGCAGGCAATCAGCGCCACACGCGCCAACGCCGGCAAGAACGGCGTCGCCGATCGCCTGTCCGCCACGCTGGACCCGGCGCAGATGGATCCCGAATACGACCTCGTCGTTGCAAACATTCTCGCGGGCCCGCTGATCGAACATGCCGCGAGCATTGCCGGCCACCTCGGAAACGAGAGTTTGCTGGCCTTATCCGGCATACTCTCGCAGCAGGCCGACGACGTGATGGCTGCCTACAGCCCGTGGATCGAGTTCGACACACCGGCAGAAAAGGAACAGGATGGGCAGACCTGGGTGCGTCTGACGGGCCGGAGAATCGAGGGCTGAGCGATGTATACCCAGTGCCCTGAATGCCATGTTGCGTTTCGCGTCACTGCCGATGTCCTGAAGCAGGCCGCGGGCAAGGTTCGCTGCGGTGGTTGCGGCGTAGCCTTCAATGCTCTCGAATTCCTGTCGGAGCAAAAACCGCAGGCACCGGTCCGCGACGACCCCGAACCCCAGCTCCCGGAACTGACACCCGACCAACCCGGTGACCTGCAGGCGGACGAGCCGCCAGCGACGATTTCCGCCGAGCAGAGCGCAGCGCTCCTCAAGACCCTCGATCAGCTGGCCGGAGAGGATGTGCGGATCGAGGACACGGGCGTCGAGTGGCGAGTCATTGGCGCCGACGAAGAGGAGAACGACGTCGATGGGCCGGAGCCGCTACGGGACGCTGAACCCGAGGAACCCGAGGAACCCGAGGAACCCGAGGAACCCGAGGAACATGACCCGGGGTCGGATACGGGATCGCTGAAATTCTTTATCGACGATGACGGGGACCAGGGGCCGCTCGATGCGCTACTCGAAGAGACGCCAACACCGGTAGACGAGGTGTTGACGGCGGCGCCGGCAGAGATCGACGCTCCCGAAATCTTCGAGGAAATGCGCTTTGACGACAATACGCCGCTGCCCGACGACTTCGATCTCGAAGCGCCGCCGCCCGCGCCGGCGGTTGAAGTGCCGGAACCCGTGGCGCCTCCCGAGGACGCCCAGGTCGATCTGGAGCTTGGGGATCCCGACGATTGGGAGGAGCTGCTCGAGGAGGTCGGCGAGCCGGAGGTGCCGGTTGCTGAGAGCACACCGGAAGAGGTCGAGGAACTCCTCGATGTCGATACCCAGTTCGCGCTCCAGGCGGAAGCCCTCGGCATCAGCACGAGCGGCCTGCACGAGGCGATTGATGAGGAGGCCGACGCCGGGCTGCCGTCCGGCGACGACGAAGAATCGATCGACGAACCTGCCGAAGAGCCGGAGACTTCGATCGACGAAGACCTCATTGCGGCAGCCTTCGAGGCGGAGGCCGAAGCGCGGGTGCTGCTCGAATCCGGACCGGAGTCGGAGCTCGTCCTCGAACCGGAAGCGCAATTCGACCTCGAGTCAGAGCCGGAGCCCGACCTGGAACCACAGCCGGAGCCCGACCTGGAACCAGGGCCGGAGCCCGACCTGGAACCACAGCCGGAGCCGGAGGTGCTGTTTGACACCGCGCCGGAAGTGTCGAGCGAAGACGAAGACATACCGATCGAACTCGAGGAACCGGCTGACGACGCGGAACTCATGTATGACTTCCGCGAGGTCCCGGTCGACGAGCAGTCCCTGGAAATCCGGCTGGACGATGATGACGAACCCGAAGAGCCAAGGGTCGAGGAGCATTACATCCCCGAGATGACCGAGGAGGAAAAGACGATCAACATGCTGATCGATCAGGACCTCCTCAGCGTCGCCGTCGAGGATGAGGATGGTTTCGCATCGACGATCGTGCAGGTGCAGCCGAACAGGAAAGTCGAGGATGAACTCGCGGAGAACGAGACGGCGAGCAGCGACGAGGACAATCCCGAACCCGAGGAGACCGAATCCGCCGCTGACAGTCCGGCCGTGGAGACCATCATCATGGAAGGCGAGGCGGTTCGCGCCTGGCACGACCGCGACCGACACGAGAAGAACCGTCGCCTCGGCGAGGAACTGAAAGCCCGCCGCGCCGAGGACGAACTCAGGAAGCAGGGGTCGGGCGGATCGCCGAGATTCGGCATGATCGCCGCCGCGGCCCTGCTGGTAGTGGTCCTGGCCTTGCAGATCGTGCATCAGTCTCGCGAGGCGCTCGCGACTATTCCCATCTTCAGCGAGACGATCGGGCCCGTTTACCGCATGTTTGGCAAGCCGCTGACGCCCGCCTGGAACATCAAGGGTTGGCGTTTCGAGGCGACCAAGGGCAGCACCGACGAGGGCGACGAGCTGCTGACGATCTACTCGCGCGTCGGCAACAATTCCGACGGCCCCCTGCCCTATCCGCTCGTACACGTCTCCCTGACCGATCGATTCGAGGACATCATCGGCAGCCGGGTCCTCGAGCCCGGGGAATACCTCGGCAGTGATGCCGACCCGCGCGAACTCGTGCCGGCCGGCAACACGTTCAATGCCGTCATCTCGATCGAGAACCCGTCGGCAGAGGCCACCGGGTTCAAGCTGAACGTCTGTTACCGGCTGACGAGCGGCCAGCTTCGCTGCGCCATCGAAGACTTCAAGTGAGGATCGGTCAGTTTGAGCTCGCGAGCCGCTTCGTGCTCGCGCCGATGGCCGGTGTGACCGACGCGCCGTTCCGCAAGCTTTGCCTGCGCTTCGGCGCCGGCATGGCGACCTCGGAAATGACGACGGCAGATACCCGCCTCTGGCAGAGCGCCAAGTCCCGGCATCGACTCGACCTCGACCTCGATGCGGAGCCGGTCACGGTACAGATCGCGGGCTCGGAACCGTCACAGCTCGCCGCCGCTGCCCGGGCCTGCGTCCGGCGCGGCGCGCAGATCATCGACATCAATATGGGCTGTCCGGCCAAGAAGGTCTGCAGGAAGCTTGCGGGATCGGCGCTGCTGAAGGATGAGAAACTCGTCGCCGAGATCCTCTCTGCTGTCGTCGCGGCCGTCGACGTGCCGGTCACGCTGAAGATGCGCACCGGCTGGGATACCGAGCGCCGGAACGCGCCCACGGTCGCGCGCATCGCTGAAGACATCGGCATCCGGGCGCTCGCCATCCATGGCCGAACTCGCGCATGCCGTTACGAGGGCCGCGCCGAATACGAAACCATTGCGCAGGTCAAGGAATCGGTCTCGATTCCCGTAATTGCCAATGGCGATATCACCACTCCGGAGAAGTCGCTTGAAGTTTTGCGCCTAACTAATGCAGATGCCTTGATGATCGGTCGAGGCGCTCAAGGCCGCCCCTGGATCTTCCGCGAACTCGTCCACTACGACGCACACCGGGACGCCTGTGCCCCGCTAGCAAAAAACGAATTGCGTGATATCATGACCGACCACCTGAAAGACATGCACCGGTTCTATGGGGAATCGACCGGTGTGCGGGTGGCACGCAAGCATCTGACCTGGTATTGCAAGAACATCGTTAACGCAGACGACTACCGGTACCGGGTCATTCGCGCAAAGAGTGGAGAGGAACAAATCCAGCTGACGCAGGAATACTTCGATCGTGAGGATGGAGGTGTTTTGCTCGCTGCGTAGTTGCAACAGGAATCGACCGTCGTGGCCCAGAAGAATTACAGCCGAAAAGACAAGACAAGGAAAGAACTCCAGGCCAGGCAAAGCAAGAAACCACTCCACCGGCACACGGAAGAAGCTCTCAACCAGTATTTCGCCAACCTGAACGGCGATCGGCCCGGCGACCTTTACGACCTGGTCATAGGCGAAGTGGAGCGGCCGCTGTTCAAGGTCGTCATGGATTACACGCAGGGCAACCAGAGCCAGGCGGCAGGCATCCTCGGCATAAACCGCGGCACGCTGCGCAAGAAACTCAAGACCTATTCGCTGCTCCAGTAATTCCTCGGAATTTCAATAACTTAAACCAGGTGAAAAGATGTTTACGGTGCGACGAGCGCTGGTCAGCGTTTCCGACAAACGTGGCCTGATTCCTTTCGTGTCCGCGCTGTCCGAGCTCGGCGTGGAAATCCTCTCCACCGGCGGCACCTGCCGCGCGCTTTTAGAAGCCGGCATCGACGTTACCGAGGTGGCCGAGAAGACCGGTTTTCCCGAGATCATGGACGGTCGCGTCAAGACCCTGCACCCGGTCATTCACGGCGGCCTCCTCGGACGCCGTGGCACGGACGAGCCCGTGATGCAGGAGCACGGCATCGAGCCCATAGACCTGCTCGCCGTCAACCTGTACCCGTTCGAGGAGACGATCGCCCGCGCCGATGCGACGCTCGAGGACGCGATCGAGAATATCGATATCGGCGGACCGGCAATGATCCGCGCGGCGTCCAAGAACCATGACGGTGTCGCGGTCGTCGTCGACCCCGACGACTACGAGTCGATCGTCGCATCGCTGAAAACAGATTCGCTTTCTGTCGACGTGCGGCGCCGCCTGGCTGCAAAAGCATTCGCACACACGGCAAGTTACGACACGGCCATCACGACCTATCTCTCGCAATCGCTCGGCGACGACCCGCTGGGTGACAGGGCGCTCTATTCGGGCAGCCTCATCCAGAGAATGCGTTATGGCGAGAACCCTCACCAGGACGCCGCGTTCTACCGGGACCAGCGGCCCGCCCCCGGATCGCTGGCAGCAGCCGAGCAGCTGCAGGGCAAGGCCTTGTCCTACAACAACATCGCCGACAGCGATGCGGCGCTCGAGTGCGTGAAGCAGTTCGACGCACCGGCCTGTGTGATCGTCAAGCACGCCAACCCGTGCGGCGTCGCAGTCGCCGACAGTATCCTCAGTGCCTACGAGAAGGCCTTCAAGACCGACCCGACGTCGGCGTTCGGCGGCATCATCGCCTTCAACCGGCCACTGGATGCGACGACGGCGCACAGCATCATCGACCGCCAGTTCGTCGAAGTGATCGTGGCACCGGGGATCGAGCCGGCTGCCGTGGGCGTGCTGGCCGGGAAGAAGAACGTACGCGTGCTGCAGACCGGAGCCTGGGGACAGTCGGCCGCAGGATTCGATTTCAAGAAAGTCTCGGGCGGCCTGCTCGTACAGAACACGGACCTGGGACGGATTACGGCCGACGATCTCAAGCTGGTCACCGAGAAGGCGCCGACCGAGCAGCAGATCGAGGACATGCTGTTCGCCTGGACCGTCGTGAAGTACGTGAAGTCCAACGCGATCATTTTCTGCAAGGACAACATGACCATCGGCGTTGGTGCCGGCCAGATGAGCCGCGTCTACAGCACCAAGATCGCCGCCATCAAGGCGGCCGACGAGGGGCTCGACGTGAACGGGTCGGTCATGGCATCGGACGCATTTTTTCCGTTCCGCGACGGCATCGACGCAGCGGCCGAGACCGGCATTGCGGCTATCATCCAACCGGGCGGATCGATGCGCGACGACGAGGTCATCCAGGCTGCCAATGAGCATGGCCTTGCCATGGTCTTCACGGGCATGCGGCACTTCCGACATTGATACGAGAGCGGCTTCGGCCGCGAGATCGGGATGAAGATACTCGTAATAGGATCAGGTGGACGCGAACATGCGCTGGCCTGGAAGTGCGCCCAGTCACCGCTGGCTGAGGAGGTGCTCGTAGCGCCCGGCAATGCCGGCACGGCCTCGGAGCCCGGCCTCAGGAACGTCGCCGTCGGCGCGGAGGACATCGAGTCGCTCGTCGAGCTGGCCCGCTCCGAGGGTATCGGACTGACGATCGTCGGTCCGGAAGCGCCGCTGGTCGCCGGCATCGTCGACCGCTTCGGCGCCGAGGGCCTGCCCTGCTTCGGCCCCAGCGCCGCGGCGGCGCAACTCGAGGGCTCCAAGGCATTCACCAAGGACTTCCTGGCGCGTCACGGCATCCCGACGGCAGCCTATCGGAAATTCACCGAGCTGGAACCGGCTCTCGCTTACATTCGGGAACAGGGCGCGCCGATCGTGATCAAGGCCGACGGCCTGGCCGCCGGCAAGGGCGTGATCGTCGCGCAGACGGTGGTCGACGCCGAGACGGCGGCAACCGAGATGCTGTCGGGCGGCAAGTTCGGCGAGGCAGGAGCCCGGATTGTCGTGGAGGAATTCCTCGACGGCGAAGAGGCCAGTTTCATCGTCGTAACCGACGGCATGCACGTGCTGCCGATGGCGACCTCGCAGGACCACAAGGCGCGTGACGAGGGCGACGTCGGTCCCAACACCGGCGGCATGGGCGCTTACTCGCCGGCGCCCGTCGTGACGCCCGAGGTCGAGGCCAGGATCATGCGTCTCGTGATCGAGCCGACGCTGGCAGGCATGCAGGCGGACGGCAACAACTACACGGGGTTTCTTTACGCGGGCTTGATGATCATGCCGGACGGCACGCCGAAAGTTATCGAATTCAACTGCCGCTTCGGCGATCCGGAGACGCAACCGATCATGATGCGACTCAGGTCCGACCTCGTCGAGATCTGCGCCGCGACGCTGGACGGTGGCCTCGGTTCGCTTGCAGCCGAGTGGGACCCGCGCGCCGCATTGGGCGTCGTCATGGCGGCCGGCGGCTACCCGGGGAGCTATGCCAAGGGCGCACCGATCAGCGGCCTCGGGTCGGCCGACAGCGAGTCACGGAAAGTCTTCCATGCCGGCACGGCGCGGCGCGACGGCGATGTCGTGACGGCGGGCGGGCGTGTGCTGTGCGCCGTAGGGCTCGGCGAAACGGTCGCGAAGGCGGCAGGTGAGGCTTACGCCGCTGTCGCAAAGGTCTGCTGGGACGGTGTCTATTTCCGGCGCGACATCGGCCACCGCGCAATCGCGCGGGAAGCGCGCTGAGCGGACGCATGATCACGTCTGCCGAAGCACTCGACGCCGTACTCGGTGCGATGCAGACGCAGGACAGCGAGGCCGTCGAGCTCGGCGGCGCCGTCGGTCGCACTCTTCGCCAGAGCGTCATCGCCGAGCGCGATCAGCCGCCGTTCGATCGCGTGATGATGGACGGTATCGCGATCGCGGTTGCCGACCTCAAAGGCGGCAGCCGGCGTTTTCCGCTGCAGGCAACCCAGGCCGCCGGCGATGCGCGGCTGGCCCTGGAGTCCGGCAAGGCGATCGAGATCATGACCGGCGCCGCCTTGCCCGCCGGCGCGAACTGCATCATCCCGGTCGAGCGCATATCGGTGTCAGCCGGCCACGCAGAGGTCGAAGACGGCTACGAGGCGGCCGAAGGCCAGTTCATTCACGCGCAGGGTTCCGATCACGCCCAGGGGACCGAACTCCTGTCGGCTGGTCATCGCGTCGCGGCACCGGACGTCGCCATCATCGCTTCCTGCGGCCTGACCGAGGTGGCCGTCAGCCGGATGCCGGCGATCCGCGTCATATCGACCGGCAACGAGCTCGTCCCTGCCGGCAAGCCGATCCAGCCGCACCAGGTGCGCCTGTCCAACGGCCCCGCCCTGATCGCGATGCTCCGGCAGCATGGCTTCGAGGACTGCGCGCACGACCATGTCGTGGACGAACCGGCGCAGCTCGAGGCGCGCATCGGCGAACATCTCGGCGCGGCTGACGCGCTGGTCCTCTCGGGTGGAGTCTCGATGGGCAAAGCCGACTACGTGCCCGAGGTACTCGCCAGCCTCGGCGTCGATCTGGTGTTCCACAAGATCAGTCAGCGGCCGGGCAAGCCGATGTGGTTCGGCGTCGGCCCGAATGGCCAGCCCGTGTTCGCGCTGCCGGGTAACCCGGTCTCCACGCTCGTGTGCTGCCGGCAGTATGTCATTCCCGCACTGAACAAGGCCTGTGGCAGCGTGCCGGGCCCGCCCGACTTTGCGGCCTTGACGCAGGACGTGACGTTCGAGCCGGCGCTGACCTGTTTCCTGCCGGTGAAGCTGCTCAGCAACGTGTCAGGAGGCGTGCTCGCGATGCCCGTCCACACGAACACGTCGGGCGATTTCGCGTCGCTGTCGGGCACCGACGGCTATGTCGAACTGCCGCTCGAGCAGAGCCGGTTCCCGGCCGGCACGGCGGTACGCCTGCACCGCTGGCTGTCGGCCAGCTAGGCCACGATGAAGATTCCGCTGTACCAGGTCGATGCGTTTGCCAGCCGGGCTTTCGAGGGCAACCCGGCAGCCGTTTGCCCGCTACAGGCCTGGCTCCCCGACGGCCTGATGCAGGCCATCGCCGCGGAGAACAACCTGTCAGAGACCGCTTTTTTCGTGGCCGAGGGGGGCGGCTATGCGATTCGCTGGTTCACGCCCGAGGCCGAGGTCGAACTGTGCGGGCACGCGACGCTCGCGTCCGCTTTCGTCGTGTTTAACGAACTGGGTTTCGATGGTGACACCGTGGTCTTCGATTCCCGGTCCGGTCCCCTCCCGGTGACAAGAGACGCCGATCGGTTGACGCTCGACTTCCCGGCCCAACCCCCTGAGGCCTGCGCCACGCCTCCCGAAGTCGAGGCGGCGTTCGGCGGCATCCGGCCCGTCGAGTGCCTGCGCTCGGCCGACCTGCTGGTCGTTCTGGGCAGCGCCGGCGAGGTGCGGTCCGCAAGCCCCGATATCGGCCAGCTCGCCAGGGTCCCGGCGCGGGGGATCATCATCACGGCTGCCGATACCGAGTACGACTTCGTCGCCCGCTTCTTTGCACCTGCGGTGGGTATCCCCGAGGACCCTGTCACCGGTTCTGCGTACACCCAGCTGGCACCCTACTGGGCCGCGCGGACGGGCAAGACCCGCTTTCACGCACGGCAGGTGTCGAGGCGCGGTGGGGACGTAACCTGCGAACTTGCAGGCGATCGCGTGCTGATCACGGGCCGGGCCGTCAAGATTCTCGCGGGCGCCTTTGAGCTCGGCAAGGTGGTCCTGCCGTGACGGCGCTGGAGCTGAAGATCCCCCCGGTCGGCGTATTCCTCCTTGCCGGACTCGCGATGTGGGGAATCTCGAAAAGCCTGCCGGCGGCTACCGTCGGGTTCCCCGGGCAGCTCGCCGTGGCCGGCGCCCTGTTCATCGCGGGCGGTGTTGTCGGCATCGGCAGTGTCGTGGCGTTCCGGCGCCGGCAGACGACGGTCGACCCGACCGAGCCGCACAAGGCTTCAACGCTGGTCACCACGAGCTATTACCAGTACTCCCGGAATCCGATGTACCTCGGGCTGGCGCTGGTACTCGCTGCATGGGCCACGTACCTGGCAAACCCCGTCTCGGTGCTGATGCTGCCCGCATTCATCGCCTACATGACCCGGTTCCAGATCAAGCCGGAGGAACGCGCGTTGCTGGATAGGTTCGGGGCCGATTTTGCGCTCTACGCGAGCCGGGTTCGGCGCTGGTTCTGAACCGGAAGCTCGATGGCCTCCCCCACCCTATACCTGCTGGCCGCCGATGCGATCCTCGTATTACACGTGCTTTTCGTCCTGTTCGTCACCTCCGGGCTATTGCTGATATTCGCGGGCGGGCTGGCCGGCTGGTCGTGGGTGCGCAACCGCGTCTTCCGCATCGCGCACCTCGCGGCGATCGGCGTCGTCGTGCTGCAGTCCTGGGGCGGAGTGATTTGTCCGTTGACGACCCTGGAGATGTGGCTGCGAGCCCGCGCCGGCGGCGCGACCTACGCTGGCAGCTTCATCGCCCACTGGCTCGACACGCTGCTTTACTACCAGGCGCCGGCCTGGGTGTTTGCGGTCTGTTACACGGTGTTCGGCGGCCTCGTCGTCGCAAGCTGGTTCTGGGTGCGGCCGCGCAGCAAGGATGACTCGAAATGAAAACATATGAAGGCGGCTGCTGCTGCGGCCGAATACGGTTCCAGGTGGAGGGTCCCGAGCAGTTCAGCTGCTTTTGCCACTGCCAGAGCTGCCAGAAGGCCGCTGGCGGGCCGGTGGTACCGTGGACGACGTTCGCGAAAGACCGGTTCCGGCTGACCAGCGGCGAATTGGCCGTCTGCCATTCCTCGCCCGGCGTCACCCGGGGCTTCTGCCGCGACTGCGGCACGTCCCTGACCTACGAGCACGTCAAGCGCGGCGGCGACGTCGACATAAGGACCACGAGTTTCGACGATCCCTCGCTGTTCCCGCCGCGAGTACACATCTGGGTCGAGGACAAGGCGCCCTGGCTGATCATCGGGGACGAGCTCCCGCAGTATCAAAAGACGGTGACCTGACGCGACCGGTTTTTGACGATGCCCCTGTCTAATGGCATGAAACGGCCGGGATCGAAGGGACAGGACTGCGGTGAAGATAGGGCATGTCTTTCTTTTGGCGGCGGACGAGGCTGCGGCGAACGCCTTCGTCGAGCTCGTGGAGGGTCTCGATCGGCTGGCGGTAGACCAGCATGTGCTGGTCAGCGACATAGCCATCGCGAGGCGACTGGACAGCCGGCCTTACGTGACGGTGGGTCCGATCGTCAGGTCGCCGGTCATGGCGTACTGCCTGATGCCGCCCGTCGACCTGGTGCACGCACATGACGAGAAGGCCGGGCAGACGGGCCTGTTGCTGACTCTGACCCGGTCGATACCTTTCGTCTTGTCGTCGTCGGCAGGCCGCGGCAGCCATCCATTGCAACGGTCGGTTGCAAGCCGCGCACAAGGCCTGATCCGGGTCGATGGGGTCGGCGCGGATCGCCTGGTCGAGCAATACAGGGAAACGATCGACGCCTGGTCAGAACTCCCACAGGACGCCAATTGCGGGTAGCAGCGGCATCCAGTAGTCGACACCGCGCTCGAACACCTCCTCGCCCGTGTCCTCGTCTTCCTCGAGGTCCCAGTCGAGGCAACACTGGTTGCGCCGATTCGTAAGATTCGAAACCTCGAAAAAGGCCATGAACGAACCGCGCTTCAGCTTCCAGGTGCGGCTGACCCGGAAGTCGAGGCTTGCGAAGCTCGGATGCCTGCCGGCGTTGCGCGGTCCGGGAACGGCGAGGTACTGGATCTCGCCGTCTTCGTCCAGGCCGTTCTCGACCAGCGCCAATTCCGTCAACGGCCACCCGGTATGAACGCTGCTGGCCAGCGCCACGTCCCACTTCTCGTTGCTCCAGCTGACACCGCCCTGGAAGGCATGCCGCTGGTCCCAGCTGCGCAGCTCCTCGCGCCCATCGATGCGGTCGGTCACTTCCGACAGCACGTAAGTCGCCCACCAGGTGAGCGGTCCCTCCGACCGGTCGATCGATAATTCGAGACCGCGCGCCGAAGCGCTGCGTGGATCGAGCCGGACCCGGTCCGGCTGCACTTCCGGAATCAGACCCAGCGGATCATAGAGGTTCTCGAAGCGGGGCCGGACCTGCCGCATGTCCTTGCTGAACAGTTCGACGCGCAGCGCATACTTGTCCCGGAACAGGTGGCGCACACCGGCGATTACGTGATCGGCTCTCTGCGCCGGCCAGAAGTCCGTAATGCCGTCCTCGATCTGCAGCTCGTGAATCTGCTGGGGCTGGTGATACCTGCCCCAGGACAGGCGCAATTCCGTCCTGGCCCCGAGCGCCCGGAGGTAGCTGAGCCGGGGACTCAACTGCGAATCCGAGCCGGCATCGGGATACGACTGGTCATCCCAGCGCAAACCCCATTCGAGGACGGAGCGATCAGAGACCTTCCACCGATCCGAGAAATACAGGGAGTAACCCGCGCCGTCGGGCGACGCCGCCAGATCCCTGGCGAACGGTTCATCCCGGCCCTCGTAGAGGGCCTGCAGGCCGAAGTACTCGGCAGTATTGCTGTACAGGTACTCGGCGTCTGCATAGGTGGCCTGGAGACCCCACTGGACCAGGTGCCGACCACCCGTATTGAACGTGAACTCCTGCCGAAAACCGAACTGGTCGATTTCACGCGTGTCGTCGACGCTGGCAACGATTTTCTCCTCGTCGTTCAATGCGCCGCTGCGGCTGTTGGTAAAGGAGACGGCAGAGATTACCGTCTGGCTCGACAGCTCGTCAGACCAACGGTTGTCGAGCTGCACCCAGAACTGGGCGTTTCTCGTCTTGCTGACGACGCGCTCCAGCTCGGCCGGTTCGGACTCGAGGATGACCTCCACCTTGTCGTCCGCGTAGAGCGCGTTGACCGACAGCGTCGCGTCGGGCGAAAAATCGTAGCTGAATTCGCCGAACACGTCGTAGTATGACGGCTGACCGAACTCCGGCCTGATGACGAGGTCGAGATTGCCCCTGCGTGCCGACAACACCCAGTGGCGATCGGACCCGTTGCCCGCTGTCAGGAACGACGTATTGAATACGGAGATGCCGATCTCGGTGTGCCGGGGCTGCGGCGGCTCGAGCGACTCCATGAGCACCAGACCGCTCATGCGGTTGCCGAACCGCACCGGGAAGCCGCCGGTGTAAACCTCGACGCCCTCGATGGCGCGGGAGTCGATGGCGCTGAAGATGCTCTGGTAGTCGCGGATGTGGAAGGGATCGAACAGCCACTGCCCGTTGAGCATGATGCCGATCTCACCTTGCTCCCCGCCGCGGAAATGCGTCCTGGCCGATGCGCCGCTCGCAGCCGCACCCGGCAGCCGCTGCGTGACCCGCATCGGATCCTCACCAATATCGGGCATGCTCTGGATCGTGCGCTGATCGAGCACGAAGCGCGATGCGGCGATATCACGCAGTATCTCGTAACGGCTCGCAGACACGGCGATCGTCTCGATCTCGGGCCTCGCGACATCCATCCCGACACTGACGACCTTCGTCTCCCCGGGCCAGACGTCGACGACCTTGCGAACCGGCTGGAAACCGGCCGCCTCGATGCTGAACGCGTAGCGGCCCGGCGTGACATGCGCATACTCGTAGATGCCGGGCTTGATCGCGGTCGAGCTGCCGAGCCCGGGACGCACCGTCACGACCGCCTGCGCCATCGGTTCGCCATCGTCCTCGGTCGTGATGACGAGCAGAATGCTGCCCAGCTCCAGGCCTTCGGCGTCGAAGCGCATCACGAGGTAAACGCCGGCCCGCTCCTCGACCGTGAGGCCGTGCGGCCGGAGTAGCTGCCTGACCACGTCAAGGGGCGCGCCCGGTCCCGGCTCCTCGATGACGACGAGATCTGTCGTAACCAGGTTGGTGCTGTAGGCAAACGGTTCACCGGCCGCGCGAAACTCCTCGATGACGTCGATGACATTGCGGCCGGCGAATGCCTTGCCGACCTCATCGGCGAACACGGGCGCTGCCGCGAGCAGCAAGAGAACCAGCAATGAGAACGGCCGGCGCATGGTCGTGTCAGGTCCCGAAGTTGGTGGCGCCGACCCTCAGTGTGCCACTGACTTCGTCGAAGGTGTAATCGAGGTCCTCTCCCAGCATCCTGACCTCCAACTCGGCCTTCGGATCGAGCCCCGGGATGGCGCCGACCAGGCGGCCCTCGCGAGCTACTCGCTCCGCCTCGGCAGTCTCGAACTGCAGCCTGTAGCCCGTTTCACGTCCGACCCATTGCAGGAATTCATAGGTCGATTTGCCACTGAAATCGAGGGTCGGTGCCGTGGCTCCGATCCAGTCCCACTGGGCAGCCGTGGCGCGGATATTGCTCAGGCTGGGGCGGGCATCGCCGACGAATTCGAGACGCTGGCCCGCAGTTGCCTTGTCCTCACCGCCGCGACGGCTGACCGTCACGGCGCCTTCGCGAACGCTGACGACGAGCGTCAGCGCATCGACGGCCGCCATGTACTGCGTACCCAAGTGACGCACGTCGCCGTGGGCAGTGTCGATAACCAGGCTCGAGGCGTCGCCATTCGACTGTGAATCGAAGTAGACGCGGCCATCGCGCAGGTAGATCGAGTCAGCCGATACGAACTCG
>JBFFSI010000030.1:0-26520 GCA_041572475.1 Woeseiaceae bacterium
AAGCCCGAGCCGAAGCCGGAAACGGCCGCCAAGCCCGAGCCGAAGCCCGAGCCGAAGCCGGAAACGGCCGCCAAGCCCGAGCCGAAGCCGGAAATGGCCGCGAAGCCCGAGCCGAAGCCCGAGCCGAAACCGGAAATGGCCGCGAAGCCCGAGCCCAGGCCCGAGCCGAAGACGGCCTCAAAGCCCGACCCGAAGGCCGGTGAAGCGCCGGCCGGAGAAGACAAGGCCAAGGGCCGGCTTTTGCCTTGGGAGCCTGTCGAGCCGGCCATGCCGCCGCAGAAGTCGAGCGGCGCGTCCGAGCCTTCTCAGCAGGACTCCGAGTCGTCCTGAATGTCTCTTTGAAGCGTCTCGAGCAAGCCTCGGGACGCTTCTTCAACCAGGTCGAGGACGCGCTCGAAGCCGGCAGCGCCCCCGTAGTAAGGGTCGGGAACCTCCGACTCGTGGCCGTCGGCGAACTCGAGGAAAAGGCGAATCTTGCCGTGATGCTGCGGGTCGGCCAGTTCCTGCAGTACGGACAGGTTGTCCTCGTCCATGGCCAGCAGGTAGTCGAAGCGCTCGAAATCCGTACCGGTAACGCGTCGCGCACGAATCTTGTCGAGTGAAAACCCTCGGCGTTCGGCCGCGGCCTTCGCGCGCCGATCCGGCGGCTCGCCGATGTGGTAGGCGTGGGTTCCGGCCGAATCGATCCGAATCACCTTGTCCAGGCCCGCCTCCGCGACGAAGTGCCGAAACACCCCTTCCGCGGTCGGCGACCGGCAGATGTTGCCCATGCAGACGAAGAGCACGGAAACGGATATCGGGTCGTTGGCCATTGGCAATCCAGCACGCAGTTGAAAGGCTCCCAATTGTACAGATTGCCTGCCCTGACAATAGGCTTTATGGTTGCAGCATGAACGTCGAGCAACACATCAAGTCCATAATGGAGCAGCACCGCAAGACCTTGCGGGGCACCCTCGTCAGAATCACGATCTACTACGCGGTGCTGGCCGCGCTGGTCGCAATCATGGTTGCGATGTATCCCGGCGTCGTCGATAAGTTGCCACTGGGCGGCGTCGGCGATATTGCGGGCTACAACACGTCGGACCTGCTGGAACTCGAGGAGGCCCTGCTGAGCGCGGACGGGGAAGAGCTCGAGGAGCTGGCGACAGAAACAGCGAGGGCGCGCATGGAGCGAGGCCCGGCCTGGCTCGGTGATACGCTCGCCCTCTTCTACGCCATGACCTCGACACTGCTGCTCATGTTGCCGGTGTCATGGGTGTACAAGGCGATCCACGCCGGGAGCGACTACGACCATTCGATCGATACGACGGCGCTGGTGCTGCCTGCCGTCGTTGCCGGTATCGTCACGGTCGTACAACACAGCCTGGCACTCGCCTTCAGCCTCGCCGGTATCGTGGCCGGCGTGCGCTTTCGCCGTGCGCTCAGCGATACCTTCGATACGCTGTTCATTCTCTCCGCTATCGGTGTCGGCATTGCGGCAGGCATCAAGTCGATGGAAATTGCCGTGATCCTGACGGTGTTTTTCAATTATGCCGCGGTCCTGGTCTGCGCGTTCGGCGATGGTCTCGAGTCGCAGTATGCGGTCGCCGAGAAGCTCCGCAAGGAAGATCTGCGGGCGACCCGGGCTTCCGAGCAGCAGGCAGCCGGGGCATCGAGCCCACCTACCTCGAACCGCTAGAGAGCTCCAGCATCGACTCGAGCAGGTGCCTGCCGCGGCAGCGCGTGTAGATTTCGGTTTCGAGGCTCTTCGGATTATCCAGGATATCGTAGAAATACTGGATATAACGCGTTGCGTCGCGTTTGCCCTTCCTGGAGAGCTCTTTCTGGTTTTCGACAAGCGCGAAGATCTCCTGGCGCCTGGCCTGCACCTGGGCTATCGCTCCCTCGAGCACCCCCGTCGGATGACACAAGCCGGTGTAATAGCGATAGCGCACTTCGGTAATCGGCAAGTGGTTCGGGGGCGCGGCGTAGACAGCATTGACGAATCCTGAGAAGTCGAAGTCGAACGGGATAGGGATCTTCAGGCTCGCCTCGTCGAAGCCGAGGATGTCTACGTTATGGCAGCAGTCTTCTCCCTCGCGGACTTTCAGAACAGAATAATCGTTATTGCCGATCAGGAGCTGGAACAGCTCGGCGAGCGCCGTCTTGTCCCGGTCAAGCTCGGCAAAACGGACCTCCGGCAGGCTCATCATCTCCAGCCCTAGTCGGTCCGCCATGTCCGAATCTTCTTCGATGACGAAGGTGACGAAGGTCCACGGATGCAGCTTGTCGTCGCTGTCGACGTAGCTGAGCCTGATCAGCCGGGTCCGGTAACTGTAGTCAGTAAGGATCTCGAGCATCCTGTAGGCGAGGTACTCGAGCACGACGTACCGTTGATAGCTCGGGCTGTCGAAACACGGCGCAACCAGTTTCAGCTTGTCCTGCCCCGCGAACAGAGTGCCCGCGACCTGGGATTTCTTGAAGTTCAGGCGCAGCGGCGCCAGGTCGCAGTACATCCGCCGAAAATTGCCGCGCGCGCGGATCGAGACTTCGAGCTTGACGGTCTCTCCATTCTCATCGACGTACGTGAAATGGCCGGGCAGATACAGCCGCGCATCCTGGTTCTTATGCGCATAGGCCTGCGCGATCGGCGCGGTCAGCACGGCCTTGAGGATCTGGTCATCCTCGAACAGCGGCAGCTCGTCGGCACGTGGGGATGCCACGGTTATCCACGAGAGAGCGACAGCCAGACAGGTTGCCAGAGGCCTGATGCGCATGACTTTCTTATACGGCACACGGCCGCGAATGTTATACGCGGATACCGAGGGTGAAACCGGCACCGGCTTATGCAAGTGCCCTGGCTGCCGCTTCGAGATCGGCTTCGGTGTCCACGCCGGCGCCCGGACGCTCTGCCGGTACGCCCACGCGAATCGTCATTCCGAGTGCCAGGGCCCGCAGCTGCTCGAGCTGCTCGCAGCGCTCGAGCCGCGAACGCTCCGCCGCCACGAGGCGGCGCAGAACGCCGCAGCGATAGGCATAGATGCCATGGTGCTGCAGCGCAGTCTCGACCGCGAGCTCGCGATCGCCAGGGTCCCTCGGGTAGGGGATCGCGGCTCGGCTGAAATAGATGGCATTGCCGTCATCGTCGAGAATAACCTTGACGACATTCGGGTTCTCGAAGTCACCTGGCGAGGCTATCGGCGATGCCAACGTCGCGATATCTGCCCTGCCATCGTCGAGGAGGCCGGCACATTGATCGATCAGTGCGGCCGGCATCGTCGGTTCGTCGCCCTGCAAGTTCACCACGACGCGGCCGTCGTCCCAGGCCAGCAGGTCGCAAACCTCGGCGATCCGGTCCGTGCCTGACCCGTGATGGTCGCCGGTCATGCACACCCTCGCCCCGAATTCCTCGGCAGCCGTGGCGATTCGTTCGTCGTCGGTCGCAATGACGACCTCCTTCGCAGAACTTTCGGTACCGCGCTCATACACGTGCTGCAGCATCGGCTTTCCATTGATGTCGCGCAATGGCTTTCCGGGCAGACGAGTCGAGGCGTACCGCGCCGGTATGACGACGACGAAATCGTTCATTCGCCCTCCTGTTGCGTTCGCAGGCGAGATTCAATTTGCTCCAGCCACGGCGCCGACAGGGCCGGCTCCATGGCCAGTTCGACCGGGACGACCCAGAACCGGTCGTCGGC
The DNA here is from genome assembly GCA_041572475.1 of Woeseiaceae bacterium. Taxonomy (GTDB): domain Bacteria; phylum Pseudomonadota; class Gammaproteobacteria; order Steroidobacterales; family Woeseiaceae; genus UBA1847. The sequence continues at coordinate 3,678 of JBFFSI010000030.1, forward strand.
ATTTCGACCAAGCTTGACGGCGTCTTTCTCGGTCATCAGCACGTCGAACTTGTCGCCGAACTCGAGGTCCGTCCGGCGCAGCTCCGCGTGGTCCGGAAACGCATGCTCGATGACCTGCATGCCGTGGGCCCGCAACTGGTCGAAGAACCGTTGCGGGTTACCGATGGCTGCGACCCCGTGCACAGTATTGCCCTCGAATCGCTCGATCGGCCGTGTCAACGAGCCGTTCAGGCGCTGGACCTCGGCCGCAGCCAGCCGGAACTCGATGGCATTCTGCTCGACCGCCGTCAGCGTCTCTGCCTTGCCCTTCAGAGCGCCGTTCACCAGCACCTGGTCGACCTCGGCGAGGCGAGCTACCGTTTCCCGCAAGGGGCCGGCCGGCAGCAACAGGCGATTACCGAGGCCGCGCGCGCCATCGATTACGCAGATCTCGTAGGTTCGGTCGAGGCGGTAGTGCTGCAGCCCGTCGTCAGCAATGATTACATTCACGCCGTCCTCGACGAGCATCGCCGCTGCGCGCGCCCTGTTGGCGTCGACCACGACCGGGCAACCCGTGCGTCGGGCGATCAGCACCGGCTCGTCGCCGACGACGGATGCCTCCGAGGCGGCATCGACCCGCATCGACGTGGATCCGCGGCTGCCGCCGTAGCCACGACTGACGATGCCTGGCGCGAAGCCACGGTTCCTGAGCTCATTGGCCAGCCAGATAGTGACCGGCGTCTTGCCCGTACCGCCGGCCGTGATATTGCCGACGATAATGACCGGCACGGCGGCACGGTAGCTGCTCAGCATGCCGAGTCGATAGAGGAGTCGGCGAAATCCCAGCAGCAACCAGTACAGCCCCGCCAGCGGGAGCAGCAGCCGGTAGCCCCATCCGCCTTCATACCAGGTTCGATGTAGCCAGTTGTACATTGGCCCGTCGTTCAGTCCTCCGTGAACTGCATGTGGTAAAGCGCCGCGTACTGGCCATTGCGCTCGAGCAGTTCGGCATGGGTTCCGGACTCCACGATTCGGCCGTTATCGAGCACGATGATGCAGTCTGCCCTTTCAACCGTAGAGAGCCTGTGCGCGATGACCAGCGTCGTCCGGTTCTTCATGAGCTCGTTGAGAGCCTCCTGGATGCGACGCTCAGACTGGGTATCCAGCGACGACGTCGCCTCGTCCAGTATGAGCACTGGCGCGTCCTTGAGCAGCGCACGGCCGATGGCGATGCGCTGACGCTGGCCGCCGGACAGCAACACGCCCCTGTCACCCACCATCGTCTGCAACCCGTCGGGAAGCTCATCCGCAAACTCGAGAACGTGGGCAGCCTCGGCCGCCCTGCGCAGCTCTTCGTCACTGTGCATCCTGAGTTCACCGTAAGCGAGGTTGTTGGCGATCGTATCGTTGAACAGAATGACGTCCTGGCTGACCAGGCCGATGTTGTCGCGGAGGCTCTTCAGCGTGAAATCACGAGTAGACACGCCATCGAGCAGGATGTCGCCCGAACTCGGGTCGTAGAATCGCGGCAGAAGGCTCACCAGCGTCGACTTGCCACTGCCGGAGTGACCGACGATAGCGAGAGACCTGCCGGCCTCGACCTGCACCGAGATATTGTCCAGCACCTTGGCCTTGTAGTCGCCATAAGCGAAAACAACGTCGCGAAACTCGACGTTCCCGCGCGTCCGACCGGCATCAATCGTCCCGGTATCCACCTCGTCGTCTACGTCCATGACGCCGAACAGGCTGTCCGCCGCAGCAACACCGCGCTGCAGCGTCGCGTTGACATTCGTAATGCGCCGCACCGGCTGCAGCATCAACATCATCGCGCCGAAGAACGAGATGAACTGGCCTGCTGTCAGGTTGCCGCTGGCAGACTCCAGGCCAGCCATGTAAATCACGCCGGCAACGCCGAAGCCGAAGATTGTCTGGGTAACCGCGACGCCGGCCGCCCGCACATAGATCAGTTTGAGGTTCTGTTTCTTGTTTAGCCCGTCCACCTGGTCGAGACGACCCTTCTCGTATTCGTAGCCGCCAAACATCTTGACGACGCGGTTACCCGATACGATCTCCTCGGTCACCTGCGTGACTTCGCCGATTGAGTCCTGGATACGGCCGCTGTAGCGGCGGAACGTAATACCGAGAATCCTGACGAGGACGGCGACCACCGGAAACAGGACCGCCACGAAGATGGTCAGTTTGGGGCTTTGATACAACATGACGCCGAAAGCCGCGATGACGGTCAGGATGTCGCGTACGGCGATCGTGACGACGCTGGTGACGGACTCCGCAACCATCTCCACGTTGTAAGTCATGCGCGACAGTAACGGCCCCGTGCTGCGTTCCTCGAAGAAACGTGTCGGCAGAGTCAGGAATTTGCGAAACACCCCACGCCGAAGCGAGCTGATGACGCTGCGGCCTATATAGCCGAGCGAAGATTCGGTCGCGTAACCGGCAATCCCGCGAGCGATGAAAATCAGGACGAATGCCACGGGCATCCACCTGGCCGCTTCGAGATTCTGGTTGACGAGGGCCTCGTCCATCAGTGGCTGTAGCAGGTAAACGAGGCTGGCCTCGATCACCGCCGTAGCCGCCATGCCGGCAACTGCGACGACGCCGATGAGCTTGTGCGGAATTACGTAGCCCCACAGGCGACGGTACACAACGCGGACTTTCGATTGCTTAGGCTGGCTCACGACTCTTGCCCGGATATAGTCCGGTTCACTCGGTGACCGGTTCGTTGACCGTGGCGATGCTGATACGAACGAATCCGAGCCGCCCCGCAACATCCATCGCCGTTACGACGTGCTGGTGCTTCGCGTTGGCGTCCGCGCTGATGGTCAGAGGCAACGCGTTATTGCCGCCGGATACCTTTTGCAGGGCATTCCGTATCGTTTCAGGCCGGCTGTTGATGAGTTCGCGACCGTTCACGAGGTAGGTACCCGTCGCAGTGATCATGATGTCTACCTGGTTCGGCACCTCTTCGACGATGTCCGCGCTATCCGCCTCCGGCAGACTGATCGTTATCTGCGATTGCTTGACGAAGCTCGTCGAGACCATGAAGAAGATCAGCAGCAGCAGGACGACATCGATGAGCGAGGTCAGGTTGACCTCGGGCTGAGTACGCGGACGCAGACTGAGTCTCATGCGCTACCCTTCTCCTGCCGGCGGTGCAGCGCCTCGACGAGCTTGATGGCCTCCTTCTCCATTTCGACCACCAGGGACTCGACCCGGTTCCGGTAGTAGCGATAGCCGATCAGCGCGGGGATTGCGACGGTGAGTCCGGCCGCCGTCGTTATCAGCGCTTCCGCGATACCGCCGGCAAGCACCGTGGGATTACCGACGCCGTGGGTCGTTATTGCGGTGAAGACCTTGACCATGCCGATCACGGTGCCGAGCAGACCGAGGAGCGGCGTAATCGCGGCAATGGTGCCGAGGGTCTCGAGGTAGCGTTCGAGTTCGTGCACGACGTGACGCCCCGTATCCTGGATGCTGTCCTTCATCACGTCGCGCTCCCGGTCGCGATTGATCAGCCCCGCGGCGAGGATCTGGCCGAGCGCGGAACCCTGGTGGAGGCTCTGAATCTGCTTCTGGTCCAGCTGGTCCTTCTTCACCCAGCCCCAGACCTTGCTCGTCAGGTCTTCGGGAATGACCCGCTTCTGCTGCAGCGTCCAGAACCTCTCGAGAATAATCCCCATCGCGATGATGGCGCAGAGGATGATGGGCGCCATCAACCAGCCGCCGGATTTGACTATCTCAACCATACAAGCTGACTCGGAGGAAAAATGAAATATACAGGAAGCCGGCCCGGGAACGCGACCATCGGCGGCCGGTCAGCCGGTGCTATTCGTGCCAGAGCCGGGCACTGTGGACCCGGAAACGCTGCAACGATTGCAGGCCGGACACGCTGCAGACACGGCCATGAATGGCGCCGGAGTCGGCCGTCGAGACGACTTGTGCCCCGGCTGACTCCCAGCGTTCAACGACCTCCCGGCGGGGCAGGCCCCAGCGATTACCGAAGCCTGCCGACACGATGGCCACTGCAGGCCTGAGCGCCGCTACCAGGCCGGGACTGGACGACGTCTGGCTCCCGTGGTGCGGAACGATGGCCACGTCGACCGCGGGGAGCGCCTGGCGCTGCACAAGGCGTCTCTCGGCGCTTTCCTCGATGTCACCACCGATGAACAGCCGGCTCGACCCGGTCGATACGAGCAATACGCACGACGCATCGTTGCCCTCGAATGCCGCAGCCGTCGCAGGATGCAGCAGCTCGAAGACCACGCCGTCGCTGCGCCAGCTCGCACCGGCAAGGCACGGCTCGACGCGCCGACGGATGCCGGGCAGCGACTCGCCGGCCAGCACTGTCGAGGCCGGGACCTGCGCCAGCACCGGCGCCGCGCCGCCGGCATGATCGATATCCGAGTGCGAGATGATCAGGGTATCGAGTCGATCGATGCGCCCGGCGGCGAGGTATGGCAGGACAACCGCTGCTGCTGCCGTGTTGCCGCTTCGGTATGCGGCGCCGGTGTCATACAGTAACGTGTGATTCGCGGTCTGCACGACGACGGCCAGGCCCTGGCCGACATCGAGGACACCGAACTCGAAACAGCCCTGCGCAGGCCGTGGCGGCAGGTAGGTCACGATCGCGGCGATTCCGACGGCGGCGAGCGAACGGCCGGGCCAGCCTCTCGGCAACAGTACCCAAAGCAGAGGCAGGACCAGCAGGAGCCGCGCCGCGCCTTGCAATCGGGGCAAGGTCGCGGCCGACCCCGGCATCGCGGCCGCTCTCTCGATGATGGCTTCCACGCCGCCTACGCTGAGTGCAGCGAGTTTCAGGCAGCCGTCCCCGAGCACCGCGGCCGGACCGTCGAGCAGCATCCCCGCGAGCGTAAGCGGCACTGTAACGAAGCTGAACACGGGCAGGACCAGCAGGTTGACCGCCGGGGCCAGCAGGGCCGCGCGGCCAAAGATGCTGGCCGTGAGGGGGAGCAGCCCGAACAGAAGTGCGAGCTGGACACCGCCCAACCGGAGCACCGCCTTCAACCAGCGGCCCACTCCGTCGCGGCGATGCCGACGCTGCCCGCCCAGCCAGACGAGAATCAGAACGGCTGCGAACGACAGCTTGAATCCCGGAGCCATCGTTTCCACCGGCGCAATCGTGGCCAGGACGAAGCACGCCGCCGCTAGTATGCGGTACGGGCGCGGCTGGCGTCGCCGGATGACGGCAAGCGCCAGCAGCCCGATCATGATCGCCGCCCGCTGTGACGGCAGTCCAAGGCCCGACACCAGGCCGTATGCGCCCGCAACGACAGCGGCTACCGCGGTTGCCCCGACATGAGTATTGCCGCGCCGGAATACCCAGCTGCCGACCAGGCTTGCGAGGATATAGGCGCCGCCGGCGGCAAGCCCGATGTGCAGGCCGGAGATAGCCATGAGGTGGCTCGTGCCGGTGCGCGCATAGCGCTCCCACTGCGCTCGCGAGACCAGGTGCCGGGCGCCGACAGAGATTGCGGCCAGCACGGCCGTAACGTGATCGGCCGGCAGCACCCGCAGGAGCCGTTGCACGAAACGTTGCCGGAATTCGTCGATGGGGCCTGTCTCACCGTCGCGAATGCGCAGGTTGCGACGACCTTCCACGACATAGCCCGAAGCACCGATGCCGGCACGGAACAACCACGCCTCGTAATCGAAGACCCCGGGATTGAGATTGCCGCGGGGGCGCCGCAGCCGCAGCTCCAGCTGCCACACCTCGCCCAGCGCCGGCGACGTCGACGGCTCGAACCAGCCTACGCGAAGCCGACGAGGCAGCCGCGTGTCGCCCACTGGAACGGCGATAAAGCTCACCGTCGGACCACGCCGCTGCGGAAAGTCGGCAATCCTGACTGTCGTGAGGATGCTGTCACCGGCATAGATCGGGTCGAGCCTGTCGCCGAGTATGCTCGCCGCCGTGAAAGCATAAAGTGCCAACCCGACGCAGGCCCAGGACGGGCCATGCCATGCGCGCAGGAACGCCGCAACGAAAGATGCAACGAATGCGACTGCCAGCAGGTCAGAACCCTTGGCAAAACTGCTAAGCTGCAGCGCATAAATGCCTGCCAGCAGATACAGGCAGGCCCGGATCATTTATGGACTCAGGTAGCTGGACTCAACCCTATCGCAACCAATCGGTGCGAGGATGCCAAGGCGCTTTTTCAGGAAATTTGCGGTCAAACGACACGAGTTAAGCGAGAAGTGGTTCCTGAACCCTTTCCGGCACATGCTTCACGATCACCGCCTGTGGGGTATCCGCCGCAAAAACGTCGTGCCGTCGGTGTCACTGGGTCTGTTCGTCGCCTTCATGCCATTTCCCGGCCACTATCTCCTTGGCGCACTGCTGGCGCTGGCGCTGCGGATCAACATTCCGGTGGCCGTCCTGACGACATTGATTTCGAATCCGCTCACGATGGGCCCGATCTATTACTTCTCCTACAAGGTCGGGGCGTTTCTGCTGCGGATGCCGGAGCGGCCCTTCGAGATCGAGATGACCCTGGACTGGCTGACCAACACGTTCGTATCGATCTGGCAGCCGATGCTGCTCGGCTGCGTGCTCGTCGGCGCCATCGCGTCATTGGCTGGCTACATACTGCTGGACGCACTCTGGCGCTATTCGATTCACGACTACAAGTCGCGCAAGCGACGCCTTCGCGAAGAAGACTAGCCCCTCCGTTCGTGGAGCCTGCCGTCCTCCAGTTCCATTACCCGGTCCATGCGTCCGGCTATCGAGTGGTCATGCGTCACGATCACGAGGCTGGTGTGTAACTCCTCGTTCAGCTCGAGCATCAGGCGCAGCACATGTTCGCCGTTGCCGGCATCGAGGTTTCCCGTGGGCTCGTCGGCAAGCACCAGCTGGGGCTGCGTGATCAGCGCGCGCGCGACGGCCGCACGCTGACGCTCGCCTCCGGAGAGCTCGCCGGGTTTGTGCGTCAGCCGCTCGCCGAGACCAACGCGGGCGAGCACCTCGGCGGCCTTGCGCAGCGCCTCGGCCTTGTCGACACGGCGAATGAGCAACGGCATGGCGACATTTTCCTCTGCCGTGAACTCGGGCAGCAGGTGATGAAACTGGTACACGAAGCCGATGTAGCGATTCCGCAGATCGCCTTTCGAGACCTCGCTGCCGCCGTGCATCGGCTGGCCATTGACGATCACCTCGCCTGCATCCGGATCATCAAGCCCGCCCATGATCTGCAGCAGCGTCGTCTTGCCGGAGCCGGATGCGCCGATGATCGCCACGCGTTCCGCCGGGCCCACGACGAGATCGACGCCGCGCAGTACCTCGAGCGTCGAATCGCCCTCACGAAAGCGCCGCTCGACGCCCTTGCACTGCAACACCGGCTCAGTCATAGCGTAGCGCCTCCGCAGGCGCCGTCCGCGCCGCCACCCAGGCCGGGTAAACCGTCGATACGAGGGCGAGAGCCAGCGCGATCAATGACACGCGGCTTACATCCGCCAGGCTCAGCTCGGCGGGCAGGTCGCTGATGAAATAGACATCGGCCGCGAGGAACTTGATGCCGAAAACCGCTTCGAGGCTTGCCACGATAGTCTCCAGGTTGAGCGCAAGCAGGATACCAAACAAGGCGCCGGCCGCCGTACCGACGACCCCGATGACGCTGCCTTGGGTGATGAATATCTTCAATATGCTCGAGGGTCGCGCACCTGCCGTACGCAGGATGGCGATGTCCGACTGCTTGTCCTTAACGACCATCACCAGCGTGGAGACGATATTGAAAGCCGCAACGGCGATTACGAGCAACAGGATCACGAAGAGGATGGACTTCGTAATCTGGATCGAGCGAAAGAAATTCACGTGCCGGCGCGTCCAGTCGTTGACCAGCACGACCTCGTCGTATGCACGCGCGACCTCGCGAACGATCACCGGTGCCCTGAAAATGTCGTCGACGGCGAGTCGCACGCCGGTCACCGCCCCGCGCTTACGATACAGTTTTTGCGCATCCTCGATATTGATGAACGCCAGGCGCCGGTCGAATTCGTACATGCCCACGCGGTACAGGCCGCTCACGACGAAACGCTTGGTGCGCGGCACGACGCCCGCCGGCGTCACGATGCCCTCGGCGAGGGTAACCGTGACCTTGTCGCCGACACCGACATCGAGCACATCGGCCAACTCGACGCCGATCACGATATTGAAATCGCCGGGCGCCAGCGAACCGAGTTCGCCCTCGATCATCGTACCGCCCACTCCCGAAACCTTGTCTTCAGCGATGGGGTCTATGCCGCGCAGCTCGGCGCCGCTGAGCTGCGCGGCATAGACGAGCAGCGCCTGCCCGTCGACGTAGGGCGCGGCGGCCCGCACGCCGGGGTGCTCCTCTGCAAGGGCGGCGAGGTTCGGCCAGTCCGTGATGCGGCCGTCGAGACCCTCGATGTTGGCATGCGCCGTCATCGCCAGCAGCCTGTCCTTGAGTTCGCGCTCGAACCCGTTCACGACCGACAGCACGAGTATCAGCACGGCGACCGCGATGGCGATGCCGAGCATGGAGATGGCAGAGATCAGGGAAACGAAGCTGTTGCCGCTGCGCGCACGCACGTAGCGGCTGCCCATCCAGAATTCGTATTTCGCCGCCACAGCCCTACTCGTACCTGAGCGCTGCGGCCGGGTTTACCTGTGCGGCGCGGCGCGCAGGGTACAGCGTCGCCAGCGACGTCAGCGCGAAAGCCGCAACGGCAATGATCACGACATCGGCCGTCTCGAGGATCGACGGGATCTGCGTCACGTAGTAAACGTCACCGGGCATGATCTGGAAGCCGAACAGGCGCTCCAGGAACGGCACGATGGTCGGCACGTTGACCGCGAGAACCACGCCCAGCAGTACGCCGATAAAAACGCCTGCCCAGCCGATCATCGCACCCTGGATGAAGAAGACGCGAACGATGCCGTTGGCCCGCATGCCCAGCGTGCGGAGCACGGCAATGTCGGTCGTTTTGTCGGTGACCACCATGACCAGGCTCGCCACGATATTGAAAGCGGCCACACCGATGATCAGCGACAGTATCAACGACATCATCATCTTCTCGAGACGAATCGCCCTGAAGTAGCTCGCGTTCTCGACGGTCCAGTCGCTGGTCACGAGGCCGCTCCCGGGCCGCTCCTGCAGCCGGGCGGCAATGCTCGGCGCCTGCATCACGTCGACGGCGCGGAACCGGACAGCCGAAACCGCGTCGCCGAGGCCCAGGATTCCCGCGGCGTCGCGGACATTGACGAGGCCGACCGTCGCATCGTGCTCCTGCAGGCCTGCTTCGAACACGCCGCGCAGTACGAATCTCTCGAGCTTGGGCTCCAGCGTGCCGTCGCCGACCGGCCGGGGTATCAGCAGGATGACTCCGTCGCCGAGCCGGACACCGAGGTCCAGTGCCAGCAGGCGGCCGAGAATGATGCTGCGGTCGCCGGGCCGCAGGACATCGAGGTCACCCTCGAGCAGGTTGATCTGGCCACCGGAAAGTTCGCGCTCGTACCCGGGATCGACACCGTGCACGAGCACCGGCTTCAGATCCCGACCGGACTGCGCCATGCCCTCGATTTGCACGAACGGCGCAGCGGCGGAAACACCCGGCTCCGCGGCGACGTCCGCCACGAGCGCCCGCCAGTCCGTGACGGCGCCGTCCGCGCGGGTGACGTGGCCGTGCGTGGACATACTCAACAGGCGCGACCGCAACTCCCCTTCGAAGCCGTTCATCACGGACAGGATGACGATGAGCGCCGCCACGCCCAGCGCGATCCCGAGCAGGGAAATCAGCGTGATAAAAGAAACGAATCGGGTGCGGCGCTTCGCTCGCAGGTAGCGGAGCCCGACGAACACTTCGACCGGGTTGATCATCGCCACGCATTAAACCACATCGGCCGCTGCCAGGGACAATTTCGTGACACGATTCACAGATTTGCAGTTATTCATAAAAACCTTTGAAATCAATTGTTTTTTGACAAGACCTCGAGTGCTATAGTCGCCGGGAATCACAGGAGGTAGCGCGATGGCCAGACTGCGAATTTTTACCCTTGTCGCCGTGTTGTTCGGCGCGTTCGGCGCGAGTCACGCCGACACGCTGCAGATGGAAGGTATCGCCGCGGGGTCCGACGGGTCCCGGCCAGCCCGCGGCATGACCGCGGCCAGCGTGGAATCCAGGTTCGGCGCTCCGGAGGCGAAAGTGGCCCCAGTCGGCGACCCGCCCATCTCTCGCTGGGAATACCAGAATTTCGTCGTGTTCTTCGAGTATGACCGCGTCATCCATGCGGTCGTGAAGCGCAAGAAGAGCAGCTAGCTACAATTCGACTTAGCCGAAGGCGCCCGGCCGGGCAACCGGCCGGGCGTTTTTTGGTGTTTCTGTGTGATAATCGCCGCCCGCGAAAAGTCTGTATCGCCCGTGGCCAATCGAAACTTCATCATTCCCGCAACCCTCACCGTGCCCGAGCCCGGCGAGCGGGTGGCCTTCGGCCGGCTGATCGGCGCCAGCGCCGCCCTGGCGGCAGCCGAGATCGCGGCTCAGATCGACAGACCGCTGCTCGTGCTGGCCGACGACCCCCGGCACGCCGACCAGCTGGAGGCCGAGATCCGCTTTTTCGCCGGCGGCGCACTGCCGGTGAAGCATTTCGTGGAATGGGAAACGTTGCCCTGGGACAGTTTCTCGCCCCACCAGGACATCATCTCGGAGCGGCTGGCCACGCTTGCCGCCCTCCCCGGGCTGGCCGCCGGTGTGGTCATCGCGACTGTGCCGGTGCTGTTGCAGCGCCTGCCACCAACCGACTACGTCGCCGCGCGCTCCCTGAGCCTCCGCGCGGGCCAGACGCTGCCGCGGGAACCGTTCGTGGACTCGCTGGTCGCGGCCGGCTACCAGCGCGTGATCCAGGTTGCCGAGCACGGCGAATTCGCGGTACGCGGCTCCCTGATCGACGTCTTCCCGATGGGTTCCGGCCGCCCGATTCGCATCGACTATTTCGACGACGACATCGAATCCCTGCGCTATTTCTCACCCGACAGCCAGTTATCAGGCGACCTTATCGAAAGCCTCGAGATCCTGCCGGCGCGCGAGGTCCCTCTCGACGATGACGCCATCAAGGGTTTTCGCGACCGTTACCGCGAGAGATTCGAGGGCCAGCCCGGCAAGTCGCGCGTTTACCGCGAGGTCTCCGACGGCATTGCCCACGGCGGAATCGAATACTACCTGCCATTGTTCTTCGCATCGACGGCGACCTTGTTCGATTACCTGCCCGGCAACTGCGCCATTCTCGCCCACGACGGGATCGACGAGCTGCTCGCGCAGGCGTGGGCCGAGATCGAGGAGCGCCATGAGCTGTGCCGGCTCGACCCGGAGCGGCCCATCCTGTCGCCGGTCGAGACCTTCTTTTCGCCCGATGCGATCCTTGCACGCCTCGGTCGATACCCGGCGTATCACTATTCCACGCAATCGCTCAGTGAATCGCCTGGCAACCTGAACCGCGCCACGCGACTGGCGCCGGCCCTGAAGATCGAGGCCCGGTATGAGGACGCTGCGGGCGCCTTGATGCGGTTCCTCGACGATTTCGACGGACGTACGCTGTTCAGCACCGACTCGGCCGGCCGCCGGGAGCAGATCCACGACATGCTGTCGAGGCGCGGATGCGACGTGACGCGAATCGACAGCTGGGCCGCGTTCGCGGCGGGCGACCAGCAGGTTGCGGCCGTCATCGGCCCAGTGGAAAACGGCGTCCTGCTCCCGGAGGCAGACATCGCGATCATCGGCGAGCAGCAGCTATTTGGCGAGCGCGCGCGGCAGAAGTCGCGCCGCAAACGAACCGAGCGGGATCCCGAGACCATCATTCGCCAGCTCAACGATCTCGAGACGGGCTCGCCGGTCGTCCATGCCGAATACGGTGTCGGCCGCTATCTCGGCCTGACGACACTCGAGGCTGGCGGAATCACGGGAGAGTTTCTCGACCTCGAATATGCCGACGGCGACAAGCTCTACGTACCCGTCCACGCGCTGGACCTGATCTCGAGATACACGGGCGCATCCCCGGAGAACGCACCACTGCACCGCCTCGGGAGTGACCAGTGGGCCCGGGCGCGGCGGCGCGCAATCCGCAGGATTCGCGATGTCGCCGCCGAGCTGCTCGATGTCTACGCGCGCCGGGCGGCACGCCCCGGCCACCGATTCCATTGGCCCGAGGCGGACTACCGGGACTTCGAGAACGGATTCCCGTTCGAGCCTACCGAGGACCAGGCGCGCACGATCGAGGAGGTCCTCGGGGACCTGGCCTGCGACCAGCCGATGGACCGCATCGTTTGCGGCGATGTCGGCTTCGGCAAGACCGAGGTCGCGCTGCGGGCCACCTTCGCCGCCGTCCACGGCGGCAAGCAGGTTGCCATCCTGGTGCCGACGACCCTGCTCGCGCAGCAGCATGGCCAGAACTTCAGGGACCGCTTCGCCGACTGGCCCGTCCACGTCGAGGTCTTGTCGCGGTTCCAGTCGGCCAAGGCCGTGAAAGAAATCATCGCCGGCCTGAAGTCCGGCAGGGTTGACGTCGTCATCGGCACGCACCGCCTGCTGCAGCACACCCGGGATCTCAAGGACGTCGGGCTGATCATCATCGACGAGGAACACCGCTTCGGGGTGCGCCACAAGGAGGCCATTAAAGCGCTCCGCAGCGAGGTCGACGTGTTGACGCTGACGGCAACACCGATTCCGCGGACGCTGAACATGGCTCTTGGTGGAATACGCGACATGTCACTGATCACGACGCCGCCGGCGGAACGCCTTTCTATCAAAACCTTCGTGACGGAGTGGAACGACGTCCTGATTCGTGAAGCCTGCCTGCGCGAGATCAAGCGCGGTGGCCAGGTCTATTTCATCCACAACAAGGTCGAGGATATCGGCCGGTTCCGCGAGCGGCTCGAGGCGCTCGTACCCGAGGGCAAGATTCGGGTGGGGCACGGCCAGATGCCGGAACGGGAGCTCGAGCAGGTCATGCTCGACTTCTACCACCGGCGCTTCAACATTCTGTTGTGCACGACGATCGTCGAGAGCGGCATCGACGTGCCGACCGCGAACACCATCATCATCAACCGCGCTGATCGTTTCGGCCTCGCGCAACTGCACCAGCTGCGCGGCCGCGTCGGCCGCTCGCATCACAGGGCCTATGCTTATCTCGTCGCGCCCCCGAGAGCGGCGATGACGGCCGATGCCGTCAAACGGCTGGAGGCGATAGACTCGCTCGAGGACCTTGGCGCCGGCTTCACCCTGGCGACGCACGACCTCGAGATTCGCGGCGCAGGTGAGTTGCTCGGGGATACACAGAGCGGGCAGATCCAGGAGATCGGCTTCTCCCTTTACACCGAGCTGCTCAGCCGCGCCGTCGCCTCACTGCGTGAGGGTAAAGAGCCGGACCTCGACGCGCCGCTCGATACCGGGGTGGACATCAACCTGCACGTGCCGGCCTTGCTGCCCGATGACTATGTCCCGGACGTCCATTTGCGGCTCCTGTTGTACAAGCGCATCGCGTCCTGCCAATCCGGCGAGGAACTCCGGGACCTGCAGGTCGAGCTCATCGATCGCTTCGGGCTGTTGCCGGCGGCGACGAAAAACCTGATGCGTATCGCCGGCATCAAGAAGGCCGCCGGGCAGCTCGGTATCGAGAAAATCGATGCGGCCGATCGCGGCGGTTACGTCGTTTTTGGCCCCGACAGCCGCATAGACCCTGTGGAACTGGTTCGATTAGTGCAAAATGACAGCCGCACATACAGGCTGCAGGGTTCGCATCGCCTGCAATTGCGCCTCGACCTGAGTAATCTCGAGACCCGTTTCAGTATTATCGAGGAACTGCTGGACCGGCTCGCGGTCAAGGAACCCGAGGCGATGGCCGGCTGACCTACTCTCGGGATTTGGATGACTGGATGAAAAAACTCGCCGTTCTGTTGTTTACCCTTCTCTGGCTGACCGTCGCGCCGGCGCAGCAGGAATCCGCCGGCGATACGAACGAGGTCGAGGAAATACGGCGCTACGCGGTTGAGGTCATCGTGTTCAGGTATGCCGAAGACTTCGGTCTGGGCACCGAGCAGTTCTACCCCGACCCGCTACCCACCGAAACCGGCGACGACTTGCCGATGGAGGACCTCGGGCTCATCGATGAAGTCGGCGTGGAGGCTGCATATCGTGGCATGGACCTGCTCACGTACGCTGTCAATGCTGACGTCCTGCACTTCGAGCTGCTGCAGGAAGAGGATTACACGATGACGGACGTGCTCGACCTGTTCGAACGACTCGATGCCTACGAGACGATACTGCATGCAGGTTGGACGCAGCCTGTCCTGTCCCCGGAACTGACGCGTCCTGTGGACCTTCGCGTCCTCGGCCCGGTGCCCGAGGAACTCGACGGCGCGCTCACGCTGTACCTGAGCCGTTATCTGCACCTCGTCGTGGAGCTCGCACTGTCAGCTGACGTAAAAGCCGTGGACGAGGCGGGGATCGAACAGCCGGTTCCGAGCTATGGTGATCCGGTGACCCGGCATGGAGATCCCTTCCTGGCGGAAGACAGGCCGGTCTACTACCGGATACAGGAGGATCGCATCGTCAAGAACGGCGACCTGCGCTACTTCGACCATCCGAAATTCGGCATCGTCGCGAAGATCACCCGCGTGGAGCAGGAAACGGAAGCACCCGGCGAAACTGACTTACTCGGCAGCTCCCGACAATAGCGCGTCGAGCAGCGACTGCGCGCCCTGCCCGTCCGGACCCGCATCCGACATCGCAACCTCGAAAGAGACCGTTACGAACCTGGACCGGGTCGACCTCGGGTGATGCAGTCCCAGTTCCCTTACCGCTGCCGATATTCGTCCGGCGAATTCGCGAACGCCCGACTCGTCCGAGGCATGTGACAGCACGATCAGCTTCGCGCCCTCGAGCCGCCCCACGACGTCGCTGGCGCGTCGCAGGCAGCGCCGGATCGCCTGGCCGACACGGCGCAGGCATGAATCGGACGCATGCTGCCCGAAGACATCGACATACGCATCGAACTCGTCGAGCGTAAACAGCACGAGTGCCAGTGCGCTGTTCTCGCGCGCCGCCACTGCCAGGTCATGCTCCAGGACATCCCTGAAGGCCCTGGCGTTCAACAGGCCGGTGACCGGGTCGTCGCGGGACAAATCACGAATTCGCCGCTTGGCCTTGAGCAGGGCATGGTGCATGTCGCTTCCGGCGACACCACCCGGTCCGGCGCTACTGCGCCAGAACGCCGCGTAGTAGGCGCCATCGTCTTCGCCGCTGCCATCCAGCGGCCGCAGAGCGAGCAGGAACTCGCGACTGCCGATTTCGAGCGGGAAACTGGTCTCCTCCTGGGCCCGGACCGCCTCGGAAATCTCGAGTGCCGCCTCTCGACCGACCAGCTGTTCGATGACATCCGCGAATGGCTTGTCGAGGGTGTCGTCGCCGCCGATGGCGTCGAACGCGGGATTGCTGAGCACGACCGGCCAGTTCGGGTGGTCGATACGAACGATGACGAGCGGCTCCGCCGACGATCTGACGACCTGCTCGAGAATATCCGCGCTAATTCCCATCGGCATCCCTGAAAAACTGCTTCAGCAGCTGTATTGCCTGCACCCGCGCCGACGCCATGTTGGCCTCCACGTCATCGTGAATCGGTACGTCGCCTCGTCCTGCCGCGATATTCACGATCATCGACAGGCAGGCGTATTCCAGGCCAAGTTCTCGCGCCAGCGAGGCCTCGGGCATGCAGGTCATGCCCACGTAGTCCGCACCGTCCCGGTCGAGGCGCTCGACCTCGGCGGCCGTCTCCAGTCTTGGTCCCTGGGTGACGGCATACACGCCACCAGCATAACAATTCATGCCAGCCGACCGGGCCGCCGCCAGCAGGTCCTCCCTGATCCGGGCCGTAAACGGCTCGGTGAAGTCGATATGGTCGAAGTCCCCGCCGGTGCCATCATGCACGGTATGCGCCCTGCCCCAGGTGTAGTCGATGAGCTGGTCGGGCACCGCCAGCGACCCGGGCTCCCGGTCCGGATCAACGGCCCCGACCGTGTTCAACCCAATTACCGAGTCCACGCCCAACGCCTTCAGCGCGTAAGCATTGGCCCGGTAGTTAATCGCATGCGGCGGCAAGGTGTGCGAGTCGCCGTGCCGGGGCAGAACCAGCACCGCATGGGCATCGAAGCGCACCGTGCGCACCGCCGCAGACGGCGGTCCGTATGGCGTCTCCACCGCCTGCCGGTCTGCATCCTCGCCGAACCCGGCCAGGCCGCTCCCAACGATCAATGCGTAGCGTCTGCCCATTTGTGAATCATCCCCGTATCACGCGTCAAGCTCCAGCGGCGGCCTGTCGCTCCAGCCCGTTAACGCCGTGTTGGCGGTTCGCCATTCCTCGCTGGCTTGCAAGGACTCACGCGTCACCCGCCCGGTGCCGTGCAAGCGGGCCAGCCGGACCAGAGACAGCGGGCTCGAATGTTCGTTCAGCGCCAGCACCGCCTGCTCGGCGCCGCGCCGGTCGTTGCAGACGAGCACCATATCGCAGCCGGCGCCGAGCGCCCGCCGGGCACGCTCGCGCATGGAGCCATAGTCGCGCGTCGCCTTCATGCTCAGATCATCACAGAAGACGGCCCCGCCGAATCCCAACCTGCCCCTGAGCTCACGGCCGATCCAGAACTCGGAGAACCCGGCCGGGAGCTCGTCCATGTCGCGGTAGACCACGTGCGCAAGCATGACGCCCGCGGCGAGGCTGTTGCCGATGAGCCGTTCGTAAGGCCGCATGTCGTCGAGCACGGCCCCGTAATCACGCCGGTCTACGGGAAGCTGCAGGTGCGAGTCGGCGACGACCGCGCCATGACCGGGGAAGTGCTTAAGCACGGCGGCCATGCCGCCGTCCCGCAGCCCGCGCGCGAATTCCGTGGCGAGATCGCCGACGGCGTTCGGATCCGAGTGAAACGCCCGGTCGCCTATCACCTCGCTCAGGCCCCAGTCGAGGTCCAGGCAAGGCGCAAAACACAGGTCGATGTGCACGGCGCGCAGCTCCGAGGCGATCACCCAGCCGGCCATCCGCGCGAGGCGCAGCGCCGCCTGCGGGTCACGGTCATATTCATGCCCGATCCGGCGCATTGCCGGGATCGCGGTGAAACCGTCCCGAAACCGCTGTACCCGGCCACCTTCATGGTCCACGGCGACCAGGAGCGGCGGGCTGCGCAGCCCACGGATCTCGGCGACGAGCGCGGCCAGCTGCTCCGGGGACTCGTAGTTGCGGGTGAACAGGATGACCCCACCAACCGCCGGTTCGCGCAGCAAATCACGGTCTGCCGGCGTCAGCGAAGCGCCTTCGACATCGAGCATGACCGGTCCGAGAGACATAACAATAATTCTAGATAAATATTATAGTTTATTGAAAAATATACTATTTACTAAAAACCGCGATCGACTCGACATGGGCCGTGTGCGGAAACATGTCAATGATACCTGCTGCCTCGCAGCTAAATCGCTTGTCGTGTACCAGTACCGCGGCGTCGCGCGCCAGGGTGCCCGGATGGCACGACACGTAGACGATACGCCGCGGGGCGATCCTGTCCATCAGCTCCGCCACCTTGGCCGCACCGCTCCTTGCCGGGTCCAGGAGGACGAGATCCCACGGTTGCTGCAGCCAGGACTCCGTGCCGTCGATCTCGTCGAGATCGGCCGCCCGGAAATGGGCATTGTCGATGCCGTTCAGGCGCGCGTTTTCCTTTGCCGCTGCGACCAGCAGCGCATCGCCCTCGACGCCGAGCACCTCGTCGGCGTGCCGCGCCAGCGGCAGCGCAAAGTTGCCGATGCCACAGAACAAGTCGAGCACCCGGTCGCCGGCCCCGGGGGCAAGCAGTTCGATGGCCTGCGCCACCATGCGCTGATTGATTTCCCGATTAACCTGCACGAAGCCGACCGGGTCGAAACGGATGCGCACGTCGTGCCTCGGCAGGTCATAGTGCAGCGGCTCCATTGCCCCCTCCGGCCAGAGCAATGTTACGGAATCGAGTCCGCCGGGCTGCAGGTAGATGCGCACACCGTGCCGCTCGCCATATTCCCGCAATGCGGCCTCGTCGCTCGCCGCCGGTGGATCGAGGACGCGAAAGACGAACGCCACCGCGTTGTCCGCGACGGCGACCTCGATCTGCGGGAGCCGCGCCCTGATGGTCAGGCGCCCAACCAGTTCGCTGAGCGAATCGAGCATCTCGCTGACCGGTTCCGCGAGTACCTCGCAGCGATGCATATCGGTGATATAGGGAGCGTGGCGCTCGCGGAAGCCGACGAGCACTCGGTCCTTGGCATAGACATCCTTGACAGCCAGGCGTGCGCGCCGGCGATAGTGCCAGCCGGGGCCCAGGATGGGATCCAGCCAGCGCCGAGGCTCGACCTTGCCGATACGCTCGAGGCTGTCCCGGAGCGCCTGGAACTTGATGTCGCGCTGCTCCTCCTCGCTGACGTGCTGCATCACGCAGCCGCCGCAGGTCCCGAAAACGGCGCAGCGGGGCGCGATGCGGTCGGGCGAGGCGTCCAGGACCTCGAGTAACTCCGCCTCGTCCAGGTTGCGCCGGAATTTTCGGCGCTGGAAGCGCACCCGCTCGCCGACGAGCGCGCCGGCGACGAACACCGTCTTGCCCTCGACGGCAGCAATGCCGCGGCCGTCATGAGTGACGGCACGGATTTCTGCGGTCTCGGGTTCGCGACGCCTGCGCCGTGCCACTAGTCTGCCCAGGCGGCAAGGAACTGTTTCAGGTGAGGCTGATCCATCGCGGCCAGGGTATCGCGCACCAGCTGGTATTCGCGCTCCAGGCCTTTGTCATCCAGGTTGCCGCGCATGAACTCGAAACGGAGGTAGACCAGCCACGTGTTCAGCACGTCCGTTTCGCAGTAGTCGCGAATCTCCCCTATCCCGCCCTCGAGATACTTGTCCCAGACCTTCGCGCCGCTCATTCCGAGCTTGCCCGGAAACCCCAGCAGCACGGCGGTCTCGTCGAGGCTCGCACGGCCTCGCACCTGGTATCCGGCGAGCACGTCCATCAGGTCGACATGCCGCCAGTGAAACCGGCCCAGGTAATTGTTCCATTTGAATTCGCGGTCCGTATCGCCCGTCTCCCAGTACCGGGGCGCCTGGATGCGGTGCCGCAGCGCCCGGTAATGCAGCACCGGCAGGTCGAAGCCGCTGCCGTTCCAGGACACCAGGTCGGGAGAATAACGCTCGATGCCATCGAAGAACCGGCCGACGAGTTCGGCTTCGTCAGACGCAGCGGTGCCAAGACTCCAGACCTTGAAGCTGTCGCCGGTCCGCAGGGCGACCGAGATTGCGACCACCCGGTGCTGGTGCAGGGGCAGGAAATCGCTGCCGCTCTTCTGCAGCTGCTTGAAGGTCATTGCCGTCGCAACGTCCTCGTCCGGCAGGTCGCCGAGTTCCAGCATGCGACGGCCGAACTCCACGTCCGGCACGGTCTCGATGTCGAATGAAAAGCAGTGCATATCAGGCCTGCGTTGTTGCCCTCGCCTCTTGCATCAGGCGCTTCATTTCACTGACCGCCAAGGCCAGCCCGTCGAAGACTGCGCGCGCTATGATGGCGTGGCCAATATTGAGTTCCATGATCTGCGGTATCCGCGCCACGGCAGCCACATTATCGTAATTCAGGCCATGCCCGGCATTGATGACGAGGCCGAGATCATCCCCGTAACGTGCCGCTTCGACAATGCGCGCGAGCTCTGTGGATTGCCGTTCACCTTCGGCGTCTGCGTAAGCGCCGGTGTGCAGTTCGACGACAGGAGCTCCCACCGCCACCGCGGCATCGAGCTGAACGGGGTCGGGATCGATGAACAGAGAAACCCGAATGCCCGCATCGGCCAGCCGCGTGCAGGCATCGCGGATCGGTCCCTGCTGGCCGGCAACGTCGAGCCCTCCCTCGGTCGTCAGTTCCTGCCGCTTCTCAGGGACCAGGCAGCAGTCGCGCGGCGCGACCCTCGACGCAATGGCCAGCATTTCGTCGGTGACTGCCATTTCGAGGTTCATGTGGGTACGCATCACCGCCTTGATCTCGTCAAGGTCCCGATCCTGGATATGGCGCCGGTCTTCGCGGAGATGCACCGTGATACTGTCGGCGCCTGCCTGCTCGGCGATCGCGACGGCCACTGCCGGCTGCGGATAGATCGTGCCCCTTGCCTGCCGAAGGGTGGCCACGTGGTCGATATTGACGCCGAGATTGATCGCTGAGACGTTCATGCCGCGTATTCTACAACCTGGCGCCCGGGCCCGCCGCTATAGGCGGCGGATATCCATGAGCACCTTACGCGTCTTCAACACCTTGCCTCCCAGGTGAAAGTCGATCACCTCGCGCAGCAGGCGGTTGGCCGCCTTGAGAACTTCCGGGCGTTCCAGATCTCCGCCGTCGATGGCGGCGAGAACGGCGCCGGGAAATACGAGCGGCCCGTCGCTACGGTCGACACCAACCGGGCCCTGCTCCATGCGGTACTCGTAGTGCCGGCTCTCGTCGAGCGCCTCGTGCGTGACGGCGTCGTGCCCGAGGTTCAGGGCATATCCGACCTGGCGCAGCAGCTCCAGCTCGAACTGACGCAGGCAGACGGCGACATCGACCGCTGCGCCGAGCGCCGTCAGTGTCCGCGCATAAAGCCCGAAGATCTCTGGCTGCGGGTCATGCCGATGCAGAAAGTGAATCAGCAGCTCGTTGACGTAATAGCCGCAGAGCAGCGCTTCGCCGGTCAGGCTCAGCGGAGCGCCGCGGACCTCCGCCCCGGTCAGCGTGCCGAGATCGGTTTTCTGCACCCAGGAGATATCCAGCGGCATGAATGGCCGAAGGATGCCTTTCAGGCGGGAGCGGCTGCCGCGGCTGCCGCGGGCGACGAGTGCCAGCTTGCCATGATCGCGGCTCAGTACGTCGAGAATCTGGCTGGTGTCACGAAACGGGCGATGGTGCAGTATGAATGCGGGCTGCTGCTGGACGCGGCGCTGTGTCGTCATCGAGCCCCGTCCTTCACGTCAGGCAGAGTCATAGCCGAGACTCAGCAGGTCCTTTTCACTGTCCGCCCAGTTGTCCTTGACCTTGACCCAGAGTTCGAGGTGCACGGGACGCTCCAGCATGTCCTTCAGTTCGATGCGCGCGGTTCTCCCGACGTGCTTGAGTACCCTGCCGCCTTTGCCGACCACGATGCCCTTCTGGCTCTCGCGCTCGACCCAGATCACGGCGTGGATCGTGACGCCGTCTTTTGCCGCATGGAAACGCTCGACCTGCACGGTCAGTCCGTAGGGAATCTCCTGTTGCAGAGACAGGGTCAATTTCTCGCGGATGATCTCCGCAACCTGGAACTCGATGCCCCGATCCGTCCGCATGTCTTCCGGAAACAGGTACGGCGACTCCGGCAGGAAACCCGGGATCAATTGCAGAAGCTTGTCGAGATTGTCCCGCTTGCGCGCGGATATCGGCATTATTTCGGCAAATTCGTGCCGCGTCGCCATCGATGACAGCTCTGCCAGGAGTTTTTCCTTCGGTTTCACGAGGTCCGTCTTGTTGAGTACCGCGATGACCGGCGCGGCGCAGGACTTCAAGCGCCTGAGCACATCGCCGTCTTCCTGCGTCCAGCGGCCGGCCTCGGTGATGAACAGCACGAGGTCGGCGTCCTGCAACGCATTCACCGCCGCCCTGTTCATCAGGCGGTTCATTGCCTTGCCGGCCTTTCGGTGCAGACCGGGCGTATCGACGAAAATCGTTTGCACGCCGTCACCGGTGTGCACCGCCAGGATGCGATGACGCGTCGTCTGCGGTTTTGCCGTGACGATACTGACCTTCGAACCCATGATCGAATTGATCAGCGTCGACTTGCCGACATTGGGCCGGCCGACAACCGCCACGAACCCGCAGCGCGTCCCGGTCACGGCGAATCCTCTGCCGCAAGCTGCTCGAACATCGATCGCGCGGCGGCCTGCTCGGCCTTGCGCCGGGTCGCGCCGGTTCCCGTCGTCGCTGGCGCCGCGTCTCCGACACGGCAGCTAACCTCGAAGGTCTGCCGGTGCGGCTCCCCCGTGACCTCCACGAGCTCGTAGTCGGGTAGCTCCAGCTGCCGGGCCTGCAGCCATTCCTGTAGCCGTGTCTTGGGGTCGCGCAGGTTGTCGACGGAGGGAAACTGCCGCAGCCGGTCACCGAACGCCTTCCTGATGACCGCCTGCGCCGCATCGAAGCCGGCATCGAGATAAACGGCCCCGAAAATGGCCTCGAGCGCGTCCGCGAGTATCGACTGCCGCCGGTGTCCCCCGGTCTTGCGTTCACCGCTGCCGAGTATCAGGAACTCGCCGAGCCCGATATCGGTGGCAATTCCGGCCAGCGAGGTGTCTTTGACCAGGGAGGAGCGAAGTCGACTCAGGTCGCCCTCCGGCGCATCCGGGTGGGCCTCGAACACGACCTCGGATACGACGAAGTCGAGCACGGCATCGCCGAGAAATTCCAGCCTTTCGTTATTGCAGCCGGTTGCGCTGCGATGGGTCAGGGCCTGCCTGAGCAGACCCGGATCCGCGAATTCGTAGTCCAGCGATCTTCTGAGCCAGCTCTCGGCCTTGTCTATCACTTTCCCCTGTTGCTCTTGTCGCGAGGCGGCCTGCGGGAGCCGCCCGGGAGTCAGCGGCGCACGACTCGTGTCTTATCGAAGTGCACGGTAAATGAGATGTTGTAGATAAACGGCGCGGTGTGGTCGTACTCGGCCCGTACCTCGAAGCCACCATCCACCGCTGTCACGGTAACGTCTTTCGCATTTATCTGCGAGACGCTCTCCACGTCGAAACGACGGGCAATCGAACTGCGAATCAGCGCACGCGAAGCATTCT
>JBFFSI010000031.1:0-24938 GCA_041572475.1 Woeseiaceae bacterium
GGCGACGTGTTCGGGGTTGACCTGCTCGATGAGGTCGCCGAGAAAGCGACAGTAGCCGTAGAGCGCGTTAACGGGATTGCCTTCGGCGTCCACCATGTCGTCGGGCATCGAGTAATAGGCCCGGAACACGTACACGCTGGCATCGATGAGGTATTGCATGGCGCGACAGTATAACGACCCGCGGCCGCGCGTGGGGCGTTTGTCGAAGGAAGTAAAGCGCAGCGGAGCGAGCCATGACTGAGACAAATGCCCCGCGTGCGGCCCCAAGCGTTATTCGTGGAAATGAACCTCGACGATCTCCTGGCCGTCGGCCAAGTGCGTCGTGAGCCGCTTGTGCAGCGGGCTGGACCGCGGGATGTGCGCGAGCAGGTACTGCATCTGGTCCGCAAGCACGCGGCGGCCCTTCAGGTAGATGTATTCGGCATAGGTCGGCGTGAACGGCACGGCAATCAGTTCCATCGCCGCCTGCTCGGGCGTACGCCCACCCTTGTAGTTGTTGCAGCGCCGACAGGCCGTGGCGACGTTGTTCCAGGCGTCCATGCCGCCGTGCGATATCGGGGTGATGTGATCACGCGTAAGGTCGCGCGTCGGGTAGCGCATCGCGCAGTAGAGACACAGGTTGCCGTCGCGCTTGAACAGCGTGCGGTTATTCAGCGGCGGGACGTACTTCTCGCGGTTGCGAGAAAGGCTCTGGCTGGTGCCGTGCGTCGCGATGATCGAGTTGACGTCGATCTTGCTGCGGCCGCCGTCGAGGGAACTGTAGCCGCCGAACACGGTGTACAGCCGCGTACCGCAATCGTAGGCAACCTGGTCGGCGTGATACAGCCGGACGGCTTCCCGGTAATCGATCCACTCGAGTGGCATACCGGCGACGTCCGTTCGCAAAACCTGTTGCGAAATGTCAGAGGCGATTCCTGCAAGCATCAATCATCCTCGTCACGTGTTGCGCAACCATGCTTACGTAGTTTGCCCAACGGGCGTCAAAAAGCAACCGCAGCTGAGTTACAGCGCCTTGAACACCGCGTCGAGGCTCTCCTTCGCATCGCCGAACAGCATGCGCGTGTTCTCCTTGAAGAACAGCGGGTTCTGCACGCCGGCATAGCCCGTGGCCATGGAGCGCTTCAGCACGATCGTCGTCTTGCCCTTCCAGACTTCGAGCACCGGCATGCCGGCGATCGGCCCTTCCGGGTCTTCCTGCGCGGACGGGTTGACGATGTCGTTCGCACCGATGACGACCGAGACGTCGATATCGGGGAAATCGTCGTTGATCTCGTCCATCTCGAAGACGATGTCGTAGGGCACTTTCGCCTCGGCGAGCAGCACGTTCATGTGGCCCGGCATGCGTCCCGCAACGGGGTGAATGCCGAAACGCACGTTGACGCCTCTGCCGCGCAGGGCCTGGGTGAGCTCATGCACGATGTGCTGGGCCTGGGCCACGGCCATGCCGTAACCCGGCACGATCATGATCTCTTTTGCGTTCTTGAAGAGTTCCGCCGTCTCCTCGGGCTCGATCGGGAATACCTCGCCCTGGTCGCCAGCCGCCGCCGCAGGCGCCCCGCCACTGGTGCCGAAGCCGCCCGCGATCACGGCGAGGAACCGGCGGTTCATCGCCCGGCACATGATGTAGCTGAGGATGGCACCGCTCGAGCCGACCAGCGCGCCGGTCACGATCAGGAGGTCGTTGTTGAGCATGAAACCCGTCGCCGACGCCGCCCAGCCCGAGTAGCTGTTGAGCATGGAAACGACCACCGGCATGTCCGCGCCGCCGATCGCCATCACCATGTGGATGCCGAACAGCAGCGCCAGCACCGTCATGATGATCAGCGGATTCAGGCCGCCGCCCTCTGTCGACTCGACGACAAAGGCATAGCCGTACCAGATCGCGCCGATGAGGAGCAGCAGGTTCAGCCAGTGGCGCGCCGGCAGGATCATCGGGTTGCCGCTGATGCGGCCGCTCAGTTTGCCGAACGCGATGACCGACCCGGAGAAGGTCACGGCGCCGATCAGGATGCCGAGGTAGGTCTCGATGTCATGGATCGTGAGCTCGACGCCGACGTACTCGGCCAGCCGGTGCGGGTCCATGAAGTTCGCGAAGCCGACCGCGACGGCCGCGAGCCCGACCAGGCTGTGGAGTATCGCGACCAGCTCGGGCATCTGCGTCATTTGCACGCGCCGCGCGAGGATGAGACCGATGGTCCCGCCGATCAGCAGCGCAAAGATCAGCAGATCGTAGTTCTCCGTGACCTTGCCGAAGATCGTCGCCAGCAGCGCGATCGCCATGCCGGTGATGCCGAACCAGTTGCCGCGCCGGGACGTCTCCTGGTGGGAGAGCCCGCCGAGCGCGAGGATGAAGAGGATCGTTGCGGTGATGTAGGAAACCGTAATCACGCCTTCAGGCAACGTAAACAAGCCTTCTGTAGTAGTCATGACGGTCTCACTTCCTGAACATTTCAAGCATGCGGCGTGTAACGGCAAAGCCACCGGCGATGTTGATCGCGGTGACGCCGACGGTGATGGCCGCTATCCACATGATCACCGGCTCGGTAGAGCTCAGCTGCAGCAATGCCCCGATGACGATGATGCTCGATATCGCATTGGTGACGCTCATCAGCGGCGTGTGCAGCGCGGCCGTCACGTTCCAGATCACCATGTAGCCGACGAAACACGCCAGCACGAACACGGTGAAATGCGCCATGAAGGACGGGGGTGCAACGGCGCCGAGCCCCAGCAGGGCGGCGCCGGCGATCGCCATGCCAACGATCGGTCCCCAGATGGACCGCTTCTTCTCTTGCTTGGCAACAGGCGCAGGAGCCGGCTCGGCCTCGGCCGCCGCTGGCGCCATCGTTATCTTCGGCGGGGGCGGCGGCCATGTCGTCTCGCCCTTGAGGCAAATCGTCGCGCCGCGGATGACCTCGTCTTCCATGTCGACGACGATGTCGCCGTCTTTCTCCGGGGTGAGGTCGGTCAGCAGGTGGCGGAGGTTGGTGGCGTAGAGCTGGCTCGACTGCGTCGGCAGCCGGCTCGGCAGGTCCGTGTAGCCGATGATCGTAACGCCATCGTGTTTCACGACCTTGTCGGCCTCGGTCAGTTCACAGTTGCCGCCCGTCTCCGCGGCCAGGTCGACGATCACGCTGCCGTCCTTCATCGAGCTGACCATCTGCGCCGTGATCAGGCGCGGGGCCGGCTTGCCCGGTATCAGGGCGGTCGTGATGATGATGTCGACGTCTTGCGCCTGCTCGGCAAACAGCGCCATCTCGGCGGCGATGAATTCGTCGCTCATCACCTTGGCATAGCCGCCCTCACCGGCGCCGTCCTCGCCCTCGAAATCGAGCATCAGGAACTCGGCATCCATGCTCTCGACCTGCTCCTTGACCTCGGGCCGCGTGTCGAAGGAGCGGACGATCGCACCCATGGCCTTCGCGGCGCCGATGGCCGACAGGCCGGCAACGCCGGCGCCGATGACGAGCACCTTGGCCGGCGGAATCTTGCCCGCCGCCGTGATCTGGCCCGTGAAGAATCGGCCGAAGTGCTGTGCCGCCTCGACGACGGCCCGGTAACCGGCGATGTTCGCCATGGAACTCAGTGCATCGACTTTCTGCGCGCGGGAAATGCGCGGCACGCTGTCGATGGCCATGACCGTCGCACCGGTTGCCGTCAGCTTTTCCAGCAACTCCTGGTTCTGACCCGGCATGACGAAGCTGATCAGCGTGTGCTCCGGGCGCAGCATGCCGACCTCGTCGTCCGCCGGTGCCCGCACCTTGAGGATCAGGTCGCACTTGGCCCAGAGATCGCTGGCCGTCGGGATGATCTCGCAACCCGCGGCCTCGAAGGCCGGGTCGGAAAAGTTGGCCCGGGCCCCGGCGCCGCTCTCAACGGCGACGCTGAAACCCAGTTTGATCAGCTGGGTAGCAACATCCGGAGTGGTCGCGACGCGGCGTTCGCCCGCGTGAACTTCTCTCGGCACACCGATTTTCATTAGGGAACCTCCACTAGAACTGCCGGTTTCGTGCGTGAGGGGAGCTGGTTTCTGGCAGCGGGCGTACTTTAACAAGTATGGCCGAGCGTGCACAGGCTGGACATCTAAGTAGAATTACGGAGATGTACTGTGAAAATCGCAACTGCCGCTGATGCTGCTCGACGACCACGATCATCGATCGATCATCGACTTCATGCGGGCGATCGGCATCCTGCTCGTCATCTGTTTTCACGTCGTGCTCGGCATCACCACGCTGCTCGAGCCCGACCAGGTGCCGGCCTATATCGCCGAGATCCCCCGCGTGCTCAATATCTGGTGGCAGGCAATGGGCTCCGAAATCATCTTCCTGTTCTCCGGCTTCCTGCTCTCGTACCTGCTGATGCGGGAGCTCGTCAGAACCGGCCGCATCGACGTACACGACTTCTATGTGCGGCGCCTGTCCCGCATCGTCCCCCTCTACGCGGTGGCGCTCGGGCTGTACGCGCTGGTACGGGACTTCCACCCGGTCGACCTGCTGCTGAACCTGCTGTTCGTCAGCCGCCTGTTCGACGTCACCACGATCGTCCCGGTCGGCTGGTCCCTCGAGGTGCTGGTGCAGTCCTACGTGCTGCTGCCGTTCGTCGTGCTGTTCTTCATCCGCAGCCGCTTTCCGCTGCTCCTTTGCACGGCGGCCATTGCCGGATTCCTCGCGCTGCGATACTTCGCGTTCGCCCTCGATCCCGTCAGTTACTCGACGCCGTTTTACGCGTTATTCATGGACGAGGACCCTACCGACACCCAGCAGGCGACCTACTACCTGCTGCATTACCGGGCGACCCCGTTCCTGCTCGGCTTTCTGGTTGCCTACCTCGTCGTCTACAAGCATGCGCTTCTGGCGTCTGTGTTTCGCTCGCGCGTAGTATCACTGGCGATCGCCGTCGTCTCGGTGCTCGTGATCGCCGGCAGCGCGTTCCTGCCGGTCCATGATCCGCAGGGCTTCATCTATGGGGCTGTCTCCGAGCGATTCTGGCTGTACTTCTGGACACTGCAGCGATTCGTCTTCTCGCTCGGCATTTGCGGCATCACGCTCGTCAGCTGGTACGGGCGGTCTGCCCTCGTCCGTGCGTTCGTGCGCATGTCAGGGTGGCGGGTCTGGCACTCCGTGTCGGCCAACATCTACTCGATCTACCTGTTCCACCCGGTTTTCCTGATCCCCGGGGCCGCGATCGGGTTCAGGGCCGTCTCGAAGGAAGGCCTGCTCCCGGTGCATCTCGGCGAGGTCATCGTCACGATCGTAGCGGTCGCCACGCTGTCGACGCTTTTCGGAGCGCTGCTGACAACCCGGTACCTCGAGCTGCCGGCCCAGCGGTGGATTCGGCAGAGATTTTCCCGGCGCCGCTAGCCGCGACGACCGGGCTTTGAGCGTCGGTCCATGAGGCGATCCCGCAGCCGGTCACGCTGCTCGGGCGTCATCTCACGATAACGATCGCGAAGCTGCTGTCGGCGCTCCTGCTGCAGCTGCCGAAACTTCCTGTAGTTCTCGAGGATGCGCTGCTTTTCGTCCGGCGGCAGGCCCTGGAAGCGCTGGTAGTTCTCACGGATCCGGTCCCTGTCGGCCGGGGCCAGCCGGCGCCACTCCTGGAATCGCGTCTGGGCGCCTTTGCGCTGGTTCGGAGACATGTTCAGCCAGCGGTCGGCGCCGGTCGCGAGCCTCTGCTGCCGCTCGGCGGGCAGGCCGGCCCAGTCATCGGCGAAGGACTGCAGAACGCTCTGTTGTTCCTCGCTGAGCGTGTCCCAGGCTACGCGCGCTTCGTCCGCAGCCGCCAACCCGGCCAGCAGCAGCACCGCAATCGTCACGACAAATCTAGCTTTCATCTTCCGTCTCCGTCGATTCTTCACCTTGCGGTACGGGATCGTTCCGCTCTTCGAGTTCAGGCGTCACCGGCCTCTC
The DNA here is from genome assembly GCA_041572475.1 of Woeseiaceae bacterium. Taxonomy (GTDB): domain Bacteria; phylum Pseudomonadota; class Gammaproteobacteria; order Steroidobacterales; family Woeseiaceae; genus UBA1847. The sequence goes on from JBFFSI010000031.1 coordinate 5,907, forward strand.
GAACATCAGCCATTCTTCGTCCGACTCTTCCCAGTAACCGAGGTACTCCAGAAATTCCATGTCGGGGGCCTCTTCGCCTTCCTCTTCGGCCAGTACCAGAGCGCAGCCGAGCAACAGCACACCGGACAGCGCTGCGCGGCTAGCCCACATCACCGCTCGCTTCGGCATCGGCCAGCTCGAGCCACGTATAGAACTCCAGGTCCTCCAGCAGCTCGAGCTCTTCGTGCTCGATCAGCATCTCGAAATCCGTGGGCGTCATCGGCTCGTCGACCTGCCCCGGCTGGTTCACGACCATGACGGCGACCAGGGCCGCTACCGCGACGCCGGTAACCGGCACCCAGCGCAACCACTGGCCATGCGGCGCGGCCCTATCGAGTTCCGCCAACGCGCGCTGGCGGCCCTGGTTGAGCCGTGACAACGTCGCGCCGTCGAGCCTGTCGACACTCTCGTGGAACAGCTCCCTTGTCCTGTCTGCAAACGGGTCCTTGTTCGTGGGTTCTTTGCTCACCAGACGTCTCCAAGCTGCTCCCGCAGCGTATGAATCGCGCGGGAGTAATGTGTCTTCACGCTGCCTTGCGAGCACCCCATCGCGACGGCGGTGCCGGCCACGTCGAGTCCCTCGAAGGTCCTCAGCATAAACGCTTCCCGCTGCCGTGGCGGCAGCCCACGGACCGCCTGTTCGAGCCGCTGCAGCGCCTCGCGGGACTGGAGCACCTCGGCGGGTGCCCTGGCCGCCGGATCAGGCGCCGTCGCGACAGGATCATAGTCATCCTCACCGCGCTGACCGCGACCGAGCCAGACCATGACCCGGTTGCGGACTTTCTGACGCCGGTGCCAATCGCGGATCCCGTTCTGCAGGATCCGGTAGAACAGCGGCGTCCACTCGTCCCTGCTCCTGGCCGCGTAGTTGCGAGCCAGCTTGATCATCGCTTCCTGCACCAGGTCGAGCGCCTCGTCCCGATCCCGTACAGCGATCTCGGCGATACGCAGCGCCCGGCGCTCCACGTCGGCAAGGAACTGGTCGAGCTGCCTTCTCTGCTCCAGGACCGTCGTCTCCGTGCGGGTCTCCCGGGGCCACGATACCGCAAAAACACTCGTGCAGGCTGTCATCTGGCCCCGCTCCCTCTCGGTTTTTCCATGCTCATTACACGCATCGTCCGCTTGACTCGACTTTGATCTCATCTAACGTGTCACACTTGATACAACGCACCGCCGCGACCACGGTTGACAGGCTGCCGGGCCGGGCGGGCTTGCAACTTATGTTAAAAAGCGGTCTTGCCGGTGTGGCCGACATCCTGTAAGTACCTGTTTTCAAAAAAATTATGACGAGCACCCCAATACTCAAGGTAGCCGTCGACGTGCCGCTGTCGCGGCAGTTCGACTACCGTCCCGCCGCGACAGGCCCGGCGGCCCGGCCCGGCTGCCGGGTGCTCGTTCCGTTCGGCAGCCGCCGGCAGACCGGCGTCGTCCTCGGTACCAGCGAGTCCAGCGACCTGCCGGCGGCCAAGGTCAGGCGCTGCCTGCAGACCCTCGACGGCGAGCCCCTCCTCTCGGCCGACGATCTCTGGCTGATTTCTTTCACGGCGAACTATTACCACCACCCGATAGGCGAGGTGGTCGCAGCCGCGCTGCCGGCCCTGCTACGACAGGGCAAGGCCCTGCACCCGGTGCTGACTCACGTCATCGCGACGGATGCCGCGGACAGCGTTGACGTCGAACACCTGGGCCGGCGCGCCCCGCGACAGGCCGAGCTCCTCGAGATGCTGCTCGACGCCGGCGGCAACGGCCTCGACATCGACACGCTCAGCGAACAGATGCCGGGCTGGCGAAGGGCGCACAAGGCGCTCCGCGAGAAGGGCCTCACGACCGAACACGAGGCGCGCGTGTACGACGCGCCGTCGGAGCCCGACGCGAAGGCCCAGCCGGGCCCGGATCTCAACGCCGACCAGTATCGCGCCGTCGAGGCCGTTCGCGGTCACGATGGCTTCGGCGCATTCGTCCTCGACGGCATCACCGGCAGCGGCAAGACCGAGGTTTACCTGCGCCTGATGGAGGATGTCATCAGCAGCGGCCGCCAGGTGCTCGTGCTGGTGCCTGAAATCGGCCTGACGCCGCAGCTGGTTGGCAGGCTCAGGCAACGGCTCGGCCTCGCCCCTGCCGTGTTGCACTCGGGCCTGACCGATCTCGAGAGGCTCACCGCCTGGCGTCAGCTGCGGGCCGGCACTGCGGCGCTCGCCGTCGGCACTCGCTCGGCGATCTTCGCCCCGCTGCCGAATCTCGGCCTCATCGTCGTCGACGAAGAGCACGACCACTCCTTCAAACAGCAGGAGGGGCTGCGTTACTCGGCCCGCGACCTCGCGATCGCGCGCGCCAAGCACCACGATATTCCCGTCATTCTCGGCTCCGCCACGCCAACGCTCGAGGTGCTGCATCATTGCCGCGCCGGTCAATACATCCACCTCGAGCTGCCCGAGCGGGCCGGCGGCGCACTGCCACCGGCATTGCGCCTCGTGGATCTCAGCCAGGCTGCCGTCAGCGATGGCATCAGCGCGCCGCTCGCCGACGCCGTCGGCCGGCACCTGGCAGACGGCGGCCAGGTACTGATGTTCCTGAACCGCAGGGGCTTTGCTCCGACGCTGATCTGTTCGGCCTGCGGGCACGTCGCCGAATGCCGGCGGTGCGACTCGCGCATGACCGTGCATGCCTACGACCGGCAGCTGCGTTGCCATCATTGCGGCGCGGTACGGCCGCTCGACGACGCCTGCGGCGAATGCGGCGCCGAGGTCCGGCCGCTGGGTGAGGGCACGCAGCGGCTGGAGGAGGCGCTGCGAGCCCGCTTCGCGGCGGCAACCGTCATGCGCATCGACAGCGACAGCACGCAGAGGAAAGGATCCATGCACGAGGCCCTGGCCGCGGCGGAACAGGGCACGGCCAACATCCTCGTCGGCACCCAGATGCTGTCCAAGGGCCACCACTTCCCGCGTCTGACGCTGGTCGGCATCATTAACGCCGACCAGGGGCTTTTCGGCGCGGACTTTCGCTCCAGCGAAAGGCTGGCGCAATCGATCATCCAGGTGGCGGGACGCGCCGGGCGCGAAGACCGGCCCGGCGAGGTCATCATCCAGTCCGCCTACCCGGACAACCCGTTCTGGGAACGCCTGATCCACGGTGGCTACAAGCTCGTCGCCGAAGATGCGCTGGCCGAACGGGAGGCCACGCGCTGGCCGCCGTACTCCTGGCTTGCCCTGGTCCGCGCGTCCGCGCATCGTCAGCGCGACGCACACGCATTCCTCGATCAGGCCCTGCAGCATGTCGGGGCGATGCGGGTACAGGCGCTGCGTACGCTGGGCCCGGTCGATGCCCCGATGGCACGCAGGGCCGGCCGCTACCGCGCGCAGCTGCTGCTGCAGAGCACCGACCGCAGGGCGCTGCACGCGGTGCTCGCCCGGCTGCGGCCGGCGTTCGAGAGCGACCCGGCGGCCAGGAAAGTACGCTGGTCGCTCGACGTCGATCCCGTAGAGCTGTTCTAGTAGAATTGCCCGTCCTGTTGGAGCCCGTCCCGGCGGGCGATCTTAGATGAAGACGATTGTTTCCCAAATTCTCGATGCCGCCGTGGCAGGCCTGCCGGAACTTGCCGACGTCGCGGCCGGCATCCCGCTGCTCGATACCGTGGAGCGTACCCGCGACCCGAGCCACGGCGACTTTGCCAGCAACCTGGCGATGCGGCTGGCCAAGGCCGCCGGCAAGAACCCGCGCGAACTCGCCGCGGCGATCGTCGACAACATCCCGGCGAGCGACACCGTCGACGAGGTCGAGGTGGCCGGCCCCGGCTTCATCAACTTTCGCCTGAGCGCCGCGGCCTTCGGACAGGAAATCGAGGCCATACTCGACAAGGGCGCCGATTACGGCAGGCAGCCGGCGCGCGAGGCGCCGCGCATCCTGCTCGAGTTCGTGTCGGCCAATCCGACCGGCCCGCTGCACGTCGGCCACGGCCGCCACGCAGCGTTCGGCGCGACCGTCGGCAATCTCCTCGAAGCGGCGGGCTACCCTGTCCAGCGCGAGTATTACGTCAACGACGCCGGACGGCAGATGGACATCCTGGGCGCCAGCGTCTGGCTTCGCTGGCTGGAGTCGCAGGGTGTCGAGTTTGCGTTTCCCGAGGCCGGCTATCGCGGCGCCTACATCCGTGGCATCGCGGCCGACATCGACGTGGGCACCGCCAGCGTCGTCGCCGCCGGCGACGCCTTCGCAGGAGCCCCGGACGACGATGCGGAGGCCGAGATCGAGGCCATCATCGCGAATGCCAGGTCACTGCTCGGCGAGGACGGTTTCGGACACATTCGCCAGCAGGCCCTCGAGTCCATCCGGGCCGACATCGAGGACGACCTTGCCGAATTCGGCGTGAGCTTCGATCGCTGGTATGCCGAGAGCACCCTGGAGACGAGCAACCGTATCGACGAGGCCCTGGGTGTTCTGGAGCAAAGCGGCAACGTGTACGAGAAGGATGGGGCGAAGTGGTTCCGCGCCACCGAATTCGGCGACGAGAAGGATCGCGTCGTCGTGCGGGCCAACGGCGTGAAGACGTATTTTGCCTCGGATATCGCCTACCACTTCGATAAACGCGAGCGCGGCTTCGATCACCTGATCGACATTCTGGGCGCCGACCATCACGGTTACATCAAACGTGTCGGCGGCGGGCTCGAGGCGATGGGCTACTCGGCGGACGACCTCGAGGTCAAACTCGTCCAGTTCGTCGCCCTGTTCCGCGGTGGTGAGAAAGTGCAGATGTCGACACGCTCGGGCGAGTTCGAAACCCTGCGCCAGCTGCGCGCGGAAGTCGGCAACGATGCGGCCCGTTTCTTCTACGTGTCCCGCAGCCACGACCAGCACCTGGATTTCGACCTCGACATCGCGAAGTCGGAATCGAATGACAACCCGGTTTATTACATCCAGTACGCGCACGCCCGAATCGCGAGCGTGTTCAGGCAGCTCGGCGAACGCTCCCTGTCTTTCGACGAGGACAACGGCCGCGCCAACCTCGGCCTGCTGACCGAGCCGCAGGAGCAGGCGTTGCTGCGCACGCTGACCCGCTATCCCGAAGTCATCGAACTTGCCGCGAATAACCGTGGCCCACAGCACCTCGTGCACTACCTGCGCGACCTGGCCAACGATTTCCACACCTGTTACAACGCTCACGTGTTCATCGTCGAAGACGCAGCGCTCCGCGACGCGCGCCTCGGCCTGATTGCGGCGACCCGTGTTGTCATCGGCAACGGGCTCGCGATACTCGGCGTGTCCGCGCCGGAAGCCATGTAATGGCGCAGCGCAAACGACGCCGGTCCAGCCACAGCCGCAAGCAGGACTATCCCGGCTGGATGTGGATGCTGTTCGGGCTCGCGATCGGCCTGTCGGTGGCCTTCGCGGTCTACGTCAAGGACCGGGGACCGACACCCCCGCCGGTGACTCCCGAGCCTGCAAGCATGCAGAGCCCCCTGGATGACAACGGCGAGACCGAAGCGCCTGTCGAAACGGCTGACAAACCCGAGCGCCGGTTCACGTTTTACGACGTGCTGCCGAATTTCGAGGTCACCGTGCCCGACGAGACGCCCAACGTGATCCATGACGACGTCGCGCCGCAAGCCGTGGTCGAACCGGGCCTGTACATTCTCCAGGCGGGCTCGTTTTCGACGCCGGCCGACGCGGACCGGCGGCGCGCGCAGCTCGCGCTGCAGGGCATCGACTCCCACATCCAGCGCGTCAAGGTGAACGAGAGGAATTACTATCGCGTCAACATCGGTCCCACCGATGACCTGGATGAGCTGAACCTGTGGCGCAGCCAGCTGCGCGTCGCGAAGATCGATGTCCTTCGTATTCGACTCAGTGACGAGTAACCGGGCGACGGCCCTGTGCGCGCTGGCGCTGGTCGCGGCGGCCTGCACGACGACACCGCAGCCCGCAGCCCCGCCCGCACCGGCGGACGTCCCGGAGGCCGTCGAGGAGACTCGGCCGGCGCCCGTCACCGAGCCTGCGGCCGAAGCCCGGCCGGACAAAGGAGCGATGCGTGTCAGCATCGCGGCGGTCGGCGACATGATGCTCGGCACCGACTTCCCGGAGAATCACCTTCCCGATGACGACGGTGTGGGTTTTCTCGCGGCCGTGACGCCGTGGCTCGCCGGCGCGGACATCGCCTTCGGCAATCTCGAGGGGGTGCTCGTCGATGGCGGCGAGCCCGCCAAGAAATGTTCGAACCCGAGCGCCTGTTACCTGTTCCGGTCGCCTACGCGCTATGCGCAGCTCTTTGCCGCCGCGGGCTTCGACGTGCTGAGTCTTGCTAACAATCATGCGCGAGACTTCGGGGAAGAAGGCCGCAGCTCGACGATGCAGGCGCTTGCAGGCCTCGGCATTGACCACTCCGGCCGCGAGGGCGACTTCGCCAGTATCGAAGCGGGTGGCTTGCGCATCGCGGTACTCGCTTACGCGGTCACCAAGCAGTCGAACATGATGCTCGACTATGAGCTGGCGGAAGCGACGGTGCGCGACTTCGACTCGAGCCATGACATCGTCGTGGTTTCGTTTCACGGCGGTGCCGAGGGTGTCGATGCCACGAACCTGCCGTTTGCGGAAGAGGAGTATTACGGCGAGCCGCGCGGCGACGTCGTTCTGTTCGCGCGGCGCATGGTAGATGCCGGCGCCGACCTGGTGATCGGCCATGGCCCGCACGTCGCGCGCGCCGCGGAGCGCTACAAGGATCGCCTCATCGCCTACAGCCTCGGCAATTTCGCCACCTATTACGGCATCAGCGTCGCCGGCATCAAGGGCGTCGCGCCGATACTGCTTGCGACCCTGGACGGCGAGGGCCGCTTCATAGAAGGCGAGATCGTCTCGACCAGGCAGATCCGGCCGGCAGGCCCGTCGGTAGATCCCGAGCAGCGTGCGCTGAAGCTCATGCGGAGGCTGAGCATCGAGGACTTCGGGAAGCCGGGCCTTTCGTTCACAGAAGATGGGCGCCTGCTTCCGGTCGATCGGCCTTGCGACGAACCTGGCTGTGGCCGGGAGGGTGTTTACCCGAAGTAAAGCGCAGCGAAGCGAGCCATGAGGGTAAACACCCTCCCGGCCGCAGCCCAAACTCAATCGTCCGCAGCAACCGACTTGAAGTCGACGCCCAGCGAGCGCAGCTTCCGGTACAGGTGCGTCCGCTCCATCCCGACCCGCTTCGCGAGCTGGCCGACCTTGCCCTCGCACAATACGAGCTGTTGCTGCAGGTAAGCCTTTTCAAATTGTTCGCGCGCCTCGCGCAGCGGCAGTGACAGCAGATCCTGCTTGACGAGCGGCTCGTCCGTCAGGGCGGCAGCCGAAATCTCGGCCTCGACTTCCTCGAGAGAAATGTCTTTGTCCGAACCCGTCAGCAACAGCCGCCGCGTCAGGTTCTTGAGTTCGCGGACGTTATCCGGCCAGGGATAATTTCGCAGCCGGTTCTGCGCGGCGACGTTGAAGCGGCGGAAGGTCAGGCCCTCGGTATCCACGAGCTTGTCGACGTAGTAGGCCAACAGTTCCGGCACGTCTTCCGAATAGTCCCTGAGCGGCGGCACTCGCAGGCTCAGGACACTGACGGCCGACACCAGGTCGCGGCGCAGCCTACCGTCCCCGATCCTGCTCTCGTAGTCGTCGGCGATGGTGGCGAGAACGCGGGCCTCGAGCTGCACGGGCTCACTGCCGCCGATGCGCACGAAGTTGCGATCCTCGAGCACCGCCAGCAACAGCGTCTGCGCAGCCGGGATGAGGTCGGTCAGCTCGTCGATGATGAGCGTGCCTTTGCCGGCGCGCTCGAAAGCGCCCACTTGAATCTCGCCATCGTCTTCACGACCGAGCAGCTGCTCCTCGACGTTGTTTTCGGTCAGTGACCCGGCGGTTATGCTGATCAGCGATTCGTCGGCGCGGCGACTGAGCATGTGCAGGTAGCGCGCGAAGGCGGTGCGGCCGGAACCGGACTCACCGCTCAACATGACCGTTTCGTCGTGACGCGCATATTGCTGCGCCTTTTCCCGCAGCGCTTGCATGAGCTTGCTGCGCCCGACCGGTGCGAGTGTCGAGGGCAGCACCCGGCGTGCCGACGCCGCCTGCTTGTCCGCCGATTCGAGAGCGGATTCGACGGTCCTCAGCAGCTTGGCCAGCGACAGCGGTTTTTCAACGAAGTCGACCGCGCCCAGCCGCGTCGCTTCGACGGCTGTATCCACGGTGCCATGCCCCGACATGATCACGACGGGGCAGTCGAGGTCGCCCGCGCTGGACCAGTCACGCAGCAGGGTAATGCCGTCCGTGTCCGGCATCCAGATATCGAGCAGGATGAGGTCGAACTTGTCGTCCTGACGCGCAGCGGACGCTTCCCTGGCGTCGGCCGCGACCGTCACCCCGTAGCCCTCGTCGGTCAGGATTTCCTGAATCAGGGCCCTGATATCGGCTTCGTCGTCGACGACCAACACACGTGAACTAGTCAAGCTCTTTCCCTCCTCAGTTCAGCGCGGCCCGAACCGCGGCTGATCAGCTGTTCCCGGGCAGCCTCGTTGAGCGGCAAACGGATACTGACGACCGCGCCACCATGCTGCCCGTTGTAGGCCCTGATTGAGCCGACGTGTTCTTCGACAAGCTTCTTGACGATGGCAAGGCCGAGCCCCGTGCCCTTCGGCTTCGTCGTCACATAAGGATCGAAGATCTGGTTGACGGCCCCTTCGGCAAACCCGGGCCCGTTGTCTTCGACCTTGATATGAACCACATCGATGCCATCGATCTCCGCGGCACTGACGTGCACGTCGATACGACCTTCGGCCATGTTGTCCAGCGCCTCGGTCGCGTTGCGCAGCAGGTTGTGCAGTATCTGCCGCACCCGGCCGATATCCGCCTCGATCGGCGGCATCGTCGGGTCCGACGTAAGCACGATATTGATTCCGCTCTCCTGCGCGCGGTAGAGGTCGACCACCTCGTGCACCAGCTTGTCCATGTCGAAGCGGCCGATTTCCATGTCGGGCGCGCGCGCATAATCGCTGAAGGCGTTGACCATCTCTTTCATGGCCTCGACCTGCTGCACGATGGTGTGCGTTGCCCGGTCGAGGACCTGCGCATCCTCTGCGGACATCACATCGAGGTACTTGCGCCGCATGCGCTCGGCCGACAGCTGGATCGGCGTCAGTGGATTCTTGATCTCGTGCGCCAGTCGCCGCGCCACCTCGCCCCACGCGGCATCGCGCTGCGCCTGCAGGAGCGCCGTGATGTCATCGAACACGATCACGTAACCGGCCGCGTGCCGCTCGTCCCCCGGCAAGGTCGTGCACGCGCAGGTCAGGACCCGCCGGCCCACCTCACCACGCAGGACGATTTGCTCGCGCCACTCCGTCTCGCCCGCGTCGAGGTGCACCCTGGCGACGTCGACGAACTGTTCGAGCAATGCATTGCCCTTGGCCACGTCGGCGAGGTGCGCTCCCGACCGGTTCTCGAGGTCTACCCCGAGGATGGCGCCAGCGGCCTGGTTGGCATTGCGGATCTTCAGGTCGGACTCGAGCGCCATGACGCCCGTGGACAGCCTGGCCAGGATGACTTCGAGGTTGGCTCGCTCCGATTCGACCAGCGCCTGCGACAGGCTGGCTTCGCGCCGCGCCGTGTCGAGCCTCTGCGTCATGTCGTTGAAGGAACTGATGAGGAAGCCGATCTCGTCTTTGGTCGGGGTGGGCAGCCGCGTGTCGAAGTCACCCTCGGCCACCGCGCGGGTGCCGGCCACGAGGTCCTGGATCGGCGCGACCAGGCGCCGGGACAGAACGAAGGCGCCGTAGATGGCCGTCAGCAAGCTGAGCAGCAGGACGACCGTCAGCGTGAACGAGAAGGTGCTCTTCAGCGGCTCGCGCAGGTAGACGAGTTGCTGGTACTCGCGGTACGAGCGATCGACGCTGTTGGCCATGCGCGCCAGGCGTTCGGTGACCGGGAAGTGGGCCTGCAACACCCCGACCGGCTCTACCCGGCCGCGCGTGCGAAACAGCACCGCCGTGCGGATCTGGTAATCCTCGGGGTCCAACATCACGTAAGGCCGGTCCTGCTGCATCTGCATCACGACCTCCTCGGTCAGCGGCGGCGGCAGTGCCGCCGCCGCTCGGTCGGAGCTGGTCGCCAGGATGCGGTTGTTGCTGCCGTAGATCGTGATTTCGCTCGCGCCGCTCTCGCGCCGCAGCATGCTGAGTTCGAAGACCAGCTGCCGCTCACTGATGTCACGCAGCCTCTGCGCGATCTGCTGGGTCGAGTAGAGATGCTGGCGCATCTGCATTTCGAGCGCCGCGCGACTGAGGCCCAGCGCGTTTTCGAGCCCCTCCTCGACTTCCACGTCGAACCAGGTATCGATACCGCGGTTGATGAACTGCATCGAGAAATAGAACACGACGAGCAGCGGCAGCACGGCGAGGCCGACGAACATGCCCACAATGCGCGCCTTCAGCTTTGCGCCGGGTACGTGTGTCCGGTACTCGCGCAGCAGGCGCATGAGGTTGCCGATGAGTAACACGAACAGCACGACGACGCCCGCAATGTTGATCGACAGGATGACGTTTTGCAGTCGGTCGAAATCGTCGGAGTTCTGGGCGGTGCGGCTAAGGAGGAAAAGAGCCACGAGAACCAGGCCCACGCCGAGCGCGGCGAACAGGGTCAGCGCGACCTTCCTTATCTGTTCAGCCGCCATTCGAACCACTCGCTCTCGAGTTGCCAGTCGGAGCGCCAGAAAAACAGCAGGCGCAGCGGCGCCGGATACTGCTGAGTCTGCAACATGACGCGTACCCGGATCCTGTAGTCCTCGTCCCGGTCGAGCAGCGCATCGTCGATGACCGGCAGACCCTGGATCCGGCCCAGATTGTTCAGCGCCGAGTAGAGCGTCGCGAAGGAGTCCTGCTCACCGCTGTTGAGATTGCGCACGATATAGCGCTGGCTCAGTGGCCGGTACTCGAGCTCGAAACGCACGGCAAGCTCCGCGGCGCCGGCGTCCCACCACAGCCGCCTCTCGCGAATCAGCTGCATCTGGAGCTCGATGGTCAACGGCACGCCGCTGGACAGCGCCTCGAGCGCCTCCGAGCTCAGCACGAGTTGCAGCCGTGCATCGAGGCTATGGACGCCATTGACGATGCTCGTCGACGCGGACCGCACTTCGAAGTAACCCTCGCGCTGCATACCGTCCTGCGCCCAGACCGGTGCCCCGCCCGTGACTGCCAGCGCCGCCAGCAGCAGTGCCGGCAGCCCGCGATTTCCCTGCTTGGTCGTAGCGAAAAACATCGTTGCGTCAGGAAACCTTCATCAGGCTTGCGTAGTAAAAGCCGTCCATGTCCGCCGTTCCCGGCAGCACCTGTTGGCCGCAGGTCTTTCCGCGCATTAGATCGCGGACGTTGTAATCATGCAACACTTCACATTCCCGTGCGTCGTCGTGACGCTTGATGAAGGCGGCGGCGACGTTCTCGTTCTCCGCGGCCAGCACCGAGCAGGTAACGTACAGCAGCCGGCCGCCCGGCTCGAGCAGCGGCCAGAGAGCCTCGAGGATGCCCGACTGCGTTTTCGCGAGCGCCTCGATGTCCGCCGGCCGGCGTAGCAGCTTGATGTCGGGATGCCGCCGGATGACGCCACTCGCCGAACAGGGCGCGTCGACCAGGATGGCGTTGAACGCCGCGCCGCTCCACCAGCTCTTCGGTTTCGATGCGTCCCCGGCGATAAGCGTTGCATCGAATTGCAGCCTGTCCAGGTTCCCGGCGACGCTCTCCAGCCTGGCCGGGTCGCTGTCGACGCAGGTCAGTTCGATCCTGTCCTTGCCGATCTCGAGCAGATGGCCGCTCTTCCCGCCGGGGGCTGCGCAGGCATCCAGCACCCTGCCCTCGACCCCTTCCAGCAGCCAAGGGGCCGCGAGCTGGGCCGCGGCATCCTGCACCGATACGTGCCCGTCGCGAAAGCCGGGGAGTTCGTCAACCGCCACGGGCTCATCGAGCCGTATGGCACCCGGCGCGGCTGGCAGCAGTGCGCCGCCGAGGCCGGCCACCCCCAGTCGACCCAGGTACTCCGCCGCACTGCCGTGTCGTGTGTTGGCTCGCAGCCACATGGGCGCGCGGCGATTGTTCGCCGCCACGATGTCCCGCCAGTCTGCCGGCCAGTCCGTGCCGAGCCTGTCCAGCAGCCAGCCCGGGTGATCGAACCTGGCCTCCCTGCCGACAGGCTCCCGCTCGCTGACCCGGTCCCGCAGCGCGCGTCGCAATAGGGCGTTTACGAGCGGGGCGTGCCGCGGTCGGCGCAGGACGCGCGCCGCCTCGACGGTCTCGGAAACGGCGGCGTGGTCTGGTACGCGGGTATCCGCGAGCTGGTAGAGACCGACCGCCAGCAGGTCGTGAACGACACGATCCCGCCGCCTGAGCGGCCGGTCGAGCAGCGCATCGATCTGCTCGCCGAGCCGCCAGTAATGGCGCACCGTGCCATAGCAGAGCAGCCGCAGCAGCGACCTGTCGGTTTCGGCAATGTCGGGCTCGGCCTCGGCGAGCGCGGCATCGAGAGACTGCCCCCGGGCCGCGACCGCCTCGACGACCCGGGCCGCCAGGGCACGCACGCGCGCTCCGCGTCCGGGCCCCGTCACAGCTGCTTGCCGACGAGCGCGACCTGGCTGGCGAATTCGCCGCCCGTGACAGCGCGCTTGCCCGGTCGCTGCACGGACTCGAGGCGCAGCGCCCCCCTCGCACAGGCGATAGTGACACCCTCCGGCCCCGCGGCCTCGATTCGTCCGGCCGGCCCGCCTGCCGTTTCGACGACCCGCGCCTGCCAGCACTTGATGCGCACACCATCGACCACGAACCATGCGCCGGGCACCGGGTTGTAGGCCCTTACGACGCGCGCGAGGGCCTCCGCCGGCATGGTCCAGTCGAGTTCGGCGTCGGCCTTCACGATCTTGGGCGCGTAGGTTGCCGCAGAGTCGTCCTGCTCCCGGGGCAGCAGTTCGCCGGCCAGGATGGCATCGACGTGGCGCGCCAGCAGCCGGCCCCCGGCCGCGGCGAGACGGTCGTGCAGTTCGCCGGCCGTGTCGTCAGCGCCGATGGCTACGGACTCGGACACATACACGGGCCCACAGTCGAGCCCGGCCGTCATCGCCATCAGGCAGACACCGGTTTCCTCGTCGCCGGCGAGAATCGCGGCCTGGATCGGGGCTGCGCCGCGCCAGCGCGGCAACAGCGAGGCGTGCACGTTGAGACAGCCGCTGGCAGGCAGGTCGAGCACGGCCTGCGGCAGGATCAGCCCGTACGCGGCAACGACCATGATGTCCGCCTCGAGCGCGGCCAGCTCGGCGACGATGGCGGCGTCTCGCAGCGTCTGCGGTTGCAGCACCGGTATGCCGCGCTCCTCGGCGTACTGCTTGACGGGGCTCGGCGTAAGCCGCTTGCCGCGGCCGGCCGGGCGGTCCGGTTGTGTCAGCACGGCGACAGGTTGCTTCCCGGACTCGACCAATGCTCGCAGTGACACCACGGAAAATTCCGGCGTGCCGGCGAAGATGATTCTTGGGGTGCTCATGGCAACTGGCTGTCACCCGCGGGGCGGGCTCCTACAGGGTGATGGCTTCCGGCTTGCGGCGGCGTTCCTTGTCCAGCCGTTTGCGCAGGCGCTGGCGCTTGGCCTCTGACAGGTAATCGACGAACAGCTTGCCGTCGAGGTGGTCCATCTCATGCTGGATGCAGACCGCGAGCAGCCCGTCCGCTTCCAGTTCGCGGTTTTCGCCCTCACGGTCGGTGAATCGGACCCGAATCTGCTCGGCACGCTCGACCTCGGCATAAAATCCGGGTACGGAGAGACAGCCTTCTTCGCAGACCGCCTTGCCCGAACTGTGCACAATGCCGGGATTGATCAGGACATGCGGCTCGGTCTTGTCGGCACTGACGTCGGCCACCAGCAGTCGCTTGTGCACGTCGACCTGCGTGGCCGCGAGGCCTATGCCGGGCGCGGCATACATGGTCTCGAACATGTCGTCGATCAGCGCACGCAGCTCGGCATCGACTTTTTCGACCGGCACAGCCCGGGTTCTCAGCCGGGGATCGGGAAATTCCAAAATCGCTAGTTTTGCCATAATTTTGCCAGAGTAAATCGGCCGATTATTCGTGTAAATTACTACGAAAATGACCTAAATATTTGACTTTATTGAATAAGATGGCCGACAATCGCCGCCAGAAACATACCATTTCCGCAACGTCCAGGGCCGGAAATGTGACGTAATTAGCAGCCCCGACGGTGTCGGAACGACATATTATAGCAACGCAAAAAAGCCACAGCTCTCAACACCTTGCACGGAGTATGAGGAATATGTCCCTCAGCAAAATTCGCCTGAACCATTATTTCCGGATGGCCGCCGCCGCGCTTGTCGCATCGCTGGTTCTGGGCTCTTTCAACGCCTTCTCCCAGGGCCGGACGCCACTCGCTGATGACGCGCCCGACGAGTACGTCGTTCAGCTCGGCGACACGCTCTGGGACATCGCCGCTACCTTCCTCAAGGATCCGTGGTATTGGCCCGAGATCTGGTATATCAACCCCCAGGTTGAAAACCCGCACCTGATTTACCCCGGTGACGTGCTGGCCCTCGTGTACATCGATGGCGCACCGCGCGTCACGAATGTTCGCGCCTCGTCCCTGCGGCTGTCGCCGCAGGCGCGGGTCACCCCGCTGACGGAAGCGATCACGAGCATTCCTTACGAAGCCGTGGCCGCGTTCCTGAGCACCGGCGTCATCCTCGAGAAGGGTCAGGCCGACAGCCTGCCTTACATGGTCGCGACGAAGGGCGATCACCTCATCGCGGCCGCGGGCAACACGGTTTACGTCCGCGGCGACGTGGGCGGCCCCGGCACGCGCTATAACGTCGTCCACATCGGCGACAAGCTTGTCGATCCCGAGACCAACGACGTGCTCGGTTATCACGGCCAGCAGATCGGTGAAGGCGCGGTGCGCCGCAGCGGCGACCCGGCGAGTTTTGCGCTGGTCATGAGCAAGCAGGAGGCGAAGCAGGGCGACCGGCTGTTGCCGACCGAGGTCGACATCCCGCTGAACTTCTTCCCGCAGGCGCCGTCCAGCCGGGTCGACGGGCAGATCATGGCGGTCGTCGGCGGCGTGACGCAGATCGGCCAGTACCAGGTCGTGGTCGTCAATCGCGGCACCAACCACGGACTGTCTGCGGGCGATGTCCTCACCGTGTTCCAGAAGGGCGAGGAAGTCCGTGATCGCGTCGAAGGCGGCACGGTCAGGCTGCCCGACGAGGAAGCCGGCACGCTGATGGTCTTCAAGGTTTATGACCGGATTTCCTACGGTCTCGTGATGGAAGCCCTGACACCCATTCATGTCGAGGACTTCGTCAGGAACCCGACCTGATAGTCCTTCGAATCGGTAATTAAAGACGGCGCTTTCGGGCGCCGTTTTTTTTACACTGTGGCGATGAGCGCCGACTGGCTAGCCGAGCCCGGGCACCACCTGTTACGCCCCGGCGACGACGATTTTCCCGAGCTCCTCGAGCAGATTCCGGGCCCCCCGGAACAGCTGTTCGTCAACGGAGACCCGGCAGCCCTGCACCTGCCGGCCATCGCGATCGTCGGCAGCCGCAACCCCACGCAGGGTGGATTGCGCAACGCCTTCGAGTTCGCCAGGCACCTCGGCCGGCAGGGCTTCTGCATCGTCAGCGGCCTCGCCCAGGGCATCGACACGGCCGCGCACCAGGGCGCTCTCGAGGCGGGCGCCATGACCGTTGCGTTCCTCGGCCACGGCGTCGACCGGGTGTACCCGGCCTCCAACCACGGGCTGGCGCGGGAAGTCGCTCGCCGCGGCGCGCTGGTCAGCGAATTTCCGCTCGGCATGCATCCTGCCCGGGAGCTGTTCCCGCAGCGCAACCGGCTTATCAGCGGCCTCAGCCTCGGCACACTGGTGGTCGAGGCGGCGAGACGCAGCGGCTCTCTCATCACGGCAAGGCTGGCATCCGAGCAGGGAAGAGAGGTCTTCGCGGTACCGGGCTCTATCCATAATCCGCTGTCGCGCGGGTGCCACCGTCTCATTCGCGAAGGCGCGAAGCTCGTCGAAACCGCCGACGACATCGTCGCGGAGCTCGCCCCTCTCGCCGGGCACCTCCTGCAATCTGCCCTGAAATCAACAGACAAGCCACAGGTCCCGGAAGCCGCCGATCAGGAGTACGAGTCGATCCGAAAATGTCTTGGTCACGACCCGGTCAGTATCGATCAGCTGGCGGAGGATTCCGGTTTGACGATTGACCAGGTTTCCTCCATGCTTCTGATCCTGGAGCTAAAGGGCGAGGTCGAAGCGCATGCCGGTGGGCGGTATTCGCTGCTCCCCTGACAGTATCTGGATTGGACATCGCAAGGAGCCGCTCCAGGCATGAAAGAAAATGTACTCGACGTATTGATGTATCTCTTCGAGACTTACGTCGACGCCGAAGACGAACCCGAAGCCGACCAGAATGAACTGCGGGATGAGCTGTCCCGCGCCGGCTTCGGTGATGCCGAGATCGACCGGGCCATCGACTGGCTCGAAGGGCTGACGGACCACCAGGACAACCTCGCCTTCAACGCCCAGACCGAGCACGGCACACGCATCTACAGTGACGTCGAGCACGAACGGCTCGATGCGTCATGTCGTGGTTACATCACTTACCTGGAGCAGATAGGCATACTGTCACCGCCCCAGCGGGAGATCCTGGTCGATCGCCTGCTTGCGCTGGAAGCGACCGATATCGACGTCGAACAGATCAAGTGGGTCGTCCTGATGGTATTGTTCAGCCAGCCCGGTCAGGAGCTCGCTTACGCCCGCATGGAAGACCTGGTTTTCGACGAAAGTCCGGGCTCCGTCCACTAGCGTTTCTTGACATTGCCTCGTCAGGCATTGTATTCAACCGCGGCATTGTCCGCGGTCGGTTGCTTCTGAGCACTCCTTTATATGTCTAAAAATCTTGTCATCGTCGAATCGCCCGCCAAGGCGAAGACGATCAGTAAATACCTCGGAGAGGACTTCGACGTCATGGCGTCCTACGGCCATGTGCGCGACCTGGTGCCCAAGGTGGGCGCCGTCGATCCGGATAACCACTTCGCGATGAAGTACGAAGTCAGTGAGGACAAAGAAAAGCATGTCAAAGCGATCGTCCGCGCCCTGAAGAAGGCCGATGCCCTGTATCTCGCGACTGACCCCGACCGCGAGGGCGAGGCGATCTCCTGGCACCTCGTCGAGCTGCTCAGGGAGAATAACGCCCTGAACGGCAAACCCGTGCACAGGGTCGTGTTCCACGAAATCACCCGGGATGCCGTGCAGGAAGCGATAGCCCATCCACGCGATATCTCTTCGGACCTCGTCAGTGCGCAGCAGGCGCGCCGCGCGCTGGACTACCTCGTCGGCTTCAACCTGTCGCCGCTGCTGTGGAAGAAGGTGCAGCGCGGACTGTCCGCGGGCCGTGTACAAAGCCCGGCCTTGCGCCTCATCGTCGAGCGCGAACTCGAAATCGAGGCTTTCAAGGCACGCGAATACTGGACCATCGAGGCCGACCTCAGCAAGGACGAACAGCCTTTCACATCGCGGCTCGTCAGCTACGGCGGCGACAAGGTCGAACAGTTCAGCTTCGAAAACGAGGACCAGGCGCGCGATGTCGAGCGCACGCTGCTCGACGCGGCCGACGGCAAGCTCACGACGGTCAGCGTTACCAAGCGTCAGCGCAAGCGACACCCCGCCGCGCCATTCATCACGTCGACCCTCCAGCAGGAGGCTTCGCGCAAGCTGGGATTCAACACCCAGCGGACGATGCGCGTGGCGCAGAAACTCTACGAAGGCATCGAGCTCCCGGGCGAGGGCAACACCGGCCTGATTTCCTACATGCGCACGGACTCCGTCACGCTGGCAGCGGTTGCCGTCGAGGAAATTCGCGATGTCATCGCGGAACGCTATGGCGCGGAGAACCTGCCCGACGCGCCGCGCACGTTCAAGACCAAGTCCAAGAATGCGCAGGAAGCCCACGAGGCGATTCGCCCGACGTCCGCTGCACGCACGCCGGAATCCGTGAAAGCCGCGCTCGACGATGACCAGTTTCGCCTGTACTCGCTGATCTGGAAGCGCACCGTGGCCTGCCAGATGGTTCCGGCGGTGTTCGACACGGTCGCTGTCGACATGGCGGCCGGGCCGGTCGACGCCGGTCACCGTTTTCGCGCAAACGGTTCCGTGCTCGTCGAGCCGGGTTTCATGGCCGTGTACAAGGAAGGCAGGGACGACGACGCAACGGACGACGACAACGACCGGCTGCTCCCGGAAATCAACGAGGGCGACGTCATTGCCCTCGACAAGCTGCGCCCCGAGCAGCATTTCACGGAGCCGCCACCGCGCTTTACCGAAGCAAGCCTGGTCAAGACGCTGGAGGAATTCGGCATTGGCCGTCCGTCAACCTACGCCAGCATCATCGTAACGCTGAAGAATCGCGAATACGTGGAGATGGACGGCAAGCGGTTCATACCGACCGACATTGGCCGCATCGTGAACGGTTTCCTGACCGATCACTTCACGCAATACGTGGACTACGACTTCACCGCGAAGCTGGAAGACGATCTCGATGCCGTCTCGCTGGGTGAGAAGGACTGGGTGCCGCTGCTGGACCAGTTCTGGGGTCCGTTCAAGGAGCTGTGCGAAGACAAGGAAGAGTCGGTCACGCGGGAGCAGGTTGCGCAGGCTCGCGAACTGGGCACCGACCCGAAGACCGGCAAACCGGTTTCGGTGCGGATGGGGCGTTACGGTCCCTTCGTACAGATCGGCACCAAGGACGACGAAGAGAAGCCGAAGTTCGCCGGCCTGCGCCCCGGCCAGAAGATGAACGAGGTCGCGCTTGACGAGGCACTCGAACTGTTCACGCTGCCCCGCTCGCTGGGCGAAACGCCTGACGGCCTGCCGGTATCCGCGAGTATCGGCCGTTTCGGGCCGTATGTCCGTTACGGCGACAAGTACGTATCGATCCGTGGCGACGATGAC
>JBFFSI010000032.1:0-24870 GCA_041572475.1 Woeseiaceae bacterium
GGCGTTCGGGGATACTCGCCCGTCTATGAGCCCGCCAGACCCGCAATCGTTCCTGTATATCGCCGCCGCCGCGCTGGCCGGCGCGGCCGTGGGCTGGTTCGTTCGCGGACCCCAGCTGAAGCGCAAAATGGAGGGTCTCGTCGACAAATGGCAGCTCAAATACGACGAAGCAGCGCGCCAGCGGGATCGTTTCGGCGCCGAGAACAACAAGCTGCGGACCTCTATCGAGGCCCAGCAGGCCGTCGTGCACAAGCACGAGCTGGCGGTTTCGCGGTTTCGTACGGATCTCGAGTCCGCGACCGAAAAGCTCAAGTCCCTGTCCAAGGACCTCTTCAACGCGAGGGGCGAGCGTGACGAGTATCAGCGCAGCGCCAACGAGCGGCAGGCCACGGTGCAGAAACTGCAACAACAGGTCGCGAGTCTCGAGACAGAATTTACGAAGGCAGGGGTCTTCTACAAAGGTGAGCTCGGGAAGTCGCTGGAGAAGCGCAAGCTGGTCGAAGGGCGCCTCGACGACGCGAAGGCAGAACACGAATCCCTAACCAACCTGCTGGCGGCCGCGCAGCGCGAGGGTGAGTCCGTCGGCCGCATGCTGGCAGCTGCACAAGCGCGTCTCGACAACCTTGACGCCATGGAACAGAAGGTGATTGCCCTCGAGGCCGAGAATGCCCAGCTGCGGCACAACTCTGCCGGCGCGCAACAGAAGATCGAGGTCCTTAAGCGCGATATCGCGGAGCTCGACGAACTGAAGGTGCAGAACAGGGAGCTCGCGCACTGCCTCAAGTCGATGGAGTCCAGCCGCCAGCAGTATGAGCAGGATGCAAAGCGCTACCGCGAAAAGGCGGAAAATTCGGACCAGCGTTCGGAAACGCTGCGCATGCGACTCGACGACGTCGAGCAGAGTTTCGCCGAGATGGCACGGCAGCACGACGCGGCACTCGAGGTCGTCCAGCAGGCGCCCGCACCGGCAAGCCGCAAGGGCAACGGACGCAACGGGCATGCCGCGGATGCCGGCGATGCAAAAGAACAGGAAGTCGATGACCTGACCGAAATCGTCGGCATCGGCAAGGTCTTCGAAGGAATGCTGCACGACCTCGGCATTTACAGTTTTCGCCAGATCGCGAACTTCGGCGCAGCCGATATCGCGCGCGTCAATATGGCCCTCAAAGAATTCAAGGGGCGCATGGAACAGGACGACTGGGTCGGCCAGGCGAAGGAGCTCTGTTTCCAGAAATACGGAGGCGCCGAGGCCTGATGTGCTTCCTGCCTCAGCGGCAGACGGTGTGCCTGCCCAGGAATTCCTCGGCCGCTGCGAAAATCGCACGACGCCGATCTGCTGCCAGGCGGTCCAGCGCCCGTGGCATCAGGGCCAACCGGGGATTGCCGGCGAAGAAGTCGCGGTGCTTGTCGATGAACCGCCAGTAGAGGCCGTCGACGATGTCGCACCACGGACCCTTCCTGTAATCGCTCATCTTCAAAAGGTAGTTCGAGCCGCAGATGTAGGGCTTGGTCGCGAAGATACCGCCGTCGCTGTAGAGCGCCATGCCGTAGACATTCGGTCCCATGACCCACTCGGACGAGTCTACGTACATTTCCATGAACCAGCGATGGGCCAGGGCCGGCCGGATCTCGCAGAGCGTCATCAGGTTGCCGACGATCATCAGCCTCGGTATGTGATGCGTCCAGCCGAGGCGCTGCGCCGTCCGGATCGTGTCGTCGAGAGGCGGTATGCCGGTGGACCCGTCGTACCAGGCATCCGTAAGTGCGCGTTCGTGTGACCAGAAGTTGCCTGACTCCTGCCTGTCACCGAACTCCCGGTAGACGCCACGGACGAACTCGCGCCAGCCGATGACCTGGCGGACGAAGCCCTCGACGCCCTGCAATGGCAGATCTTTCGCGTGGACCAGTACCCTGTCCACGACCTCGTCCGGCGTCAGCAGGCCGAGATTCAGGCTCGGGCTCAGCAGGCTGTGAAACACTGTCGCGGAGCGCGTCGTCAGAGCATCTTCGTAGGGTCCGAACTGCTCCAGCCGCTCCGCTACGAATTCATCGAGCCAGGCCAGCGCCTGCTGCCGCGTGGTGGGCCAGCAGAACTGGCTCGCCTGGCCGGGGTGGTCCGGGAACTCGCGCTCGACCAGCGCGATGACATTCTCGACGTGGCGCGTTCGGGCCGCCGGTGAAACCTTCGGCGGCGCGACCGAACTCGGCAACTTCTTGCGGTTGTCCGCGTCGAAACTCCAGCGCCCGCCGGCCGGCTCGCCATCAGCATCGACGAGGATGCCGAGCCGCCGCCGCTGCTGCTTGTAGAAGTCCCCCATGAGCAGCCGTGACTTGCGCGCGGCGAAACCGGCAAACTCGGCCCGCGAGCACAGGAACATCGGCGAGACGAGCTCGTCGCGCCGAATGCCTGCACTGGCCGCGAAGTCGGCCAACCGCCGTTCCATCGCCTTGTCCTCGACCTCGAAGTGCACGATGACGTCGTCCCCGGCGGCCGCCAGCGCTTCCTGCAACTTCGCCTCGTAGGGCCTCGAGTCCGCGGTATCGAGCGTCAGGTAAGTGAGGGCATAGCCGGCAGCGCGTAACCCGTCCGCGTAGGCGCGCATGGCCGCAAGAAACAGGACGATCTTCTGCTGGTGGTGCTTCTCGTAGGTGCACAGACCGACGTCTTCGGCCATGAAAACCGGGCCTGCTTCGGGAGGCGGCAGGTGTTGCAGCGGGAACAGCTGGTTGCCGAGGATGACCAGCACGACGAAACGGTCAGGAAATCAGGATGAAGAGCAATGAAAAGCACGCCAGCGCGGTCGCGATGAAGCGCATGCCCAGGTAGTGCCGAGAGATGAGGCCTTTCTGCAGCAGCTGGAAGTCGACAGCGAGCAGCAGCGGGAACGCGAGGAACTGCGTCGCGAGTGCCCACTGCAGGCTGGACGCCACGTACGCGAACCAGACGGCGAGGAAGACCACGTTACTCCCGATGAAGAGGTTGAACGGGACAGCGGCCCTTGCATAGAGCTGGGTCGCCCAGTGCACACCGGTAAGAAAACACAGGATCGCGAGCCCGTAGTCGCTGGCCAGCTCGTCCAGGGGACCGAGCCGGCCGAGTTCCTCAATTCCGGCCACCGGCAGCAGGGCGCAGGCGAGAAACGGCACTGTGCCGAGGAGCATCAGTGCCGAGTAGATCGGTCTTTCCTCCATGGCTCGTAAGGCTATAAGAGGCTGCGGCACGAGACAAATGCTGTTACGACTTGTTACACGCAAACCGTGGATGTCTCGCGGTCACTGGGGCACGATTGCAGGAGTTGGTTCCCGTGTGCGATGGCGCACCTTTTGAATCGGAGTCTGTGCAATGCGTTCATTTTTTGTTGCGCTGTTTTTCATGGCAGCAAGTCCGGCGCTCGCCTCAGACGCGCCCCTCCTCGACCAGGACTTCCGCTTCCTGGCCTCGGAAGCATCCGTCAATCTCGGCGAAGAATACGCGGGGAAGGTACTCCTGATCGTCAATACGGCTTCGAAGTGCGGCAATACGCCTCAATACGAGGGCCTCGAGAAGCTGTACGAGGACTATGCCGACAAGGGCCTCGTGGTCCTGGGTTTCCCGTCGAACGACTTTTTTGGCCAGGAGCCTGGCACCGAGGAAGAGATCCAGGAGTTCTGCCGGCTGACGTACAAGGTGCGCTTCCCGATGTTCGAGAAGGTCAGCGTCAAGGAAGGCAGCGCACACCCTTTCTACGACCACCTCGCAGCAGTCGCAGGCACTTATCCGACCTGGAATTTTCACAAGTACCTGGTCGGCCGGGACGGCAAGTTGATCCGTGAGTTCAGCCCGCGGACGAAACCTGATGACGCTGGGTTGGTCGCGGCTCTGGAGGCAGCCCTCGGCAGCTGACGACCCCCATGCCCGAAGGCCCTGAAATTCGACGCTCGGCCGACGAGATCGCAAGCGTCCTGGTCGGCCGCCAGATCGTCGAGGCCGACTTCGACCTCCCGGCGATGAAACCGTTCGAGAAGCGGGTCGAGGGCAGTACCGTGACCGCTGTAGACACGCGGGGGAAGGCGATGCTCACCCGCTTCGACAACGGGCTCGTGCTCTACAGCCACAACCAGCTGTACGGGCGCTGGTACACGACGACTCGTCCGTTGTTGCCCCGGACCCGTCGGCAGCGCAGAGTGGCCTTGCACACGTCGACTCACAGTGCCCTCCTCTACAGCGCCTCGGACATCGAGATCCTCGATGCAGAGGCCGAGGCCGGGCACCCGTTCCTCCGGCGCATCGGCCCCGACATCCTCGACGCGAACCTGACGCCTGCGACGGTGCAAAAGCGACTGCTGGCGCCGGCGTTCAGGAACCGGTCGCTTGGCAGTCTGTACCTCGACCAGTCGTTCCTCGCCGGGAACGGCAATTACCTGCGTTCGGAGACACTCTGGGCTGCAGGCGTGCATCCGCAGCAGAAGCCATCCGCGCTCGACGATAGCGCCGCCAGGCGGCTCGCCCGGCAGACGCTGATCATTGCCCGGCGCTCCTACCGGACGCACGGCGTCACCGCGCCCGGCGATGCCGTGCGGCAGCGACGCGCCCGCGGCATGCGCTTTTCACAGTACCGTTTCCAGGTTTACGGCCGCGAAGGCCTGGAGTGCTATGCCTGCGGCAGCGACATCGAGCGGCTCAGCCATTCGAGCCGCAGCGTTTTCGTCTGCCCCGGCTGTCAGCCCTGCTGACGCTTCTCGTTGATCAGCAATAGCAGCTCGGCTGCCGCTTCGGCGTCGCAGAGTGCCCGGTGGTGCTGCCGCAGCGGAATATCGAACTCCCGGCACAGGGCGGCAAGGCTGTACGAGCGGTGCCCGGGGTAGAGCCTGCGCATCGACGCGCAGGTGCAGAGCCTGGGAAAACGAAACAGCCGCCCCAACCGGCGAAACTCGGCGGCGATGAAGCCGTAGTCGAATTCGACATTGTGGGCCACGAAGATCGCGTCTTGCAGAAATTCCTCGAATTCGTCGGCGATGTCGGCAAAGTACGGCGCATCCTCGACCATGGCCGGGGAGATGCCCGTCAGTCGCACAATGTTGGCCGGGATATTCCTCTGCGGATTCAGAAGTGTCTGGAAGCGATCGACAATTTCTCCACCGCGGACCTTGACCGCCCCGACCTCGGTCACCCGGTGATGCTCTCCGCGACCACCCGTGGTCTCCACATCGACCACGACATAGGCCTGCCCGGGGTCCAGCACCCAGCGCACGCGCACCACGTCGGCCCGGAAACCTGCCGCGCGCAGTTGCTCGAGCCGCAGCAACTGGTTGCGGCGCAGCTGATCGCCTTCGGTCTTGACTTCGACGAAGCGCACGCCAGCCGCGTCGACGACCATCAGGTCGGGATAGCCGTACCGGCTATCGGCGTAGTCCGTGCAGAGCCGGCGCAGTATGGCGGCGACAGCCTCGGGCGGCGCCTTGTCCAGCAGCGAGAAGACGGACTCGATGATCGAGCGGCGCCAGCGAAACACGCCGTTGGGTGTCCCATAGCGGCCGGTGCTGATTCTGAGCAGCTGCTTGCGGACACCGGCAGGGTCACTCAGCAACGCCAGCTTTGCCTCGATGCGATCACGAGACTGGTCGTAAAAACTGCCGTTGGCCAGGGACGCCGGCAGGAACTCGAACGGTGAGTGCACGGCCGCCTCGCCGTCGACGAACAGTTCATCCCAGAGCAGGAGACCGAAAAGTGTCCGCCAGAGCAGGTTTTCGGTACGGTAAGCGGCCAGACCGAGGCCCTCGAAGTACTCGACCACGGCGCGCTCGGGCGAGCCGCTCCTTGATTCGTCGATGTCGATGGTCTCTGCCGCACGCAGCACATCGGTCAGCGCCGACGTGCGCTTCTTCTCGAACTTCTGCTCATAGAGATCCCTCGCAACGAGCCACTCCTCATCACTGCGCGGGTCGTCGAGGCAGCGCTCGAGGTGCCGCCTCGCCGCGTCGCGGTCCCCCTGTGCCAGCAGGAGGCGAATGAACCGTTCGCTGCATTGCGCGGATTCTCCTGCCGCGTAGAAGGCCCGCGCCGCGTCGGCGAGCGTGGCGCGCTCTGCCCTGCGGCCAAGCTTTGCCGCGAGTTCATCGCGCAATGTGGCACTGCCCGGGAAATTGGGTTCAGGCCAGTCGGCAACCTCGGCGGCCAATGCGGCCAGCTCGTCAGAGGTGGACCGAGCGGCCGCATCGAGGCGCGTGGCGAAATAGTAGTGCTCCGCCGCCTCTTCGCGATCGACGAAGCGTGGCTCGTAGGTGTCGTGGAAACTCTGCGTCCTCACCAGCCCGAGGTCGCGCATCGTAAACTGCGAGAGCCCGTCCCTGATACGGCCAAAATACAGAAACAGCAGGTAACGAACCTCATCGACCCGGCGCTGCACGAGGATACGCCGCGGGTCGAGTCCGTCCATGAACGCCTCCGCGCTCATCGTTTCGCGGACCACGCCGACGAGGTCCGCCTTCTTCAGTGACCGGCTGACCCCCGCGCGATGCGGCAGCACCGCCGCATAGATCTCGGCGCGGGTCAGGAACCCCAGCACGTCTTTGAAATGTTCGGCTCCCGGAGGCGTTGCCCAGCCGTTCGCAAGCAAGACATCGAACAGCGGCGCGATCTCGCCCAGCTCGGGGTAGCGAATCCTGTTCCTCGCAAAAACCCGACCCTTGCGATTGACGAGCCGCACGTACAGGCACTGGGCCTCGCGCGGCAGCACCCGGAACTCCTCGATGAAGCGGACGTGTTCTTCCAGCAGCACGTGCGCATAGTGCTGCCCCACGAAGTCGAGCAACTCCATGAAATGCTCGTGGTAATAGAATGTCGGCAGCGGGCGCCGCTGCTGAACGGGGATCCAGTGGGTCTGGTCGAAGGTCACCGCCGCAATGTAGCAAAGCTGCCGGCGGCGCGGCCACCGGCACCCGGCTCAGGTAGCGAGAACGATATCGGCCACCCGCTCGCCCCACAGCGCGTAGACGCCAGGACCTGGATGAAAGCCGTCGCTTGCGGCGAGGCTGATGTCGGCCTCGAAGCGCAGGTCGACGAAATGTACCCGGCCGTCAGCCTCGGCGGCCGCCGCGAGATCCGCATTGAATTCGGTCGCGCGGCTGCCGATGTGCCAACGCAGCGGCTGAGGCAAGGCCGGGAAGTCGTGGACCGGCGGTAAACCGGAGACAATGAGCGTACTGACACCGAACTTTTTTCTCAGCAGCTCCCAGAGCGCAGCCTGTCGCGATCGCCAGTCGTCACGCGTCGTCATCCTGATGACGTCGTTGACGCCGAGGGAGGTCACCGCAACGTCAAAGTGCTGCGCCTCGAGCTGATCGAGCCGCTCCAGCGTATCGGCTGTCGTGTCACCCGACCTCGCCTGCAGGTTCCAGGAAACGCGGTACCGGTCACGCAGCCGGGCGACGATCTGCCCGAGCAGGGCCTCGTCCTGGTGCCCGGCGCCGACGCCAGCCGCCGCCGAATCCCCGGTGACCAGCAGCTTCAGCGTCGGGCCGCGTCCCGCGGAGCCGAGCCGCTCACCCGGCGGTTCGGGCAACTGGGGAACATTCAGCCGGGCCCAGGCGCCCTGCGCCAGCAGGATCGGCCCCAGCGCCATCGTGCGAAAATAATGCAGCACTACCGGGCACGCCTCGCGATTGCCCGGGCCATGCCGCGGAACAGGAGCGAATGAACCGGCAAGGTCAGGTACCAGTAGACGAGTCCCCAGACCCCGGCCGGATGCCAGAATGCGCGCACGCTGATCCTGCGCTGGTCGCCCAGGTCGTCAATCTTGAATTCGAGCACGCCGACACCGGGCGCGCGCTTCTCCATCAGCAGGGTCAGCCGTTTGTGCGGATCGACGGCGATGACCCGCCAGGCGTCGATGACGTCGCCCACCCGCAGCTCCATGGGGTGGCGGCGCTTGCGCCGGAGGCTGGGGCCGCCGAGGACCCAGTCGATGGCGCGCCTCAACCACCACAGGAATCGCGCGTAAAAGAAGTCGCCGCCCCAGCCCACGCGGCGAATGACCTCCCAGACGGCCTCCGGTTTCGAGGTGGTCAGGTACTCGCCGTGCGCCTGCTTGGAATAGAAACTGTACTCGGGCCGGAAAGTGCGGACGGCTGCCGAACTCTCCACCCACCGCGCCGGCACCGCGTGCTGGCGTTCCGCTCTCAGCGCCTGCTCGGCTGCCTGGTCGAAGTCCAGCAACTTCTGCGGGATGAGTTGCGCCAGCCGGTTCTCGGTGGCGATGACGTCCTGGGAGAGTCCGTCGATCAATGCCCGCGCGATGTTTGTCGGCACGGCCGTAACCAGGCGCAACCAGTACGACGACAGCCGCGGCGTCAGCACGGGCACCGAGATGATGAGCGGGCGCTTGCCGACCAGCCGGCCGTAGCGCCGCATGACTTCGATATACGTGACGATGTCCGGCCCGGCCACCTCGTAGATCTGGCCCGCCGTTTCCTCGTACTTCGGCACATCGGCGAGATAACGCAACAGGTTTCCCAGCGCGATCGGCGTGGATCGAGACTGCACCCAGCGCGGTGTAACCATGACCGGCAGGTGATTGACGAGGTCGCGAATCACTTCCCAGGCAGCCGACCCCGGACCGATAATCATGCCGGCCCTCAGTTCGGTGACCGGCACGCTGCCCCGGCGAAGGATGTCACCGGTCTCCTCGCGAGACTGCAGGTGGGCCGACACCGGGCGTTCGGGGGTCAGGCCGCCGAGGTAGACGATCCGCCGCACGCCGTGCCGTGCCGCGGCCGCGGCGAAATTATGCGCCGCGCGGGCGTCGAGTTCGGGAAACGCCTTGCCGGCCGCCATCGAGTGCACGAGGTAATAGGCAGTGTCGACATCCTTCAGCACGCCGTCGAGGCTCGTGGGCTCGAGCGCATTGGCCACTCGAAGATCGACGCCCTCCCAGCCCCTGCCCTCGAGAACCTCGATGTTCCTCGATGTTGCCCGCACCGCCCTGCCTTCGGCGAGGAGGAACTCTACGAGGTTCGTGCCGATATAGCCGCTCGCACCAAAAACGAGATCCGGCTTTCGTAATTCGTCAGTCACGCCATTCCCTCAGGTAATCGCCGCCGCAACGGCCGCGGGCAGCACGGTGGAGCAATCGTCGTCGACCTTCAACGTCGCCATCGCATCGGCCCGCGTACGCCCACGATTGATGATTGCGATCGCCTTGCCGGCTTCGCTGGCACGCCGCGCAAACCGGAAGCCAGAGAAGACCATCAGTGAGGTCCCTACTACGAGGAGCGCATCCGCACGATCGACAGCTGCCATCGCCGACTCCACGCGCAACTTCGGCACGGCCTCACCGAACATCACGACGTCAGGCTTCACGATTCCACCGCAAGCCTTGCAGCCCGCCACTCTGAATTCCGCGGCGGCGTCTTCCGGCAACTCCACATCGCCGTCCGCGCGACAACCCAGCGCCTCGGCGCTCCAGCCGGGATTCTTCGCCGCCAGTTCCGCCTGAAATTCGTCGCGCCCGGTCACGACGCCACAGGCCATACAGCGCACTTTGCCGAGATCACCGTGCAAGTCGATGACCGCGCGGCTGCCAGCCCCGGCATGCAGCCCGTCCACGTTCTGCGTGATAACGGTATCGATCTTGCCGCCCTCCTCCAGGCGCGCAATAGCGTAGTGAGCGGCATTCGGCTCCGCCGCCGCAAACCGCTGCCAGCCCACGTAACTTCTCGACCAGTAGCGCCGGCGCGCATCGGCGCTGCGCATAAAATCTCCATACTGGATCGGTTGGCTGTGCTTCCAGTATCCGTTGCGGTCACGATAATCGGGAATCCCCGAGGCCGTGCTGACGCCAGCCCCGCTCAGCACCGCGAGCGATCGGGCTTGTCCGATGAACGTCCCGAGGACGCTTGTGCCAGGTGCCATCGGGACATTGCATCACTGCGCTTTCGGTAGCGTCAAGTGTGTCGGACTATGGCCAGATGTCCCGCTGCAGGATTACCGTCGCGAGTCGCTGGATCGCATTGACAAGGGCCGCGTCACGCATCGACGGACCCGTCCGGGTGCCATTGAAGCCCTCCGCATGCCGCTTCCTGAGCAGCTTCCACCGATCGACGGTCTCGTTGACGGCGCGGGTCATCTTCTTATCGAGCAAGCTCTGCACCTTGTCGAGGTCCCAGGTCTGGTTCTCGAGGTTCTGCACCCACTCGAAGTAGCTGACGATGACACCACCGCTGTTGGCGACGATATCCGGCAGTACCAGGACGCCCTTTGCGTTGAGGATCTCGTCAGCCGTCGTGGTCAGCGGCCCGTTGGCGTCCTCGACGACAAGCTTCGCCTTGACCGCGTCGGCATTATCGGCGCGGATCACGCACTCGAGCGCCGCAGGAATCAGGATGTCGCAGTCGTAGGCGAGCAACTCCTCGTTGCTGATGGCCGTGGATCCCGGGAACCCGACGACGCTGCCCGTCTCTGCCTTGTGCTCGAATACTGCATGCGGGTCGAGCCCGTCTTCGCAACAGATGCCGCCGCGCGAGTCGCTGACGGCCACGATTCTCGCACCGTCGCCATGGAACAGCCGGGCGGCGACGCTGCCGGCGTTGCCGTAGCCCTGCACGGCGACCCTGGCGCCGTCGACGGACTCGAGACCGGGCACCACTCCCCGCTGCAGTAATTGCCGGGTGGCGTACAGGCTGCCCCTCGCCGTCGCTTCGTTGCGCCCGACCGAGCCGCCGAGCTCGAGCGGCTTGCCGGTGACGACGGCGCGGTTGTTCTGGCCCGGATGCATTTGATCGAAGGTGTCATAGATCCAGGCCATCGTCTGCTGATCCGTATAGACATCAGGGGCTGGAATATCGGTGTGCGGACCGATGGCATCGCCGAGTTCCGCGACGAATCGGCGGGTGATGCGGCGCAGTTCGTGCCGGCTGAGTTCTTTCGGATTGCAGGCAACGCCGCCCTTGGCACCGCCGAATGGAATGTCAACGACGGCCGTCTTCCAGGTCATGAAGGCAGCGAGCGCGCAGACCTCCGCCTCGTTGACGTCCGGGTGATAGCGGATGCCCCCCTTGCCCGGGCCCCGCACGCGATTATGGAGAACGCGGTATCCATGGATAGTCTGTATCGACCCGTCATCCATGTACACCGGGAAACGCATGTGCATGACCCGCTTCGGATTAATCAGGTAATCGATCAGCCCGACCTTGATATCGTCGATCCAGGTCAGGGCCCTGTCGAACTGCTGTCTCGCATTGACAAATAGATCCAGATCTTCCTCTTTCGTGACTGGCATATCCATGGCGGCCCCCGAAGACAGGTAGAGGTATCCCAAGACGAATGATCCCACCGCCCCGGCACAAGGGGGCTACGTAGTTACGCCTACCGGAGTAGCAGCTGACCCAAGCTGGGCGTACCGCTCGAGGCCAATGCGCCGATCGAAACTCACCCAATTTCCAGACACAGGTCCTCGTCGCGCACTTTGTCGCCCGGACAATCGGCGAGAGTCACGGGCTTGAAAAACCGGCAGCATCGCTGCCGGGGTGTGCCGTGCTCGCAGCCGCAGGACAACGAGGCGTATGCCAGCTTCAATGCTTCCCTCGACAACTACCCGGCCGGGGGCGGCATGTCCAAGGCGGATGCTTCCTCGCGGCCGCCGCGGCGCATCACTCCTCGCGCACCGGAATCCGGCCGATACGGTTGCGCCACTCCCGCGGACCGGTCTTGTGCACTGACTCCCCGTTGACGTCGACGGCGACGGTCACCGGCATGTCCTCGACCTCGAACTCACGGATGGCCTCCATGCCGAGGTCCTCGAACGCCACCATGCGCGCGCCACGGATCGCCTTGGACACGAGGAAAGCGGCGCCGCCTACGGCCATTAGATAGACCGCCTTGTGCTTTCTGATCGCCTCGATCGCCGCTGGCCCGCGCTCGGCCTTGCCGATCATGCCGAGCAAGCCCGTCTTGTCGAGCATCATCTCGGTGAAGCTGTCCATGCGCGTCGCGGTGGTAGGACCCGCCGGGCCGACGACCTCACTGCCGACCGGGTCCACAGGTCCGACGTAGTAGATGAAGCGGCCCTCGAGATCGACGCCCTCAGGGAGCCCCTCGCCTCTGTCGAACAGGTCGCGGATACGCTTGTGAGCTGCATCCCTGCCCGTCAGCATCTTGCCCGAGATCAACAGCGTCTCGCCGGGCTTCCACGTCGCCACCTCCTGGGGCGTCACCGTATCGAGGTTGACGCGCCGCGCCCCCTCCGCGGCCGCGTAGACGATGTCGGGCCAATCATCGGCGCTCGGCACCGGCAGCTCGGCAACGCCCGAGCCGTCGAGGGTGAAATGCACGTGCCGCGTCGCGGCACAGTTCGGGATCATTGCGATCGGCAGGTTCGCCGCATGGGTCGGGTAGTCCAGGATTTTGACGTCGAGCACGGTGGTCAACCCGCCGAGACCCTGCGCGCCAATGCCAAGCGCGTTGATCTTATCGTAGAGCTCGAGGCGCAGCTCCTCCAGGCGGTTGGAGGCCCCGCGTGCCTCGAGTTCGTGGATATCGATCGGGTCCATGAGCGAGCGCTTGGCCATGAGCATCGCTTTTTCAGCCGTGCCGCCGATGCCGATGCCGATGATGCCGGGCGGACACCAGCCCGCGCCCATCGTCGGGACCGTGTTCAGGACCCAGTCGACGATGCTGTCGGCCGGGTTGAGCATCACGAACTTGGTCTTGGCTTCGGAACCGCCGCCCTTGGCGGCGACGTGCACGTCGATCCGGTTGCCCGGCACGATCTCGACGTGAACCACTGCCGGCGTGTTGTCGCCCGTGTTCTTGCGGGCGCCCGCCGGGTCGGCCAGCACCGAGGCCCGCAGCACGTTATCGGGATGCTGGTAGGCCTGCCGCACCCCCGCGTTGATCATATCGAGGAGCGCCAGCTCGCCCTCGATCCTGACGTCCTGGCCGACGCTCATGAACACGTTGACGATGCCGGTGTCCTGGCAGACCGGGCGGTGACCCTCGGCACACATCTTGGAGTTGGCGAGAATCTGTGCCATCGCGTCCTTGGCCGCCGGTGATTCTTCTCTCTCCCAGGCCGCGGTCAACGCACTGACGAAATCGGGCGGATGATAATAGGAGATGTATTGCAGCGCGTCCGCGACGCTTTGAATCAGGTCGTCCTGCTTGATGGTGGTCATGGTCACTGCCCTGTTTGTCGATCCGGGCATTGTAGGTCGAGCGCCCCGTAAAGGGGATCGTGCTTTTCCGAAGTGACGGCCGAATGACGTAAGATGCGCAGCTAGCGACCCTTTCTGTCGAGCGTCCATGTTTCCCATTCGCGACGACAACCCGCAGCTCAACGTTCCGTACGTGACCTTTGCACTGATCGGACTGAACGTCGTCGCGTGGCTCCTGGTCCAGGGCCTGGGCAGCGAGCCCGCGCTCAGCCGGTCGATTTGCCAGCTGGGACTGATCCCCGCGGACCTGCTCGGCAGCGCCGATCTGTCAAGGCTGCCGCAGAGAATGCTGTGCCCGATCGATGGTGAAGGCAACTGGCTGACGGTGTTGAGCTCGATGTTCCTGCACGGCAGCTGGATGCACATCATCGGTAACATGTGGTTCATGTGGATCTTCGGCGGCAATGTCGAGGACGCCATGGGCCGCCTGCGGTTCCTGCTCTTTTACCTGTTGTGCGGCTTCGCTGCGGCCGCCGCCCAGATGCTGGCCAACACGAGTTCGCCGATCCCGATGGTCGGCGCGTCCGGTGCCATCGGTGGAGTCATGGGTGCCTACATCGTCCTGTACCCGCGGGTGCACGTGCACATGCTCTTGTTCCTCGGAATCTATGTGACCACCTTTGCCGTGCCGGCCGTGTTCATGCTGGGGTACTGGATACTGCTGCAGCTGCTGGGCGGGCTGAGCAGCGTCGGCGCGGCCGGTGGCGGCGTCGCCTTCTGGGCGCATATCGGCGGCTTTGCGGCAGGAGCGTTTCTGATCCTGCTGTTCAAGAACGAACGGCTGCTGGCAGCGCACCCCTACCGCGGCTGGAACCAGCAGCGTCATGCTTCCCGGGCCTTTCGCAAGATCGACCGGCGGCGGTGAGGCCCTTACTCGCCGGCCGCGAAACGTTCTCCAAGTGACTCGAGGATGTAATCCCGGCTGTCCTGCAGCGTGTCAGCGAGAAAATCCAGTGTCGGCGCCAGCGCGAGCATGACACTCACATGCCCGACGCCTTCATATGTCGTGAGGCGGGCGGCGACGCCCTCTTCGCGCAGGCGGCCTGCGAGCGACTGACTGTTCTCGAAACGCACGGTCTTGTCGCCGGTCCCGTGAATCAGCAGTGCGGGCGGCGCGGTGGACGTGACGTGATTTATGGGCTGGCTCTGGTCCCGCGCAGGCTCGGGGAAGACGTCGAGCAGGAAACCACGGTCGATGGGCAGGAAGTCGTAAGGGCCCGACAGCCCGATCCAGGCACGAATCGAGACTTCCGGATCCGGCAACTCTGACAGGTACGACGGATCGAGAGCGACCAGCGACGCAATGTGCGCGCCAGCCGAATGACCCATCAGGAAGACGGCATCGGTGGACACGCCGAGTTCGTCTGCGTTACGCACAGCCCAGGAGACGGCCGCTGCCGCATCTTCGACGAAGGCCGGAAAGGTAACCTCGGGAAAGAGGCGATAGTCCGGAATGATCACCGTGATGCCGGCGTCGGTCAGGGCCGATGCGACGAATTCGTAGTTTTCCTTGGCGCCGCTGCGCCATGCGCCGCCATAGAAGAAGACGACGAGCGGCCGGGCGTCCAGCGGCTGCCGCGGGCGGTACACGTCGAGGAGGTGCCGCGATTCGGGGCCATAGGCAAGGTCGGCAGTCCGTTCGTAATGACGGTCTGCGCTCGCCTGGTTGAGCAGTGTAAGCGGGCTGCAGCCGGCGAGCAGTACGCCGAGCACAGCCACCGTAATCAGTTTCGACATGTCGGGCCGGTTATGAGTGTCCGGCGCATATCTCACCACGTTTTCGGGCAAAATGGCGGCTCGGATCGTAACAAGTTGCAACAAATTCGGCGCCGGATAGCCTTGGCGCTAGAATCGACCCATGAAATACGCCAGAGCATTTATCGTCATCGCCATCGTCTTCACCGTGATCGACCTCGCCTGGATCGGCCTGTACCTGGGTGAGGTCTACGAAGCACAGCTGTCGTCGATCATGCGGACGACGCCACTCGCCGTCCCCGCCGTACTCTTCTATATCGGCTATATCGCGGCGATGCTGTTTTTTGCCGTACGTCCCGCGCTCGCCGACAAGCGAACGGCTGTCGCCGTCGTTAACGGCGCCATACTCGGCGCGGTCGCCTACGGCACGTACACGTTGACCAATCACGCCATTCTCAGCGACTGGGCGTGGCACCTCGTTGTTTCCGACATTGCCTGGGGCGCGATCCTCACTGGCGCCTGCAGCGCCTGCGGCTATCTCGCCGCACGATCTTCCTGAGCGGCAAAAGGAAAGCCCCTCACGAGGAGGGGTTTCCATAGAGTGCTTTTTCTAATTACGCCCTTGCTCCGGAGCCAAATACAGCCTCTCCGAAGCGCAAATCAGTCCCGATCCGATAGGACAAACGCCGACACCCCGATCGGTTTTCATCCGATAGGACAAAGACCGAGAGCCTGCTCAGTCGCAGTCCGATAGGACAAACCCCGACGTTCTAATCAGCCTCGAACCGATAGCCGGTTCGGCCTTTGTCTCATGTTGCCCGCACGAGGCCAGCCATAGACTTTCTTCCAAGCGAGATGGATGCGTGCCGCGCCATTTGATTTGCAGGCACAACAAGGCTTCGCATCACGCACGAAGACTGATGCCCCACCCAGTCAAGACATACGACCCACCATCTCCGCGGCATTCGGCTGCAAGGAGGTTCCAATCATGAAAAACGGCTTAATGCTTGCGCCACTCATTGCGCTGTTCTTATCCGCCTGTGGCGACAGTGGTCCGAACAGGGCTCCCGATACCTTGCCGGTGGAAGCCGCAGACGACGTTGTGGTGGTCGGCCCGATCAATGGCTTCGGCAGTGTCGTCGTCAACGGCATCGATTTTGATACCGGATCGGCGTCGGTGACGCTGGACGACCAGCCGGGCGTCGTGTCCGACCTGAAGATCGGCATGATGGTCTCGGTCAGCGGCACGCTCGACTCCAACACGCGTTTCGCACGAGCCGGCGAGATCAGCTTCATCGACGATGCCGAGGGCCCGATCTCGAGCATCGACCGAACTGCCAATAGTTTCGTCGTGCTTGGCAGGACCCTATTTGTCGATGAGCTCACGGTCTTCGAGGACACGAGCTTTGAGGATCTCGAAGTCGGCCATGTCGTCGAAGTAAGCGGTCTCTGGAGACACGAGCAACAGATCCAGGCGACATTTGTTCGTCACGTTGCCAACCAGTTCATGGCGGGCATGACCATGCAGGTAAAAGGCGAGATTTCTGATCTCGATGTCGGCCTGCATCAATTCCGTATCGGCACGCAGTTGTGTGACTACTCAGCGGCGATGCTTGAACTGGGCGGCGCCGACGTCGCCAACGGCATGTACGTCCAGGTGACCAGCACGGCCATGATCCAGAACAACACGATGATGGCCAACCAGGTCCAGGCGCGCGATAGGGACAGGGACAGATACCGGTCATGTGCCGGGGAGTGCCTGTATGAGTTGATCGGCTATGTGACGGCATACGTTTCCGCGACCAACTTCGAAGTCGACGGCCAGGCAGTGACGACCACGGACGACACGGTCTACGTGAACGGCACCGTGGACACGCTGGCACTCGACGTCAAGGTGTCGATCGACGGCACGTTCGACGAGAACAATGTCCTCGTTGCAGGGCGGATCGTTTTTCACCTGCCATCGCTGGTCGAGATCAAGGCCGATATCGAGAACCTCCTGAGCGGATACAACATGCTCAGGGTGCTCGGCATCAACGTTACAACGAACGAATTCACGCTGTTTCGCGATCACACTGCAGCCGGCCCCCCAATTTTCGGCTTCGATGACCTGAACGTTGACAACCGCGTCGAGATCCGTGCCGTCCTGGACGGCGAACTGGTCATCGCGACACGGCTCGAACGCGACGACCCGAGCGACGTCGTGACGCTCAAGGCATTGGTCGAATCCTTCGACGATATCTTGGGAAGCATCACGATGCTCGGGGTCACGGTGGTATCTGACGACAACACCGTGTTCCAGAACGCGGCGCACGTGGAAATCAGCGCCGAAGCCTTCTTCGATCTCGTCGAGGAGGGAAGCCTCGTCAGGACGGAAGGTATCTACGAGGACGATCTGATCAAGGCAAGCAAGATGTTCCTGCGCGTCTGTGTGAACAACTGCTTGTGAGGCAAGGCAACCTGATGTGAACGGGAGGTGAGTTAGCCACGAAAGAAATACTTGGTACGGCGAGAGGGAGCGCAACCCTGCCTCCCTTGCGCAACAACAAGAAGTTTTTGAACACGACATCGCGGGGTTAGGCAGCGCTCGCGGTAGCAGGCGCCGGCTCGCAACGCGGTGACTTTGAAGGAGGATACTTAGATGTGTCTGCTAAAACTCAAGTCGCAATCATTCGCGCTGGTGGTGTTCCCAGTGGTTTGCTTGCTGGCCGGCAACGTCGGCGCAGACGACCTCGTCTGGCCGGTTGAATCCGACCTGGTATACAACGATGGCGACATCGCCACCGTCTGGCACGACGCGGGCGTTGTGTCCATCTGGAACACCAAGGACGACCTGAAGATCGCCATCGATCCCGATGAGGGCCTGAAGCTCGAGGAGGTGGCGATTTACATCGTCCAGGACTCGCTTCTTCTTGAAGATATTCTGGACAAGAAAGGCCAACCAAGAGTCAGCAAGTTCACTTACAAGACTGACTACCTTGGCGATACGGGAATCCTGGCCGACGGTCACCTGGAGGTGATCCCACTTTCCACTTTCGAGATTTGCTGGGGGATGGACCCCGAAAAGTGTCCGCCCAACCTCTTCATTATCGTGGCGGCCGAAATACAGCAGCAAGACTTGGTGGAAGTTGCAGAGGGCATCTTTGAAGAGGTTTGGGTGCGCATTGGCGGTACGGCCTACGCCGTGAATGGTGGTGTCTTCGACCGCTACCCCGGTTCGGAATCGGCTTCTGATGCAATCAGCTGGGGTGGTTACGTTACCTACCCGCTCGCCAAGGTCGAGTCGGGACACTTCGTGGATGCCAACGTGAACGGTTTGACGTTCGCGACGCCGACACAGTTCGGAGTGACCGGCGACGGCGGCCAGTTCTGGTTCATTCCCGACGAGGACATCGACTTCTTCGTCGGCAGCCTGGGGCTGGGCGATGCCCTGGCCGACCGGGCCGTCGGACCGGACGACCTCTTCGAAGGCGCCGACATGGACGACGACCGGGTGCTCAACGTGGCCCGGCTGCTGCAGAGCTTCGACGGCGACGGCAACCCGGCGCAGGGATCGATAAACATCACCGCACCGGTGATCGCCTGCCTGGAGACCGCGCTGACTGGCCTGCCGCCAATCCCACCGCCAGAAGAATTCTTCGCAGATGACGCTGCGGTTGGCGCCGTGATCGATGCCACGATCGCAGCCTGCAACGGCGTGGTCGAGCTGGTGGCAGTAACGAAAGAGGAAGCAAAGGAGAATCTCAACGCCGGCATGAAAGCGGGCAACCTCATGAAGAGGAACATCTCCAAGACGCCGGAAATGAAGAGCGACAAGGCCAAGATCGAGATCCTGCCGGTCTACGTCCCGGCGCTGCGGTCTGATGGGGCCATGGCATCGGTGGTTTACCACGACGAGGATGGCAACGTCATCGAAGAGCGCTCAGTGGCGAAACCCATCGTGGTTACGTACCTCGACGAGGTCGAAGACACGGGCGCGCTGGACGTCTTCCTCGCAGTCTCGCGAGATGACGGCGATACCTGGAAACGCAGGAACCTCTCCAAGACCGCCGGCAAGTCTTCGCTGCTCGGCTATCCGGGCGACTCGTGGAAACCCATGCTCAAGGTCAAGGACAACAAGATCTTCGTGGCGTGGACCGACAAGTACTGTCGCGGCGGGCGGCCGGGTTATGCCATCACGGTATGCCCCGACACGGACGGCGACGGGCAGCCGGAACCCTGCGAGGTCTGCCGGGAAACGGACGAAGGTACTTTCTGCTCGATGGACTACGCCGGTGACGACGACTACTGGCAGGACGACATCTTCGGTGTTGCCGGTCCGCAACGGTCTGTGATCTACGAGGAATTCCCCGAGATGGGCGAAGTTCCCTACAGCTGCGTCTGGACGGCGCGCGCGACGATCGACGAGTACACCGGCGACATCCAGTGGTTCAAGCCAGAGCGGGTCTCGTCCGGGCGGCGCGATGCCTACCAGCTGTTTGCTGGTGCCGGCACCGGCGTCGCTTTCGCCATTGTCTGGCAGGAGGACCCGAAAGGCCTGCGGCCCGGCGAGGGTGAAGGACCTGGCGATGGCTGGAGCGGTGCCCGGTCGAACAACAAGACCGACATCTGGTACAGCTACATCACGCTGAGTGACTTCGGCAAGGTCGACTACAGCTACCCGGTTGGCGGCCACGGCGAGAACGATGACATGGTCGATCTCGACCCCGAGCTCATGGGAAGGGTCAAGGCACTCGTGCCCATGTCGCTGCCGGTAAGAATCTCCGACAATGACATGTGCAGCCTCGAGAACATGGACCCCGACGGGGGCAGCGGCGAACACGATTACGACGGGGAAGGCCAGGGTACCCACCGGTACTGCGGCACCCTCGAAGGCGTCGGCACGGCCGCGGCACCGGGGAGCAACCTGCTGTGCGCTTACACGGTCGAGAAGACCAACCCCAAGGGTGAAGTGCACAACGTGTGCGTGACCGCAGACGGTCGCTTCCTCGACGGCAACACGGGCGCGTCCCGAGCCAACATCTTCCTGCAGCCGTACAAGAAACCCGACGGCACCAAGAGTGCCTGGGCGATCGTCGGTTACGAGGAGAGCAAAGGCGTCGGCATCCCTCCGGATGGCGAGGAACACGACTGTGACACCGAGTCGGAGGACGAGCACGACACCAAGTACAAGCCCGACGAGGGCAAGAACGTCATCTACCACAGCTTCGACTTCCAGAACCCGGACTTTGCGGGTGGTGGCGGCATCCTGAACCTGCCCGAGACCGACGCGGCCGGCAACCCCGTTTACGTAGTCGACGAGTTCGGTGAGCTGCTGCTCGACTGGAAGGGTGACCCGCAGCTCGCGTACGAGAACGCACGGCGAGTGCGCTTCATCACCCAGCCGAAGTCCAAGGCAGGAGACTCGAAGACCGTGCTCGTGGCGCTCTACCGGCAAGGTGAGGAAGGCAAAGGCAAGCCGGCCGACATCTTCATGCGGCGGGCTGTCGCATCGTCCAAGGGCAACCCCTATGCCTTCGGCAACTTCGCGCCTGGCGCCCAGAACGTCAGCAGCGTAGAGCCGACTGTCATGTGGCAGAACCCGTTCGATATCGAGAAGCCTGAGAAGATGCTCAGGTGGACGTGGAGTCCGGCCAACCTAGCGGACAAGTCGGCAGACAAGCCGCGCATCGACGCGAAAGCCCAGCGCGGAGCGTTGAACGGCGACGACCTGCTGATCGGCTATAGCTGGACCCCGAACTGGGGCCGTGCGGGTGGCGACAAGTACGACTTCTACGTCCGGCGCTCGTTTAACGGCGGGCAATCCTGGACGACCAATCCCGGCGACACCAATCCTATCGAGCACAACGTGGTCTTCAGGAATCCGATCGTCGACTACGACACCCAGACCATTACTTGGGAAGACGAAGTAGTAACGACGGCATACGGGCCCGGCGCTTCCGAGCCGCCGCGCAACGTCTCCAACCTGCGCAACAACCGCATCAGCGTGCTGGAGCCGCGGCTGGTCAAGACACCGGGAACGATCGTGAGCGACTACGACTTCGAAGAAGACCAGTGGGATTCGAGCGTGTACCAGCTCGCCTACGGCCTGGAGTTCAACCAGAACACGTTGCCGGATGGCGTCGAGTTTCCGCAGATGCCGCTCGACATCTACTACAGCCGGACCATGGACAAGGGACAGCGCTACGAAAGCGTGGTCGTGACGCCGCAAGGCGGCAGCGGCAAATCCCAGGAAGGCTGGAACCCGCTGGCGCAGGACAAGCCGCAACAAGGCGCGGCTCAGCTTCGCCAGACTCCGGACGGCTCGCGGATGTACGGCATCTGGCTCGAAGAGAGCGAACAAGGCAGCGACATCATGTTCCGCAGAGTTGATTACCGCTAAGTGTCGAACTGAGGAACGAGGAGGACATCATGAAACGAAATAAATTAATCACCAGCGCTGTGGCTGGCGCAATCCTGCTGCTGGCTGGCGCTTTCGTCTGGGCGGCCAAGGGAGGCATCCCGGGCAAGCCGCCATCGGGCGACGATCCACCGCCGCCACCACCAGACGCTGAATTCTTCTTCTGGCGGTGGGGACACATGGACGGCCCGCACGACTCCAGCATGGCCCTCGGTATCTCCCGCGACGGCAAGACGGCCGTGGGCTCGACCGTGGTCGTCGACTTCGACCGCGCGTGGCGCTCCGACATCGACTGGGCCATCGCCACTGATGACCGGATTCCGCCGCTCTATAATGAGCTGCAGGTCCAGGAGGACATCGGCGTCATCGCACCTTCCCGGCCGAGCGCGGCTTTTGCGTCGTCCGACATGGGTTATGTGCCGAACTATGACCTGCCCAATCTGACCCTGGACTGGGGCGGCTCCAGGCCGGTCGGTACGTACACGCTCGGCACCGTTTCCTACGGCATCGAGTGGCTGCTGCCCGTGCTGGATTCGGTCGACGAGGGCGACTACGCGGCGATCCCGGACTTCGGCGGCGGCGCTTCCGACATGCAGGCGATGGACGTGACGGCGGACGGGTTCGTTATGGTGGGCTATGGCAGTAACACCAAGGGCCCGGTCGCGTTCCGCGCTGACATGACCGACCCGCTCCTGCCAGTGGTCAAGCCGCTGAGCATCACCG
This sequence comes from Woeseiaceae bacterium, assembly GCA_041572475.1. GTDB lineage: Bacteria > Pseudomonadota > Gammaproteobacteria > Steroidobacterales > Woeseiaceae > UBA1847. The sequence continues at coordinate 22,007 of JBFFSI010000032.1, forward strand.
ACTCGGTCTACACGGAGCAGACGCTTCAGACCACAAGGGCCGAGGCGGTGTCGGCGGACGGGCTGATCATCGCCGGCTACGGGAGCACCAAGCGGGGCAACCGCGCGTTCGTCACCACGGTGCTCGATCCGAACACCGACCCGATCACGCTGCTCAGCGTGGTCCTGCCGAACCTTGATGGCGGCCAGTGGTCCGAGGCCTACGCGATGACGCCCGACGGCGCAATAATCGCCGGCCGCAGCGACAGCCCGAAAGGCCCGCAGGCCTGCATCTGGTTCGTCGACGGCAGTACGGGCGAGTGGGCGGTCAAACCGCTCGGCGGCCTCTCGAAGAAGAAGCTCGACAGCGTGGCGACCAGCGTTGCCTACAAGGTCGGCTCGACTGCTGGCGACCTCATGGTCGTGGGCAAGAGCAAGAGCATCCTGTACCCGTCGGAGGCTTTCGTCTGGGCCGGCAACCCGGTGCTGGAGGATGACGGGGTCGGCTACCTGTACGACCTCGAGTACATCCTGATCAAGACCGGCGCTGCCGAATATTCGGGAATGGGATCCCAGTGGATCCTGAACGAGGCCACCGGAGTATCGGCCGCGGGCGACCGTATCGTCGGCTGGGGCGTCAACCCCGAGGGCGGCATCGAGGCCTGGGTCGTGACGGGGTATCCGTTCGACCTGCCGGAGTTCACGCATGAATGACCGTGGCAAAGGCGAAGTCCGGCGGCGGCCCAAAGGGCCGCCTACCGGACTGCGTCTCGAGGGGCGGCTGATGAGGTGGCGCCGCCCCTCACCCTTGTTGCAGCGCGACATTCGCAGGAATAAACTGATTCTAAACGTGGTTCAGCGACATGCCCAAGATGCCAAGGTACAAGGTACTGCTCGTCGATGATCACGCCGTCGTGCGGCACGGCTTGCGCGCGGTCCTCGAAGAGGAACTGGGCGACATCGCCGTGCACGAGGCAGGGACTGCCAGGGAGGGCGTAGACTGCCTGCGTAACGACGACTACGACGCGCTCATCCTCGATATCGGACTGCCGGACCGGAACGGTCTCGACCTTCTGAAAAGTATTCGCTCGGAATGGCCGGACCTGCCCGTGCTGATACTCAGCATGTTCGACGAAAGCCAGTACGGCGTCAGGATGATCAAGGCCGGCGCTGCCGGTTACGTGACCAAAGCGAGCGCACCCGAGAAGTTTGTCTCGGCGGTGAGGAGAGTATTGGCCGGTGGCCGCTACATCAGCTCCAACCTGGCAGAGCGACTCGCAGAAAACCTGTCCGGCAACGGTGGCGAAGAGCCCTACGACGTGCTGTCTGATCGGGAGTACCAGATATTCCTGATGATCGCCTCGGGCAAGACCGTTTCGGAGATCGCCGACGATCTTTGCCTGAGCGTCAAGACGGTCAGCACGCACCGTGCCCATGTTCTCGAGAAGACGAACATGAAGACCAATGCCGAGCTCACGCACTACGCCTTCTTCAAGGGGCTGGTGCACTGAGGGACAGGCATTGCCCGGCGCCCGCTAGGGCGTCGGCGCAGTATGTTTCGCGGATTCGTGGAGCTTCCCGTTCCCTGCCGGCAGCTCCGGCTCAGGGATGACGACGTTGAGGCAGGCGCCTCCCAGGTCACCGGTACTCAAGGTCATCTCTCCGCCGAAGCCGTGCACCCTCTCCCTGACGCCCAGGAGGCCGAAGGAGTTCAGCTTATGAGGTTCGGTATGTTCCATGCCGACGCCATCGTCACACACCCGCATCGAGAACTCACGAGGAGTCAGGCGCAGCTCGACCTCGACCTCCGTGGCCTGCGCGTGACGCACGATGTTCGTCAGCGTCTCCTGGAAGATCCTGAAGATCGCGACGGACAGTTCTTCGGACAGCTTGATCTGCGGCGGCTCGGTTTCGATGCTACAGACGATGCCGGTCCGCGACGAAAATTCCCCGGCCTGCCATTCGATGGCCGCCGAAAGTCCGACATCGTCGAGAATGGCAGGCCGCAGCTCCGAGCATATGCGGCTGACGGAACCGACCGTGGTCGTGATGAGCTCGCTCATCCTGCGGGCCTTTTCCTGCAAGTCGCCGCGCTCTTCGGGCAGGCGCTTATGCAGCCAGCGCACGTCCAGGCTCAGTGCCGTCAGGACCTGGCCCAGTTCGTCGTGTATCTCCCGCGCGATCCGGCTGCGTTCCTCTTCGCGGATGCCCTGCAGGTGCGCAGCCAACTCGCGTAAGCGCTCGCCCGTCTCCTTCAGATCTCTCTCCGCCCTCTTGCGCTCGGAGATGTCCTTGAAATCTTCAACGATGCCGACGATCGACCCATCGGGTCGGTTGAACGGCGTCGCAGAGACGATACAGGGAACCGACGTCCCATCGGGGCGCACCTTGTCGGCGTCGTACTCGACATACTCTTCGCCGCTGAGCACCCTGTTCAAAGGGCATCCCGATGTGTCACACATTTCGCCCCAGAACACGTCATGACACTTCTTGCCGATGATCTCTTCTTTCGGCAGCCCGATCAGTTCGGCAAAGGTCTCGTTGGCCCTCAGCACTCGGAAATCCTTGTCCACTATGCGCATCCCGTCCGCCGCGGTTTCGAATACCTGGTCGACCTCGTTCAATGCGCGCCGCCAGGCGGAGGATGAAGCTACGCGGGCACTGAACGAGGTCGACCAGGTATTCGAAACCGCGGCAGACGGGATGCGCATAGTGGACAAGGATTTCCGCGTGCTGAGGGCCAACGAGACCTTCGCCGAACTGATAGGGCTGCCGAAAAAAGAGATCATCGGCAAGAAGTGTCACGACGTGTTCTGGGGCGAAATGTGTGACACATCGGGATGCCCTTTGAACAGGGTGCTCAGCGGCGAAGAGTATGTCGAGTAC
>JBFFSI010000033.1:0-23658 GCA_041572475.1 Woeseiaceae bacterium
ATTAGGTTTCCCTGGACCCTCGAGGTCCCTGTAGAGCCCTCGAAGACTACGAGGTTGATAGGCTGGGTGTGGAAGTTCAGTAATGGATGAAGCTAACCAGTACTAATTGCTCGTGAGGCTTGGCCATATAACACCAAAGCACTCTTTTGGTGTGCGGCATGTACAATGCGACACCGACATCAAGAACCAATTCAGATTGTTGACCAGTTTTCCTGGCGGCAATGGCGAGCGGGAACCACCTGACCCCATCCCGAACTCAGAAGTGAAAACGCTCAGCGCCGATGGTAGTGTGGGGTCTCCCCATGTGAGAGTAGGACACCGCCAGGATTTTAATTCGAGAAGCCGCAGCCCATTTGGGCTGCGGCTTTTTTTATGCCTGCTACACTGAGGCGATGCGATTCGCAGAAGTATTCCTGAGGCTGGGCTCGAGCCTCGTTGGCTGGATGCTGGTGTATACCTACACCGTCTGGTTGGCCGCACTGCACGTGATGGGTTGCGGTCCCGACGGCGACGGCATGCACCGGTTGCTATTCGGCCTGGCGCCGTTCGCCGTGGTCATGGCCCTGCCGCTGCGCCTGACCCGCCCGTTCCCGGACATTCAGCGCATGCTGAGCTGGCTTGGCGTGCCGATAATCCTGCTGCTGCCCTTCGTCCTGCGAAATATCTGGCACGTCTTCGAGCAGGCCACCCTGGGGGGGCTGGCCATCTGCTCGGATGCCGCGGCATCGACAGTGCACGTTTATTGGGCGCCCGTGCAATTTCTCGCTCTCGGCCTCATCGTGGTGCTGATCGCAGGAGAGTGGCGCTCTGCGCGCATTGAAAAGCACTGATCCTGATGCTACAAGGAAGAAGCGGCAAAATAAGAACAGGGGAAACACCATGAGTATGCTTTCTGAATTCAAATCGTTTGCTATGCGCGGCAATGTCGTCGACATGGCTGTCGGTATCGTTATTGGTGGTGCGTTCGGCAAGATCGTCTCGTCGTTCGTCGCTGATGTCCTGATGCCGCCCATCGGCCTGCTGCTAGGGAACGTGGATTTTTCAGACCTCGCGATTACCATGCGCGCGGCCGCCGAGGGCGTCGAGGCGGTTACGCTGCGCTACGGCCAGTTCATCCAGACCGTCGTCGACTTCCTGATTATCGCGTTTGCCATCTTCATGGTGGTCAAGGCGATGAACACGGTCATGAAGAAGGAAGAGGAAAAGCCGGCCGAACCACCGAAGCCGAGCGAGGAAGTAGCGCTGTTGACGGAAATTCGCGACGCCCTGAATTCGAAGTAGCGAAGCGGCGCTGAAAAGGCAGAACAATGGCCGGCCCGGCTACCGGGCCGGCTTCTCCGCTGTCAGGCCGCAGGCCGTTCAGCCTGCCGCAAGCCGACAGTCGTGGCAATCCAGTCCAGCCAGTCACGCGTCACGTCGTCGCGATTGATCTCGTTCAGCATTTCGTGACGGCCGTCGGGGTAGATACGAAGCTTCACGCGGCTGTGACCCGTCTGGGCGTAATGCATCATCAATGTAGCCATGCCTTTTTCGCCGCCGACCGGGTCGGCGCCGCCGCCGCTGATCAGGATGGGCAGATCTGCCGGTATGCGGTTCAGCGCGTCGTCCGAGCCGAGTTCCCACAGCCCTCCCAGGAAGTCTGTCCACAGGCGGCAACTGAACGGCCCGCCGCAGGCAGGGTCGGCGATGTACTTGTCGACCTCGGCCTCGTCCCGCGACAGCCAGTCGAAGTCGGTCCGGTTCGGTTTGAAGCACTTGTTGAAGGCGCCGAAGCCGAGCCGGGCCAGCAACCGGCTCTCATTCTGGGGCCCGATGCGCCAGGCCTCGAGGTAGGCCGCGATGCGTCCGGGGAGTAGCTGGAGTCGCGCCGGCCAGTTGGAGCCGCTCAACAGCAGGCCCTTGAGATAGGCGCCGTGGTGCATCGCAAACGATTCGGCGATGAAAGAACCCATGCTATGGCCGAGCATGACGATCGGCAGGCCGGCATACCGATCCCGGCACCATTCGTTGACGGCATGAACGTCGGCGACGACCTTGCGCCAGCCGTCGCGGCCCGAGAAGTAGCCGCGGTCGCTGCAGCCCGGCCCGTGGCCGCGATGATCGTGGCCGATCACCGCGAATCCGCGCTCGTTGGCCGCGGCCGCGAAGCGGGCGTAACGACCGATGTGCTCGCCCAGCCCATGCAGGATCTGCACGACTGCGACCGGCTCGCCGTCCGACGCCCAGGCCTGTATCGCGATCTTGTGGCCATCGGCCGCGCTGACCGTGTCGTCACGGTGATTTTTCATGGCAGGACATCCTATACTGATTGGACTTCGACCGCAGCCGTCCCGATACCCGACGATGATTGAGCTTTATTACTGGCCAACGCCGAATGGCCACAAGATTTCGATCATGCTCGAGGAGTGCGAACTCGAGTACGAGGTAACCCCTGTAGACATCGGCGCCGGCGACCAGTTCAGGCCGGATTTCCTCAAGCTCAGCCCCAATAACCGCATGCCGGTCATCGTCGATCGGGACACGGGAATCTCGGTCTTCGAGGGAGGGGCGATCCTGGTGTACCTGGCCGAGAAAACGGGACGGCTGCTGCCCGACAGCCCTCCGCAGCGTTTCGAGGTTCTGCAATGGCTGTTCTGGCAAGCGGCAAACCTTGGCCCGATGGCGGGGCAACTCAGTCATTTCGTGAATTACTCGCGCGACAAGCCTGCCTATGCGCTCGAGCGCTATGGCAACGAGTACGATCGCCTGCTCGCCGTGATGGATGTACGCTTGCGCGATCGCCCGTTCCTGGCGGGCGATTATTCGATCGCGGATATCGCGTCGTTCCCATGGGTGTTGCCGTACCGGCGGCTCGGCAATGACCTCGACAGGTTCGTGAACCTGAGAAAATGGTTCGACGCGCTCAAGGAGCGGCCGGCCGTTCGGCGCGGCGTGGATCTCGGCAAGGGCTGGCGGCGAACGCGGGCCCGGGACGAGGAGGCGTACGCGCTCATGTTCGGGCAGAATTCGACCACCGTTTTCGACGCGGCGGACGCAGCAGGAGAATGATGTGAAGCTTTACGATTGCCAGACGGCGCCGAGCCCGAGGCGGGTGCGCATCTTCGCAGCGGAGAAAGGTATCGACCTCGACAAGGTCGAGATCGACCTTCGTGCCGGCGAGCAGTTCAGCGACGCATTCCGGGCGGTCAACCCGGACTGCGTGGTGCCGGTACTCGAGCTCGACGATGGCACGAGGATCACGGAGGTGATGGCTATCTGCGACTACCTCGAGAGCGCCGTCCCGGAACCGACCCTCATTGGCCAGGCGCCCCTGGCGCGCGCGCGGGTCCTCGAATGGAATACCAAGGTCGAACAGCAGGGCCTGCTGGCGATGGCCGACCTGCTGCGCAATGCGGCCAAGGGCTTCAAGGACAGGGCGTTGACCGGTCCGGCCGAATACGCACAGATACCGGAGCTGGCCGAGCGCGGGCGTCGCCGCGTGACCGAATTCCTCGGGCGGCTCGACGAACGCCTTGCGGACAAGGTCTTCATCGCGGGCGACGACTACTCCATGGCGGATATCACGGCGCTGGTCCTCGTCGACTTCGCCGGCTGGATGAAGATCGGCATGCCCGAGGAGGCGGGTAACCTGCAGCGCTGGTATGGCGCCGTGTCGCGGAGGCCCAGCGCCCGTGCCTGAGTCGCAGCTTACCGATACTGTCCTGATGGTGCGCCCCGTGCGCTTCCAGACCAATCCACAGACGGCCGATTCCAATGCTTTCCAGGGCCAGAGCGATCTGCCCCCCGGCGAGCAGCAGGACGAGGCGCTGGTCGAGTTCGAGGGGCTGGTCGCCGCGCTACGTGCCGATGGGATCAACGTCATCGTCGTGGATGACACGGCCCAGCCGCACACGCCGGATTCGGTATTTCCGAACAACTGGATCAGTTTCCACGCTGACGGTCGCGTCGTGCTGTACCCGATGGAGGCCGAGAACCGCCGCAGCGAGCGGCGCCTCGACGTCCTCGACGTTCTGAACTACCCGGCGAGCGAGATCGTTGACCTGTCGCCACATGAAAGCGAGGGACATTTTCTCGAGGGCACCGGGAGCCTCGTGCTGGACAGGGCTCACCGCGTGGCCTATGCCTGCCTGTCGTCGCGGACGCACCTCGATCCGCTCGGCGATTTCGCGCAACGCATGGGTTACGAGATCGTCGCCTTCGACGCGGTCGATCGTGACGGCTTGCCCGTTTATCACACGAATGTCGTCATGAGTGTCGGGGAGGAGCTGGCCGTGGTCTGCGATGCCGCGATACCGCGTGACGATCAACGGGCGGCCGTCCTCGGCCGGCTCGAGGCGACCGGCCACGAGGTGCTTCTTATCGACTACGACCAACTGGAGGCTTTCGCCGGCAACATGCTGGAACTGCGTACCTCACACGGCGAGCGCACCGTTGCGATGTCGCGCCGGGCCCATGCGTCGCTCCGGGATGCACAACAGGAACGGCTGGCGCAGAATGGCCGGACCATCGTCGTGGATATCGATACGATCGAAGACTCTGCCGGCGGCAGCGTGCGCTGCATGCTTGCGGAGATTCACTGGCCGGCCGCGACCGGTTAACAACGGACTGGACGAAGAATGGGCAACCAGCGAGACAGGATATTGATGTGTCCACCCGACTATTTCACGGTGGACTACGTCATCAACCCGTGGATGGCCGGCAACGAGGACTCGCTCAAGATCGACCGCGCCAGGCAGCAGTGGTTGCAGCTGCGCGAAACGGTCAGCGAGTTCGCCGACGTCGTGACGATCGATCCCGTCCCCGACCTGCCCGACATGGTGTTCACGGCCAATGCCGGGGTGGTCTACGGTGACAAGGCGATCGCGAGTCATTTCATGCCGATGGAGCGGCGGCCGGAAGAGCCTATTTTCAAGCAATGGTTCCGGGACAGCGGCTTCAAGCTCTTCGAGCTGGACGAAAAGATCGGCTTCGAGGGCGCCGGCGACTGCCTGCTCGACCGGCGCGACGCCTGGCTCTGGACCGGTCACGGGTTTCGCACCGAGATCGAGGCGCATCCGGTCATCGCCGAGTATTTCGACATCGAGCTCGTGTCGATTCGTCTCACGGACGCGCGCTTCTATCACATCGACACCTGCTTCTGCCCGCTGACCGACGGCTTCCTGATGTACCACCCGCCGGCATTCGACTACGAGTCGCGCATCGCGATCGAGAGCCGCATCCCGCCCCACAAGCGCATCATCGTGGACACGATGGACGCGGGTAACTTCGCCTGCAACGCCATCAACATCGACGACCGCGTCATCCTGCACCAAGCGTCCGAACCCCTGAAGGCCCGCCTGATGCTGGCCGGCTTCAAGGTGCACGAAGTCGAACTCACCGAGTTCCTCAAGGCTGGCGGTTCGGCCAAATGCCTCAGCCTCAGGCTGACCGAGCCGGTGCGCGCCGGATGAAGGTGCCCCACCGGTATCGAATCCTGCCGCGGGACCCGGGCGCCCACCTGTTCGAAGTGTCCGTGACGGTCGCGGACCCCGACCCGGACGGCCAGCTCTTCGAGTTGCCGGCATGGATTCCCGGCAGTTACCTGATACGTGATTACGCCCGCCACGTCGTCGGCATGCGCGCCGAGGCAAAGGACCGGCAGGTCGAGCTCACGAAGCTCGACAAGAGCCGCTGGAGGGCGGCGCCGGCGCGCGGGGCGCTGACCGTCGTCGCAGAGATCTATGCCCACGACGACAGCGTGCGCGGCGCACATTTCGACACGACGCATGCGTATTTCAACGGCACCTGCGTGTTCCTGTGCGTCGTGGGCCAGGAGGATCGCGAGTGCGAGATCGAGATCCTTGCGCCCGAGCCGCCGGCCGGGAGCGACTGGCGGGTCGCGACGTCGATGCGGCGAGCCGGCGCGGAACCTTACGGCTTCGGCCGCTACGCAGCTGCCAATTACGCGGAGCTGATCGACCACCCGGTGGAGATCGCGCCGCTGACGGTGGGCGAGTTCGACGTTCGCGGTATCCCGCACGCGATCGCTGTCCGTGGGCGATTCCGCGGTGACATGCAACAGCTGTGCGACGATCTCAGGCGCGTCTGCGAGCAGCAGATGGCGCTGCTCGGGGCGCCGCAGGACCTCGATCGTTACCTGTTCCTGCTGAACGCGCCGGCGAGCGGCTACGGCGGGCTCGAGCATCGCTGGTCATCGAGTCTCGTGTCGGCCCGCGACAGTCTCCAGCGGCAGGCGGATGAGATCGGTGAGGGCTACCGGACGTTCCTGGGCCTGGTGAGCCACGAGTATTTCCACCTCTGGAACGTGAAGCGCATGAAGCCGGCGGCATTCACCCCCTACGATCTGAGTCGCGAGTCCCACACGACGCTGCTCTGGGTCTTCGAGGGGGTGACCTCCTACTACGATGATCTCGCGCTCGTGCGCTCCGGGCTGATTACGCCCGAGAGTTACCTGGAAGTTCTCGGGCAGACGATCACCCGGGTCCTGCGCGGCGCCGGCCGCCTGCGGCAGAGCATCGGCGAATCGAGCTTCGATGCCTGGACCAAGTTCTACAAGCAGGATGCCAATGCAGGCAACGCGATTGTCAGCTACTACGCGAAAGGCGCGCTGGCCGCGCTGGCGCTCGATCTTACGCTGCGCCGCGATTCCGGTGGCGGGAAATGCCTGGACGACGTCATGCGGGCCTGCTGGTCCCGCTGGGGCGAGTCGGGCGAGGGCATGCCCGAGGACGGATTCGAAGCCGTAAGCGCGGAAGTATCGGGGCTCGATCTGCAGGGCTTTTTCGACGAGGCGGTGCGCGGCACGGCCGACCTGCCGCTTGCCGAGCTGCTTGCAAGCCACGGCGTCGAATACCACCTGCGCCCGATGACCGGCCGGGACGACAAGGGCGGCAAGCCCGCCGACAAGGCGCAGGCCACGGCGCCGTGGCTGGGCGCCCGTCTCGACGAGAAGGGTGGCAAGCCCGTGTTCGCGGGCGTGCACAGCGGCGGGCCGGCCGAACTGGCGGGCGTTGCGCCGGGCGATGTTGCCGTGGCGCTCGACGGGCTGGCTTTCGACGTCGCGAACAGCGATGCGCGACTGCGCAACTATGCGGCGGGGGCTTGCCTGGAACTCGTCGTGTTTCGCGGCGACGAACTCGTCACCACACGGGTGACGCTCGCCGACGCGCCCGCCGACACCTGTTACCTCACGCTCGCAACGGATGGCGACGAGCCGACGCTGGCCCGGCGCAAGGCCTGGCTCGATATCGGTTAGGCGATGAACTACCTCGGTAACCCGCGTCTGCGGCTGTTCGTCGGTGCGACCATGATCAGCTTTTCGCCGGTGTGGGTGAAGCTGGTCAGCGTGTCGCCGACGACCAGCGGTTTTTATCGCGTCCTGATCGGCGGTATCGCGCTCGGTCTCTTCCTGCTGGTGACGCGGCAGCGCCTGCATCTCACGAAGCGGGTCTGGCTGCTGCTCGCCGCCGGTGCCGTCTTTTTCGCGCTCGACCTCTGGTTCTGGCACCGCAGCATCAATTACATCGGCCCCGGCCTTGCCACCCTGCTCGCCAATTTCCAGGTGTTCTTCATGATGGCTGCGGGCGTGTTGCTCCTTGGCCAGAAACCGCGCTTGGTGCAGGTCATCGCCGTGCCGCTTGCCCTGGTCGGGCTCGGCATGATTGTCGGCTTCGACTGGCAAAGCCTGCCCGCGGACTATCGCCTCGGCGTCGTACTCGGGCTGCTGACCGCGGTCGCCTATGCCGGTTACATGCTCACGATGCGGGTGGCGCGCACCGGGTCACCACACCGGCTGCCGACCCGCGAGGTCGCAATCGTCTCGCTCGGTTCCGCCGCGATCCTCGGCGCGTCGGCGCTCACCGAAGGGGTGTCGCTCGCGGTGCCGACGGCGACGGATGCCGCATGGCTGCTCGCCTATGGTCTCGTGTCGCACTGTCTCGGCCTGCTGTTCATCGCCAGCAGCCTGCCGAGGGTGTCGACGACGGAGGCCGGGCTGGCGCTGTTGCTGCAGCCGACGCTGAGCTTCGCCTGGGACGTCCTGTTCTTTGCGCGGCCGCTCACGGTCACCGAGCTCGTCGGCGCAGCGATTGCGCTGCTGGCGATCTACATGGGGTCGCGGCAGCCCTCAAAGCAGGTGTAATGCCGCGGGCAGTAGCTCGATCTCGAACCGTTTCGCGGGCGCCTGCACCTCGCCGTCGAGATGCGAGGGCACTTCCGACTCGGCTTCTATCGTCAGGCGCTTCACGCTGGCATGGGTGATTTCGGGCTCCCGGAGGTGCCGGCCCCGCAGGAGGCCGGGCAACAGGGTGCATATCCTGGCGCGTGACACCGGATCGGCGATCAGCAGTTCCAGGATGCCGTCGTTATTGCGAGCCATCGGGGCGATGTGAAACATGCCCCCGACCCAGGGGCCGTTGCTGACGTTGGCCAGGGTCACCGGCCCGTCCCACTCGAAGTCGTCGGCGCTGATATGCAGCGACGGCGTTGCGATACCGTCAACCATGCCGCGAAAGATCGCGAGCAGGTACACGAGGTCGCCGATCGGCGCCCGGTACGAGCGGGCGATGCCGGTCACCTTGGCGTCGAAGCCGACGCCGGCGCCGTTGGCGAAATAGCGCTCGTTCATGCGACCCACATCGATGGGCCGCGCCGGCTCGCGCTCGGCGAGCCGCGCGCACAGCGACTGCGTCGCCTTGCGCCAGTCCAGCGAGATGCCAGACGCTTTGGCAAAGTCGTTGCCGGTGCCGGTCGGAATGACGCCGAGGCGGGCGCCGCCGTCGCCGGGAACGATGCCGTTGACCGCCTCGTGGATGCTGCCATCGCCGCCGGCAACAACGATGGTTCGCCGGCCGTTCTGCGAGTGCTCCCTTGCTGCCGCCTCGATATCCCCGATCGCCGAACTCAGGTAAACCTCGTATCGGATGCCCGCGGCCGCGAACGACTCCTCGATCTGCGGCAGGCGGCGCCCGGCCCGGCCGCGGCCGGCGACAGGGTTGAGCAGCAGGGATACGGGTTCTTTGGCCATACTGGCCCCACGGCAGGGTTTGACCCGATGCTACAATGCCGCGGTTCACACAGGCAAAGCGGAAATCTCGCATGCTCGAGCTTGGCGTCAAATTCCTGATCAGTTATTTCATCGGTTCGCTGATGGGCGCGCTGATCGTCGGCCGGCTGCGGGGCGGGGTCGACATTCGCACGATGGGCAGCGGCAATGCGGGCGGCACGAACGCGCTGCGCACACAGGGCTTCCTGTTCGCACTCGGCGTGGTCGTCATCGATGTCGGCAAGGGCGTGATCGGTGCCGGCGTGGTGCCGGGCCTCGAGTTGCCGTTCGTGCCGGCCGATCCGGACATTTCGCGGACCTGGCTGACGCTATGTTGCAGCGCGGCGGCGGTCTTCGGCCACGTCTGGCCGATCTATCACCGGTTCCGGGGCGGCAAGGGTGCGGCGACGCTGATGGGGACCCTGATCGTGCTGGGGCCCGTATTACTGTTGCCGCTGCTGCTCGTGTGGGCCTTCGTGTTCGTGCTGTTCGGCTACGTCGGGCTGGCCACGATGAGCGCGGCCGTGGCGGTGCCTGTCTATATCGCCCTGGCCAACTGGCCCGAGCAGTTCCCGCTCCTGATCTATTGCGCCGTGATGGCGGGCTTCGTCATTCGCTGGCACCGTTCCAACATTCAGCGCATGCGCGCAGGCACCGAGAATCGCATGGCCAAGGCCATGCTGTTCCGCGGCCGCCGGGAAGCGCCCGACGATGAGCCGTCTTGACGCTGGCGAGATCCGGCACCCCCTGAGCGAGGCGGCGCTCGCGAGACTGGAGGAGCTCGAGGTCTTCGCGCGCATCGGTTCGACAAACACGCACCTGCTGGAACAGGCAGCGCCGGCTGCGGGGCGCTTTCGCGTCGCCGTCGCCGATGAGCAGACGGCGGGGCGCGGCCGCCAGTCGCGGCGCTGGATCTCGCCCCCCGGGGCGGGCCTGTACCTGTCGGCCGCCTACACGTTCGCGCGCGTTCCTCCGCAGCTGCCGGCGCTGACGCTGGCGCTCGGGGTCGGCGTCATCGCCACGCTCGAGAGCTATGGTGATGTCGAGCTGCGACTGAAATGGCCGAACGACATCATCGCGCGGGACGCAAAGCTGGGCGGCATACTGACCGAGGCGCGGTCTCCTGCCGGCGACGGCGTGACCGTCGTCGCGGGCGTCGGACTCAACGTGGACCTGCCCGATGACATGGAGGTCCCGACCGACTCGAAGTGGTTCCTGCCACCCGTTGATCTCGCCACGCTCCTCGGTTCGCCGCCGTCGACCTCACAGCTGGCCGGCCGTCTCATCGGAGGCCTGTTCGACACCCTGCTGCGCTTCGAAGACTCCGGGTTTGACAGCTTCGCGGCTGACTGGCGGCAGCGCGACTGGCTGAACGGGCGGGGGATCATCGTCGAACTGCCCGACGGCGAGTTGGCCGGCATCGCGGCCGGCGTGGAGTCTGACGGCGCCTTGATCCTGGACGTTTCCGGCGGGCGCAGGAAGATCGCTTCGGGATCGATCACGCGCGTGGACGGCGCGGGCCTCGAAGCATGAGCGCGCTGCTGCTCGACGTCGGCAATACGCGGCTCAAGTGGGGAGTGCTCGACGACGGTGCGATACGCAGGACCGGCCACATCTCGCAAGCCACGCTCCGCGACCAGGGTCTCGCGGCCCTGACCACGCGCCTGCCCCGGCAGGTCGACACCGTCATGGTCAGCAATGTCGCGGGCACGAGTTTCGCGACCCGCCTGGCGGGGGTCCTCGGCATGCACTGCGCTTGCGACGTTCACTTCGCACGAACCGAAAAATCCGCCTGTGGCGTGACCAACAGCTATCGCCAGCCGCGGCGCATGGGTGTGGACCGGTGGGTGGCGATGATCGGCGCCTGGGGTGAGTTCAGTACCGCCTGTCTCGTGATCGACGCCGGAACGGCCGTCACCGTCGATGCGATCGACGACGAAGGCCGGCATCTCGGCGGGCAGATCCTGCCGGGCGTTGCGCTGATGGCCCATGCCCTGGCCGAGAACACGAGCGACATTCCGGCGACGAGGCGCAAGTCGCCGCGTCAGTCGAGGGACCTCGACATGTTTGCCAGCACGACGGACGGGGCGGTTGCCCACGGTGCGCTGAACGCGGTCGCCGGCGCAGCGGAGCGCGCGCGACGCGCGCTGCAGGACGCGGGTTTCGACCCGAGAGTTGTCTTGACCGGTGGGGACGCCTCCCGCATCCTAGGCTCGCTCGACGAGGCGCCGGTGCACAGACCGCATCTCGTGCTTCAGGGCCTGGCCGAGTTGCTGGAACACCGCCGATGAGAAACCTGTTACTGATCCTGCTGCTGGCGAACATCCTGTACTTCGTATGGGGGATGTTCTCGGGAAAGGACACCGAACCGGGCGTTGCGGTGGTCTCGGAAACCGACCTCGGTCCCCCGATGGAGGTCATCGTCAACCCGGGCGACGAGATGGCGGCCAGCGTCGGCGCCATGCTCGGTTCGGGCGAACCGTCCGCCCTGGCGGCGGTCGTGGGCCGCTCCTGCGCCTCCGTCGGTCCATTCAAGCTTAACTCCGATGCCGAAGAGGCGCAGATGCAGTACTCCGGGGAGGGCATGCGCGCGAGCGTGCGGGCCACGACGGGGCAGATCTTCGTCGGTCACTGGGTGATCATCCGGGGCATCGAGGGTTCGCTGACGACGAGCGACATGCTCGACAGCCTGCACGGGGGCGGCCTGCCGGATGCCTACCCGGTGCCGCAGGACGACGGTACGACCAGCATCTCGCTGGGCCTGTTCGGGGAGCTGGACGGAGCGGAAAAAGTCGAGCTCCAGGCCAAGTCGCTTGGCCTGCCGGCGGAGATCGTCGCCCGCACGCGGGACGACAAAGTTTTTTTCGTCGACATCGCGCTGCCGCCCGGCAAGGGCGCGGGCGCGATCGTCGACAAGTACGGCGAAGACAGGGTACTCTTGCGCGACGCGGCCACCTGCCCGCAGTCCCAGTAGCCGGCATAGCTCAGCTGGTAGAGCAACTGATTTGTAATCAGTAGGTCCCGGGTTCGACTCCTGGTGCCGGCACCACTCTCCTGTCGACCTCTCGGTCGCGAGGCCGGCCCGCCAGGCTAGCGCGCCTCGGTCAGAAACTCGCCGAGTAGCTCGAATTCCTCGACGCGGTTGCTGCCCTTGCGCCACGCGAGGCCGATCTGCCGGTAACTGGTCTCGGCCAGTGAGTACAGCTTGACCCGGGTGTTGCGGAGCATCACTGAGCCCTCGGCCATCGCCGGCAGGAACGTGATCCCGAGATCGGCATCGACCATTTCGATCAGGGTCAGCAGGCTGCTGGCGGCGAAAGGCTGGATCTTCTGCACGTCGCGAATCTTGCAGGCGGCGAGTGCGTGATCGCGCAGGCAGTGGCCGTCCTCGAGCAGCAACACGCTGTCGGCATCGAGCCTGCTAAAGCGGTAGTTCTCCGGGTCGACGCGCTCGGTGCCCTCGCGACACGCGAGCCGGAACGGGTCGTTGTAGAGCGGCAGCAGGTCCACGCCGCGCATCTCCCAGGGCAGGGCAAGCAGCAGCAGGTCGAGCTCACCGTCCATGAGCCGCTCGTACACCCGCTGCGTCTGGTCTTCGATCAGGTAGAGCTTCAGCTGCGGGTACTTGCGCCGCAGCTTCGGGAGGACGCGGGGCAGGAGGAACGGCGCGATGGTGGGAATGACGCCGAGGCGCAACTCGCCTGTCAGGGGTTGCGCCGAGCCCGAGGCCATCTCGACGAGGTCGCCCAGGTCGCGCAGGACGAGCCGGGCCTGGATGGCGACCTGCTGCCCGAGCGCGGTAATCGTCACCTGCCGGTTCGTACGGTCGACGAGATGGGCGTCGAGCGTGTTCTCGAGTTCCTTGATGGCGGTGCTGAACGCCGACTGCGACACGAACGAGGCCTCGGCCGCACGCCCGAAATGGCCATGCTCCACGAGCGCCACGAAGTACTGGAGCTGCTTGGTGCTGGGAAGTCTCATTGATATACAAAGTCGAATATAACGATCGAATTAAACCATTTTATTTATTATTCTTCAATGCTTATGATATACCCCAAGGCAAGGAGGTAAACCATGGAACTCAACATCGGAATCAACCAGCAGCAACGCCAGGAGATCGCCTCGGGCCTCTCCCGGCTGCTTGCGGACAGCTATTCGCTGTACCTGAAGACGCACAACTACCACTGGAACGTCACCGGACCCCAGTTCAACACGCTGCACACGATGTTCGAGGAGCAGTACACGGAGCTTGCCGCGGCCGTGGACGAGATCGCGGAGCGAATCCGTGCCCTCGGCATCAAGGCGCCGGGATCTTATTCGGCATTCGGCGCACTGACGTCGATCGACGAGGGCTCCGGCGACGAGTCCGCCGAGGAGATGATTCGCCAGCTGGTCATCGGCCAGGAGACCGTGGCGCGGACCGCGCGCGAGGCCTTCCCCGCGGCCGAGGCGGCGAACGACGAGCCCTCTGCCGACCTGCTGACACAGCGCATGCAGATACACGAAAAAAAGGCCTGGATGCTGCGCAGCATGCTGGCCTGACGAAGACCTTCAATAACAGGAGATAGAAATGTTCAAATCCATCGAGGGGCAGCGCGTCCCCAACGTAAGCTTCAAGACCCGCCGTGACCATGAGTGGGTCGAGCTGAGCTCAAACGACGTGTTCGCCGGCAAGACCGTCATCGTGTTTTCGCTGCCGGGCGCCTTCACGCCGACCTGTTCGTCGTCGCACGTGCCGCGTTATAACCAGTTGCAGCCCTGGTTCAAGACCAAGGGAGTTGACGAGGTGATCTGCGTGTCCGTGAACGACGCTTTTGTCATGGATGAGTGGAAGCGTGCGCAGAAGGCAGATCGCGTGACCTTCCTGCCCGACGGCAACGGCGACTTCACCGACGGCATGGGCCTGCTCGTCGGCAAGGAAGACCTCGGCTTCGGCAAGCGCTCCTGGCGTTACTCGATGCTCGTCCGCGACGGCGTCATCGAGAAGATGTTCATCGAGCCGGAGCAGCCGGGCGATCCGTTCCAGGTGTCCGATGCCGACACGATGATGTCGTACCTCGATCCGGACGCCGTGCGCCCGTTCGACGTCGCCGTGTTCTCGCGCCCGGGCTGCCCGTTTTGCGCCCGCGCGAAGGGCATGCTGCGCGATGCCGGCCACGAGTTCGAAGAACTGGTGCTGAACCGCGACTACACCGACAGGACCCTGCGCGCGGTCGCCGATGCGACCTCTTACCCGCAGGTCTTCATCAACGGCCAGCACATCGGCGGCGCCGATGCCCTAGAGGCCTGGCTTGCCGAGCAGAATCGCCAAGCAGCGTAAATTCGCACGGCAGTGAAGCGGTCCGCCGGCGCGCTTTGTGCGGGGGGACTTCGCTATTCATACTTGACGGTCTCTCACTTTCGCGCCTGAAGGGCCGCAAGTATGCAGATCTCCGACACATCACTTCTCAAGACCAAAGCCTATGTCGAGGGCGAGTGGATCGATGCGGACAGTGGCGCGACGCTGCCTGTCCTGAATCCCGCAACGGGCGAGACGATCGCCGAAATCGCCAAATGTGGAACGGCGGAGACCCGCCGCGCGATCGAAGCAGCGGAGGCAGCGTTCGTCACCTGGAGCAAGGCGTCCGCCAACGAGCGCGCCGCCATACTCCGCAAGTGGTTCGACATGATGATGGCGGCCCAGGAGGACCTCGCGCAGATCCTGACGGCCGAGCAAGGCAAACCGCTCGCCGAGGCGCGCGGGGAGGTCGCCTACGGCGCGGCTTACGTCGAGTGGTTCGCCGAGGAGGCCAAGCGCGTTTATGGCGACACGATACCGGCGCCGGCCGGTGACAAGCGCATCGTCGTCATCAAGCAGCCCGTCGGCGTCGTCGCCTGCATCACGCCCTGGAATTTTCCGAACGCGATGCTGGCGCGCAAGATCGCACCCGCGCTGGCGGCTGGTTGCACCGTCGTCTGCAAGCCCGCCAACGAGACGCCCCTGTCCGCCCTGGCCATGGCTGAACTCGCCGAGCGGGCAGGTGTGCCCAAGGGCGTCATCAATGTCCTCGGCGGGGTAACGCGCGAGATCGGCGCTGAGCTCACCGCTAACCCGATCGTGCGCAAGCTCACGTTCACCGGTTCCACGCAGGTCGGCAAGCTGCTCGTCGAGCAGTGCGCGGCAACGATGAAGCGAACGTCGATGGAACTCGGCGGCAATGCCCCGTTCATCGTGTTCGACGACGCGGACCTCGACGAGGCGGTCAAGGGCGCCATCATCTGCAAATTCCGCAACGCCGGGCAGACCTGCGTCTGTGCCAACCGGATTCTCGTGCAGGACGCGGTGTACGATGAGTTCGCCGAGAAGCTCATGGCCGCGATGGCCGGCCTCAAGCTGGGCAACGGGGCCGACGAAAGCGTCACCATGGGCCCGCTCATCAACGAGGGCGCGGCGAACGACGTGCTCGGTTTCGTCAAGGACGCCGTGGCGAAAGGCGCGACGGTCGGGGCCGGCGGCAGCCGGTCGGACCTCGGCCAGTGCTTCGTCGAGCCGACGGTGCTCACCGACGTCAGCGACGATATGCGGGTATTTCGCGAGGAGATCTTCGGACCGGTCGCGCCGCTCTTCCGGTTCGAGACCGAAGAGGAGGCGATCGCCATCGCGAACGACACCGAGTTCGGTCTCGCGAGTTATTTTTATGCCCGCGACGTGGGCCGCATCTGGCGCGTCGCCGAGGGGCTCGAATACGGCATCGTCGGCATCAACGAAGGGATTATCTCCAACCCGGCGGCGCCCTTCGGCGGCGTCAAGGAGTCCGGCCAGGGCCGTGAGGGTTCCAAGTACGGTCTCGACGACTACCTCGAAATCAAGTACCTGTGCATCGGCGGCATCGACCGGTAGGGGCGGCCCCTGGCCGCGATCAGGGTCGAGGCCCGCTCCCGCGGTCACGGGATAAAGGTCCGAAAGTGGCTAATTAGCCGGCAGCCCGAGCGTATACTGCTGGGCATGTCGCAGGCAGCCACCCTACATCAGCAGGCAATATTCGAAAGAGCACGGCTATCCCGCGACGCGCGGTTCGACGGCCGCTTTTTCATCGGCGTAAGAACGACCGGCATCTACTGCCGGCCAATCTGCCCGGCGGTGTCGCCGAAATCCGAAAACGTCAGCTTTTATCCGAGCGCCGCGGCGGCAGCCGAGGCCGGCTACCGGCCCTGCCTGCGCTGCCGGCCCGAGTGCGCGCCCGGCACACCGGCCTGGAGCGGCACCTCGACCACGGTTCGGCGCGGTCTGCGGCTCATCGCGGACGGCGCGCTCGAAGAAAGCTCCGTCGAACGACTCGCCGAGCGACTCGGCGTCACCAGCCGGCACCTGCGGCGGCTGTTCGCGCGCCACGTCGGCGCATCACCGCTGGCCGTCGCCCACACGCAGCGGCTGCACTTCGCCAAACGCCTGATCGATGAAACTGACCTGCCGATGGCGACCGTGGCCGAGGCCGCGGGGTACGGCAGTGTCAGGCGCTTCAACGACAGCTTCCGTAAAACCTATGGCCGCACGCCCCGGGAATTGCGCCGCCGGCGTGAATTGCCTCTCGAGCCGGGCAGTGCGCTGACGGTCAGGCTCACCAGCCGCAAACCGTTCGACTGGCAGGCGCTGCTGGGTTTTCTCGAGGCGCGAGCCACCCCGGGCGTCGAGCAGGTGCTCGGGGATGCCTACCTGAGGACCATCGAACTCGACGGGCGCCCGGCCGTGATCGAATGCCGCAGCGATGCCAGCGAGACGCTCAGCCTGTCGCTGCACGGCGTTGCGACCGGCATGCTCTTCGGCGTGGTACAGCGCACGCGCGAACTCTTCGATCTCGATGCGCCGGTCGCGGAAATCGCCGGCGTGTTGCGGGCCGATCCGGTCTTGCGGTCGCTTTTGCGCAGGTGCCCGGGGGTGCGGGTGCCCGGCGCCTGGGACGGTTACGAGCTGCTCGTGCGGGCGATCCTCGGGCAGCAGGTCTCGGTCAAGGCGGCAACGACGCTGGCCGGCAGGATAGCGGAACGCTACGGGCAGGCGGTCGAGGTGCCCGCCTCCCTCGCGCACTACGGCAAGTCGCTGAGCCTGTCGCGGCTCTTCCCACGTCCCTCGAGGCTCGCGCGTGCGCGCTTCAACCGGATCGGCCTCGTCGCCGCGCGCGCGGCGACTATCCGCCGGGTTGCTGCCGCGACGGCCGCGGGCGAGCTTCGTTTCGACGCCGGCGCGCGGCCCGACGAGGTGTGCGAGCAGCTCACCGCGCTGCCAGGCGTCGGCGACTGGACGGCCCAGTACGTCGCGATGCGCGCGCTGAAAGACCCGGACGCGTTCCCGTCCACGGACCTCGGGCTGGTCAGGGCGATCGCCGGCACCCCTGCCGAACTGAAATCGCGTGCTGCAGCGTGGCGCCCCTGGCGCGCGTACGCAGCCATGCTGTTATGGGGCTCGCTGCCGAGTTCCGGAGGATAGGATGATGAAGTATTGCTTTCTCGAAACACCGATCGGCGATCTGCTGCTTGCCGGGGACGAGGCCGGCCTCAGCCTGGTCGGGTTTCCGCAGGGCAAGATGCGTCTCGAGCCCGGGCCGGAGTGGACACTGGACGAGGCGCCTTTCGCCGAGGCGCGCCGGCAGCTGCTCGAGTATTTCGCCGGCGAGCGCAAGCAGTTCGATTTGCCGCTGCGGCTGACCGGCACCGACTTCCAGGTCCGGGTGCTGGAAGAGCTGCAGCACATTCCCTATGGCGCGACCGTGTCCTACAGCGAGATCGCCGAGCGCATCGGCCGGCCGAAGGCGGTGCGCGCCGTCGGCGCCGCAAACGGCCGGAACCCGATCCCGATCATCATTCCCTGCCACCGGGTGATCGGCCGGGGCGGCAGCCTGACGGGATTCGGCGGGGGGCTGGAGACCAAGGCGGCGTTGCTGCGGCTCGAAGCGGAAAACAGCGGCCTGTTACAGTGACCGTCCCTGCAGCGCGCGCAAGATAGCGGAGGGCGCGACGCCATCGAGGACCCGGTCATCGGCCTGCAGTTCGCCGAAGCGCGACGTCAATGGCAGAACTCCGGCCCAGGTCGGAATAGCGTAGTCCTCCTCTTCGTCGTCCGGCATCTTGGCCGACACCTTCGCGGAAGCCGATTCGATGGTCACGGCAATGACGCCGGTCATCTTGATCTCGCGCTCCAGCGGCGCCCGGAGTTCGTCCCAGCGCCCCGGCATCAGGTGCTCGCTGATGATGCGCATCCCATCCAGTTTCCCGTCACGGTCCTCGACGAGCGACGGCGTGCCGAACACCGTTGCCGAGCGGTAGTTCATCGAGGAGTTGAATGCAGAACGCGCGATCACGAGGCCGTCGACATGCGTCACGTTCAGGCAGACGCGATGCGTCTGCTCGAGCAGCCGGATGACCCGGGCTTTGCGGGCGCCGTGCAGGTAAATCGTGTCGCCGTCGCGGCCATAGATCATGGGCACGACCACCGGGCAGCCGTCCTGGACGAAGCCGACCGCCGCGAAGAGGCCGCTGTCGAGGATTTCGTGGACCTCGCGCCTGTCGTAGGACGCCTTTTCGCGCAGCTGGCGGACCCTGTTTTCTTGTGAGACTGCGTAGTCTTCGGTCATGACAATCTTGAGGCCCGTTGGGGCAGGTGGCTACATCTTGTGCATAACTCGCCTTCCTATACAAGATATAGTAGTATCCTCGCCGTACCGATCCGGTACGCACGGAGATGGGATGTAAAAGGCAATGCGATTGGGGCGCCGTGCCGGATGCATGATCCACTGGCAGGCATTACGTGATTCCTCTCAACACGTGGCTCGAGTGACAGGCTTTCTGCGTTGCCGTCACGGCCTGTGGAGCAGCAACCCGATCTTTGTCGATGAAATGGCATGACCCGAATGCGACACGGACGTTTGATTGCATGTCCTTCTTGACTCGCCCGCTACATCTTCTGCTTGCTATGCCGCCCAGATTCTGGGCGGCTTTTTTCGCTCTGCTGCTCGGCGCGTGCGCGTCCGGGCCGCCGAAGCTGCCGTACCCGGCGTTCATCCAGTCCGACACGCTGCCCGACGTGTTCCTGGCGAGCCTTCCCGGCGTGCGTGCCAAGCAGTTCTCCGGCGACCCGCAGACTCGGCGCACGAGTAATCGCATCGACCTGCCGCCGGACTGGCAGGGGACGACGGGCGGCGCGCCAGGCAAGCTTCTGGAGATCGTCGTGCTCGAGGGGCAGCTCAGTGTCGGAGACGTCGAGCTTGGGCCGGGCGGCTATGCGCATGTTCCGCCGGGTTCGCTGGGTTTCAACCTCGAGACCGACGATGGCGCGCGGATCCTCTATTTCCTCGACGACGTTGATCCGCTCGCAATGATCCAGGCGCCGGTCATCCTGGACAGCAGCCTTTTCGACTGGGCGCCCACGACCCTCGATGGCGCGGCGGTCAAGGACCTGCGCTCGGATCCCGGCAACGGGGCCCGCACCTGGCTGCTGCGCGTCAGCCCGGGCGCGGCAGTCCCGTGGCAGTCGTCATCGGTCACGCGGGAGGGCTATCTCGCGAGCGGCCAGTACCAGCACAGTGAGTGCGTCGCCGGCGAAGTCCACACCTCGATGTATGACCCGGGCGGTTACTTCTACCGACCGGCGGGCACGCTGAACGGCGGTCCGGAATCCATGGCGATCACCGAGTCGGTCTGGGTGCTGCGGGAGCGCTCCGCCGGACTGGAGAAGACCGCGGATAGCTGCCTGTAGGGGCGCCCCATGCCCGCGAAGCGCCTGTAGGAGCGCCCCATGGGCGCGAAGGCCGCCATCGGCGGCCCGCATTGCAGGTTCGCTGCAATGCTTCGCGGGCATGGCCCGCTCCTACACCTATCTCGCCAGTTTCGTGATCCCCTTGCCGAGTTTCATCAGCTTGGTGAGCGTCGCGGTCGGAATATCCCTTATCTGCTCGTACCAGTCGCTCGTCGTCTCGACGAATTCGAGCATATTGCGGATGCGTTCCTTGGTTAGCGGGTGAGTGCCGTCCTCCTGGTCGACCTCGCCGGCCGCCGATCGCAGCATTGACAGGGTCGGGTTGAGCTCACGTTGTTTGCGCTGCTCGATGATCACGCGGAACAGTTCCCAGACATCGTGCAGGGATTCGAAGTAGTCGCGCCGGTCGCCGAGCACGTGGGTCATCCGGACCAACCCGTAACTTTGCAGTTCGCGGATGCTGGTGCTGACATTGGAGCGGGCCACGGACAGGGCTTCGACGATCTGGTCGGCGCGCAAAGGCTCGGGTGACAGGTACAGCAGGGCATGGACCTGCGCGACCGTGCGGGTGGTGCCCCACCGTGTGCCCATCTCTCCCCAGTGCAGCACGTAACGCTCGACGGCGGGAGACAATTGCATGGTGATTTCTCCGGTTTCAGTCCTGTCTGAAATTAGGGAAATTACGGGGATTTTGCAATCACGATGACGCGCCGGGGAGCAGGCCAGCCCTCCACGGTGCGATCAGGGTCCTCTGGGTCAAGCGCTTCGCACAAGGACTCGAACGTCATCCAGGGCGTGCTGCGCTGTTCGTCTACCGAGGTCACCGAACGGTCCACGACCTCGATCCCGGTAAATCCCGTGCGCCGCAGCCAGGTCTCGAGTTCGGCCACGGTCGGCAGCAGCCAGACGTTGCGCATGCGTGCATAGCGGTCCGGCGGCGTGCGGGCATGGCTTTCTTCCCCCGGGACGAACAGGGTCTCGAGCACGAGCTGGCCGCCGCTGCGGAGCTGGTCCCGGAGTTCGAGCAGGTGCTCCAGCGGGGACCGCTGGTGATACAGAACGCCCATCGAAAACACGGTGTCGAACGCGCGCGATCCGCACGGCAGTTCCGCCAGCCTGAGCGGCAGCACGAACACATTGCGGGGCTCGAGAAACCTGGCGACGGCCAGGAATTGCACGACGTAGAGCAGGGTAAGGTCGATGCCGATGACGGCCCCCGCACCGGCATCACGCATTTGCAGCGCGTAGTAGCCGTTGCCGCAACCGACATCGAGCACCGAGCGGCCTGCCAGCGGGTCGAGCGCGTCCCGGAGCCGCGCCCACTTGAGGTCGGAGCGCCACTCGGCGTCGATCTCGATGTCACCGAGCGTAAAAGGTCCCTTGCGCCAGGGGCTGAGCCGTAGCAGCAGTTCCCGTGACTCTTCGGAGGTGGCGCCCGGCAGACTCGCCAGCGTGTCGAGCCAGCGAGGCATGTCGCCGTGTGCGCCCGGCGCCAGTTTCTCCTCGAGGACCGGCTGCAACCGTTCGCGCCAGTCATCGAGACCGAGCCCCGAGAGGTTCTGCCAGAGTGCCCGGTAGTCGATCACGGGCCCTTGATGGCCACGATGGAGACGAAATTGAAATAGCGCAGCCACACGGCCGAGTGGGCGAAGCCTGCGCTGGCGAGACGCTGCCTGTGCAGGGCGACGGTTTCCGGAATCAGCACGTTTTCGAGCGCGGCCCGCTTGCGGCTGATCTCGAGCTGGCTGTAGTCATTGCGCCGCTTGTGTTCGTGATGCAGGTCCACGAGCAGCGACTCCATATGCGGGTCCTCGTCGACCACTTTCTCGGACAGGAGCAGCAGACCGCCGGGCACCAGGCCGTTGAAAATACGCCGCAGCATGGGCTCACGGTCCTCGACGGGCAGGAATTGCAGGGTGTAGTTCATGACGACCATTGAAGCGTTGGCGACCTGGGCGTCCCGTATGTCGCCGAGCACGAGGTCCACGGGCGTGCGGCCGGGCGTCGTCGAGTCGTCCCTGGCCAGGAGGGCCTCACAGCGCTCGATCATGGCCCCGGCATTGTCGATCGCGACGATACGGCAGTCGGGCGCACGGATGCCTTGCCGCAGCGCCAGCGTGGCCGCACCCAGCGAGCAACCCAGGTCGTAGCAGTTCGTACCGGCCCGGACATAGCGGGCCGCCAGCGAGCCGATGGCTTCCAGCGAGGCCGCATACCCGGGTATGGAACGCCGCAGCATGTCGGGAAAGACCTCGGCCACGGTCGCATCGAAGCGAAAGGGCTCGTCGCCCAGCTTGTCGTCGATATAGATTCTGTCTTCGGTCATAATCGTCGGCCTTATGCTACGCGAACTTCACGAGGAACTGGGCATCCCCGCCGACTACGCGGCTGCGGGCGGACCGCCGTCCTTCGACGAGGCGCAGGAACTCATCGAGGTCGGGCCGAACCTGGTCGGGCGCATGCAGCGGCTGACCCCGGAGGCGGCCCGCCAGTGGCGGGCCATGGTCGCGGCGGCGGACCAGGTCGGGATCCAGCTGCTGATCGTGTCGGGTTTTCGCGGTGTGGAGTACCAGGCCGGCCTGATTCGCAAGAAACTCGAGGCGGGCCAGGCGATCGAGGAGATCCTCAGGGTCAACGCCGCGCCCGGGTTCAGCGAGCACCACACGGGCCGGGCCGTGGATATCGCGACGCCCGGCTCCCGGCCGCTGACCGAGGAATTCGAGGGCACGGACGCCTTTCGCTGGCTGACCTCGAGGGCCATCGAGTTCGGGTTTTCATTGACCTACCCGCGCGACAACCCCTGGGGCATCGCCTACGAGCCCTGGCACTGGTCCCTGAAAGAATGAAGAGCTGTCGTAGGAGCGCCCCATGGGCGCGACTGAGGGTCTGAACAGGGCGTACTTGAAGGCCCCGGGGCCTAATAAAACGGGCAAAAAAGGCGTAAGATTCCGCCTCTGGGTTGTTGACAGCCGATTGGGACAATTAGACAATGCCCGGCTTGTGTCCGCGGAGGGGTACTCAAGCGGTCAACGAGGGCAGACTGTAAATCTGCTGGCTATGCCTACGTAGGTTCGAATCCTACCCCCTCCACCAGACTCTTGGTTCGGCGGAGGCAGAAGGCAAGTATAGCAGCGTTACTGATAGAGCCTTCAAGGCCCGGTTAGTACGATAAGGCAAGGCCGCGAGACACAATCTGAACCAGGTGCGTGACTGGGTTGGCAGTACCACCGAGGGGACGAATACAAAGAGTTTCAGGAGATCCGGACGGTTGCTGGAAAATGACTGTCAGGATTTTTGCACGTCTGAAAAAGGCGTATTGGCGGGTGTAGTTCAATGGTAGAACCTCAGCCTTCCAAGCTGATGATGTGGGTTCGATTCCCATCACCCGCTCCAGATGGAAGGTCGAGGATACGAGGGACAAAGCCCACATAGCTCAGGGGCAGAGCACTTCCTTGGTAAGGAAGAGGTCCCCGGTTCAAATCCGGGTGTGGGCTCCAGCTACGAGGAAAACAATAAATGGCGTAGGAGCCCGCGCGGGCGATGACGGTATTAGGGAAAGCAAAACTTAGATAAGCGGGAAAAGCTCATGTCTAAAGAGAAGTTTGAGAGAACAAAACCCCACGTCATCGTAGGCACGATTGGACACGTTGACCACGGCAAGACGACGCTGACGGCGGCCTTGACGAAGGTGATGGCGGAGCAGCACGGTGGTGAGGTCAGGGAGTTTGACCAGATTGACAATGCGCCGGAGGAGCGTGAGCGCGGCATCACGATTGCGACGGCGCACGTGGAGTACGAGAGCGACGCGCGGCATTACGCGCACGTGGACTGCCCGGGTCACGCGGACTACGTGAAGAACATGATCACGGGTGCGGCGCAGATGGAC